>PAQH01000062.1 GCA_002709225.1 Planctomycetaceae bacterium
AGAAATACATCGCCAGGCTCGGCAACCTGGGACCCTGGATCGCGAAAGCGAACCTTGGCAAGGGTAACGTGGCCGGCTGGTCCCAGCAGTATCACGGCGACGGTCGACCCACACGGGCGCGCGCGTACGAGATCGAATTGCCCTACACGCGGGTGACGGCCTGGCACGTGGGTCCACTGCTGACGTGGCTCTACTTGATGGATGGAGACGAGGCGCACATCGAGTTGCTCAAGCGGGCCTATGCCACACACGAGTACATCCGTAAACAGGACCTACAATACCTGGCCGACTGGCAGGCGATTGGGGCGGTTTGGACCGACTCCCCTTCGTATCCTGGGCTGCAGTATCGCCCCGGCCTGCCCGACGCCTACCTGCCCGATGCCTCAAACTGGGGCTGCGTGCAAATTGCCCACAAGATGATACCTTTCCTGCCGATTACGGCTGAACAGATCAAGCAATACGGCGGTTACATGCACCAGGATCAACCGAACGTGCCCGAGATGGGAAAGCTGGCCCGCGCCTATCAGGCGCCTCCGCGTTGGAACAACATCTACTTGTATTCGCATACCTCGAGCAAGGTGGCGAACGCCATGTTGAAAGTCCGCCGCGTGTTGCTGGAACACAAACGGGGTGGGCGTGAGGCGGTGCTCAACTATTACTCCCACCCGACGAAGTACACACCCGACCAATATCTGCAGGCGCGCATTGAAGCCGCGCAGCGGGTGCTGGATTATCGCAACCGGTCTCTCGCCGTCGAACGGGGCGACCAGCCTGGCAGTAGCAGCATCGGCGCTTGGCGGGATTTCGGCTGGGTATCCCGCAAGTACAAGTGGTATGTCCGCGACTCGGCTTTCAAGACTGCCGGTCCGGGTTCGGGGACGGTCTGGTATCAGTGGCAGTTTCTGTACGACAGCAAGCTGGCTCTCGGTAAGGTCGACGCGGCCGCTGCCGCCCGCGGCGGGCGCGGGCTGGAGATGTACTCGAACCTCGACTCCTGGGATGTGTTGGGCGAGTGGGGCATGGCCTGTCACGAACTGGAGAACTACTTCGACGTACCCATCGCGAGGAAATAGACTTGCAAACCTGCGGGGAGTCTCCCAGAACGTGGCAGGGGCGAGTTGGCAAACCAGCGAAGACTTCGCGGGGAGTTTGTGGTAACAAGGCTGCGATTTACGCCGATACGCGCAAGCCAATGTGATGTGCTGCGTTAAGGCGGCCTGCGGCACATCACATCTCGGGCTGCCGTTTCGGCCACTCGTTGCGTTTCGCGCCGGCAGCGTCTAGCGCAACCAGACTGGTTGTGTAAAGACTCCGTTGGTTGCGATGTCCCACACTTCGACTCGGAGCCAGCGCTGACCGGCGACGTCGACCTTGGTGCGGAAGCTCTGTTCGCCGAACGAACCGATGTTGCGCAAATCGACTTGTTGTCGCTTCACGGATTTCCCGTCACCCGTGATGATGTGCGCGCAAGACAGCGGGAACGACCACTTCAGATCGAATTGGACCTCAACGCTATTCGACTCGGGCACTTCAGCAGCCTCGCCGGATTGAACACCGTTTACAGTGAACCTTGGCATCAGCACCTCGCCTGTCGTCACGAAAAACTGGCCGCGACGCAGCGTGTCCATTACAGCTTGCCAGCCGTCGTCAAAACGCGGAACACGGTCGAGTCGTAGATAGTTCACATTCATGTGCCCGTAGAGTTCATGGTCTGGCTCGATCTTGAAGATATCGACTTCCCCGGGGACGAATTTCGGATCGCCCCAGTTGGACATGTCGGCGAGGAGATCGAGGACTCGCGCCCCAAGACGTGGTTGGGATAGGTCAGCCGGCATGGCATTCCAGGCAGCGCCGAGGAACTGATCGGTCTGGAAGAACAGACGCGTACGATAGCGATCTGGAAAACCGGTAGCCCCCTTGATGCGCCGTCATGGCGAGTCCGCCTTCGGCGCGCAGCAGTCGTAACATATCGGCCTCACTGCCGACTGATAGATCCGGCCCAATTTTGGGTCCTTCATCACGAATGGCGTCCCTAGCGGCCGATTGAGAACCCAGTACACGGGCTTCGGAAAGAAGCTGATCCAATGACCGCCGAGATGGACGTTGGGCTCTTCTCCGGGTAACAGCAAGAAGCGATTGTCACTCAGGCGTCGGCATTCAGCGTGCAGCAGTTGCAGTTTGGGTGTGCGGTCCTGCTGGTTCCAGCGGGAACTGCTGCCGTAGTGGAACTCGGCCAGGTGGACGATGTCGATCCCCATATCTCGGAACACCCGCGTGAAGCCCGGGTTCGTCAGCCTGGTCGCAATGGTGTATTCATCCCCGCACAGAAGCTTCCCCGTAAGGCGGTCGGTGTCTGCAGCATTTTGTGGTGCGTGTTGCGCTGACAGCAGTTCGCGAGTGTGCTCGACGTGGTAATGACTGCTGAAAACAGCATGACCGGGCAGGCGTTCTCAGCGGTCCTGCCGTGTCAACCTGGCCGTTGCCTGCAGCGCATTCTCCGGCGTGTTCGCGCAGAGCAGCAAGAAGCGCCCTAGTTCCTGGCTGGTACCGGGCGGGACATTGAACCACGGGACGTATCGATTGTCGCCGCCTGCGTCGTGGCGGATTCCGAATCCGAACGGCAGCTCGTGGCCGTTGTACCTCCGACCGACCCAGGTGGTTTTGAGATTGTCTGAGAAGTCCAGAGGGTAGAAGTACCGGTGAGGCGGCGGGAAGACCGCAAGCGAACCGACCTCGAACCCCGCCGAGATGGCTCGTCCGTGAACCGCCAGGTTGCGTGGCTTACTGAGTTCATTCACAGCCTCTGACTTGAGCGTTCCCGCTGACTCGTTCCACGCCATTTGTTGCGGCTGAGTAACAGCGCAGGACAGGCCCATGTCGTACAGAAAGGCTGTCCGCTTCCGCTGCGTCGCCAGAACGGCTGCTTGCAGGACAAAGGGATTGTCTGCATAGGACGTCCAGCGAAGCGCACCTGCGAACGGACCGGCAGACACGTCCCCGATGATTCCTGTCGCTCGACGGAAATGACTGGCGGCTTTCGCGCGTGTGGTTGTGATGGTGGCGAGATGGAGTTCGCTCGGCTTCTTCTGCAGGCGATCAAAAAAATCGTCCAGCCACCACGCTTGTCGAGATCGCGGTCCCCGACGCGAACCAACAGGACTGCTTCTCAGTCAGCACAATGATAGGTATTCTACCAACTCATTTAGAGCTGTCCGGACACGGGTGGTGAGCATCCTGGACGGCGTGGGATTGCGTCAGCGGTATAGCATCGCACCAGTGTCCGCGTGAGTCCGGTGTCGAGCGGCGTGCCCCGGACGGGGTTCTTCAGAGGGGGTGTCCATCATGAGTTACATCTTCCGTGTGGTGGCAATTTCCGCAGCCCTGTTGGTCACAAGTGGCGTTTGTATCCAAGCTGCCAAGCCAATCAATATCGGCTCCGACAAGCAGCTCATTCTGGACGGACTGTTTCTGGAAGATGCGCAAGGTGTAAGCCTTAAGATTCATTCGCCTCGAAAGACCGGCGCTGTGATCTTGAAGCCGGAACATGAGTGGGAGAGCGCGTCGCTCAACTGGTTCAATGTGGTGCAGGACCAGGGACGCATCGATCGGCGCGCCAAGTACCGCATGTGGTACGAGGCGTACGATATCGACGGCTGGCCGTCAGCGGATGACACGTCGTTTTGTTACGCCGAATCACGCGATGGAATTCACTGGACGAAGCCAATCTTGCAGCTGTTTACTTACCAGGGCAGTGATCGGAACAACATTCTATTCCGACAGATCGGCTCGTCAGAGCAGGGTAACCGATCGCGGGTGCATGGCACCGGGGTATTCATTGATCCCCACGCCCAGCCAGCAGCACGCTACAAAGCAGTTGGGCAGGGGCTCTTTGTGCGGCCAAACCAACGACCGCATCGCATCGCCGGTATGTACTCGCCGGATGGTCTGGCGTGGACGCGGTTGCAGCGTCCGGTCTGTGATATTTTCGCCGACAGCCAGTACGCGGGGTTCTGGGACCCGTCGCGTCAGCGGTATGTACTTTTTGGACGAGTTGGCGGTCGCGGTCGGTCGTTGGGTCGGTCCGAAAGCGCTGACTTCTCTCGTTTTGAATCATTGCAGCTCGTTGCGCAAAGCGATGATCGTGACCCTGCCAACAGCGATCTCTACAACTCAGCGGTGATCAAATACGCCTATGCGCCTAACATCTATCTGATGTTCCCTAGCTTGTATCAGCACGGGCCGGATACGCTGGACATCCGATTGGCGGTGAGCCGTGACGGCGTTCGCTGGTCGCGACCGGATCGCGAGACAGCGTTTATTCCCCTCGGCAAGGGGGACGCTTTTGACAGCGGATCGCTTTACATGGGACAGGGATTAGTTCGGGTCGAAGACGAGTTGTGGTTGTACTATTCGGGCTCGCCGCTGCGACACCAGGAGGCGGAACTCGAAAATCTGACGAAGCCGGAAAACGCACGGGTTTACAGCCGCGTCGTTGCGCGACTCGACCGATTCGTCGCGGCAACGGCGACAGCTCGCGGCGGCTCGTTCAGGAGTCCACCATTGCGTTTCACGGGTAACAGATTGAAGCTGAATGTCCGAGTTCGTCGCGGGGGCCGCGTGCGAGTTGGCCTCCTGGATGAGGCGGGTCAGCCACTCTCGAAGTACTCCGTAAGTGATTGTGAGTCCATTGTCGCCGACTCACTGAGCAAAACGGTGCAATGGAAGACGGGGAGCGATGTCCGTGGCCGTGAGACCAAGCCCACGCGGCTCCATGTTGAGATGTCAAATGCGCAGTTGTTTGGTTTTCAATTCACATCTGACAAAGCGGAGAATAGGCCTCGATGAAACCGGTCCGAACAAGACTAGCGATCGTTCTCCTCGCGGGGTGCATGATGGGATACACGACCCGCTGCTGCGCCGATGAAGTTTCCCACGCCCGGGAAGTGCGCTTGGCTGCTTACAACGTGCTCTTCGGCAATTGGGGGGAGCCGGAACAGATCGGCGAAATGTTCAAGCCATACCGGCTGGACATTATCGGCTTTAGCGAAGTTCCCGACGGCGATTGGACAGAACGAGTCGGACGCGTGTTGGGAATGAAGCACGTCTACGTGGGTAAGATCGCGTCGGCGAACCACAAGGACAAATACAAGTCGATTCTCAGCCGAACGCCATTGGCGGGTACCCATGAGATTTCCGTGGAATGCAATGGCTGGAATCCCGCTTCGCTGGTGGGAGCCGAGACGGTCGTTCGCGGCGTTCCGTTGCTCGTTTACTCGACTCACATCCCCGAACGTCCTGCCAACGTGAAGTCCGCCGCCGGCTCTGCGGCTGCGTTTATCGCTGATGCGGTGATTCCCCAGATCAGCGCGCAACACTTCATTATCATGGGCGACCTGAACAATGTACCGGGTGATGCCGCTCTCAACCTGATTGAAGGCAAAGGAATGCGGTCGGCATGGAGCGATCTCAGGCTCAATGACCGAATTCTGAGCACACATCTACACATTGAAACCGGAAGAGAATCCGGCCTGATCGACCACATCTACTTCAACAAACGCTTTCAGGCGAAAGCGGTACAAGGTGGTGTCATCTACAACGCCTTCAATCCGCCGTTTGTCGACAAGAAGATGTCCCGGTCCAAGATGCACTGGTTACAGTATGGCAAGCCACTATCCGATCATCGTCCAGTGTGGGCGGTGTTGCGATTCGCCCGCTAGCGGCCACTGGCGGGTCGCGCCGCCGCGGTCTTCTCCACGCGCCACGGTGCCGCGCCGCGCTAACCTACAATTCGCCGGCCAGCCCGGGTTCGCAGCTCTCGCACGGCGCATGGCCACCAACTAAGATGTGCTGCTAGGAACGCGGCTTGCTATGTCGCCTAGGGATTCGGCTGGCGGGACGAGGCCCGAGGTCGCCATCGAGCATCAAGAGCGTAAAGGAGTTTGTCGTGAGACTATCGCTACCGCTTTGCGTTATCCTGCTCATCGCGGGTTGCCTATGGGGAAACAGCGGTGCACAAGGTGAGGATTGGCGGTCGGTAATCCGCCACGACGGCGTCAGTGACCCGGGTGAGGCAGGTTGGCAATTAAGCTCGCAACGTGTTCAAACCGGCGCCGGGCAGGAGACGATCAACGGCAAGGCTTGGACTTACTGGAAGCTGGCCGATCGCGGAGGAGAAGACGGTCTGTACGAGTTCCCTCTCAGCGCGCAACAGGTAAGTGGTGGCTGGCGGATTACAGTGGTCGCCCGATTGGTTGACACGAATGCGCAGGGGACTGGCTTTGGTGCTGTGTTGGTCGACGGACAGTACTATTGGCGGCTGAACTTCAACAAGGACGGTATCTTCTACGATGGCTACAGTGGTCAGCCCACGCGGTTTGGCGCACCGTTGGATACCACCGACGACTACCATCGCTACGAATTGCTGATCCAACCGGTTGCTTCCTGCGACTTGGGTGCCGCCGACCGGGTGACGCTCAAGGTGGACGGGAAAGTCCATGCGCGGCTCGTGCGGCGTGATTTTCGCCGCATCCGCACAGCACGCAGTATTGGCTTTGGCTCGACGAATTCCAACGCGACCGGTGAGGTGCGCTATCACCTGGTCGAGTTTGCCACGACAGTGGCAGCGGACAAGGATTCCAGTTCAGCCGTGCCGGGTAACCCGCGCCGTTCCACGGCGACTAGTACGATACCGCCGTCCGTGACTCGGCAAGCACCCGGGCGTCCTTGGCATATTGGCAGCAGCAAACAACTGTTCATCGATCGAAGATTCGTAGCAGAATCGGAACGCATCAAGCTGACCGTGAACCCGCCCGTGAAACGCCGGGGTGCCGTACTTGAGAGCGACAAACCATGGGATGCATTTCGGTTGATTTACTTCAGCCTCGCCAAGGATGGTGACGTCTTCAAAATGTGGTATCAAGCGTTTGATGACGACCAGTGGGGCGGCGGGGTTTCGCGGATGTGTTACGCGGTGAGTCAGGATGGGCTGCGCTGGGAGAAACCCAATCTCGGACTTGTCGAATACAAGGGCTCAAAAGAGAACAACATCCTGCTCGCTGAGCCAAGCAAGCTGAGTTACGTGTTCATCGATCCTCACGGGACGCCCCCGCAGCGCTACAAGATGTTGACTGGTATCGGCACCACCCGGATTCGTACTTCCCCGGACGGCGTGCATTGGACACTGCACCCGCAAGTCGTCTGGAAGCCGACGTGGGACACTCAGAAACAAGCGTGGTGGGACCCGCGGGTCAAGAAGTACGTGATTCAGACCCGGGTGCAGCTGGAGCGGGAAAACGAACTGCCGTTCCCATTCGTCGAGCCGATCGCAAGCGATCCGCCGGTGATCGCTCCGAAACTGCACCGGCCAATCCGTGCGCTCGGTCGACTGGAGGTCGCTGACATTATGAAACCATGGCCGACGGAGAACGTTCGTACCATCATGACCGCCGACGAGTATGATCCGCCGGGTTCGGACATCTATCACCCTGGCGGAGTCTATCAGTACCCCTATGCATCCGATGCCTACTTCATGTTTCCGCTTACCTACCAACACTTCCAGGCTGGTGAAGGCCACCCGCACAACGACGGTGTGAATGACGCCCAATTTTCCGCCAGTCGCGACGGCATTCACTGGATGCGCTACGATCGGCAGCCCTTCATTCCCCGCGGTTTGCCTGGCGATCCGGACCACGGAGATACGTTTGGCACGGGCTTTTTCGTTCGCCAGGGCAACTACCTCTATCAATATTACACCGGTTGGCCGTGGACCCACGGTGGCTTTCGACTCCTCGGCCCAGCCGAACGCCAAAGCCGGAAGAACTGGGGCCGACAATTTGTCGGCGTCGTCGTCCACCGGCTGGACGGATTCGTCTCTGCGGACGCGCCCCAACAAGGCGGCTATCTGATGACCCCACCGCTTGTTTTCAAAGGCCATTGTTTGGAGTTGAATCTTAACGTCTCAGCCCTGGGCGGCGCCTTGGTCGAGATTCGCGATGCGACAGGTAAGGTGATTCCGGGTTACGCACTGGCTGACTGTGATCGTATCCTGATGAACGACGTGGCGCACGTAGTGCGTTGGCGGGGCAATCCCGACGTCTCCCGCCTCGCCGGCCAGCCGATCCGGCTGAAAATCGCGCTGCGCTCCGCGAAGCTGTACGCGTTTCAGTTCGTCGATGATTAGAGCGCATGGCAATACAGCGTCGCGGAGGTCGCCAGACTTCCGGCCGCACCTCTTATGAAGTCTGTTGCGGCGCAGGACGTCCAATAGCGGTAGCTGCACGCTTAGCCGGCGACTCTGCGGAGCACCCATTCGAGTGGTCCGTAGCGGAACCGGCGTCGGTACACATGCGATGAGAACATGGCGAGTGCAAAGGCCCCAGTTGCCGTAGCCAGCGCCAGTAGGCTTGTGTGACGCTGAACGAATCCGATCGCGTAGAGTCCACCAACGCCCACCACGACATGGGCGATGTACCACGTGAATGCTGTTTGGCCGGTCGCTGCGAGGCTGCGGATGATCAGTCCGCGCGGACGCGCTTCGGCGCACCCGACGGAGCAGGCGATGACAGCACAGGCGAGCCCGCCAGCGGACAGTAGAAAGAGTGGCATGGCTGGTAGCGAATCTGTCCCGAAAACCGCAACCGCATCTGCGCTGGGGTTCCCTGCGGAAATCGCCATCGCCACTAGCGGTCGCGAAATGACTTCAGCGATCGTGGTGACCATCAACCCGCAGAGGATTGTCGTTCGCCGTACAGCCTGGCTGCTCCAGTCGATTCGACCGAGGCACATTCCCATCAGTAACAGTGCCGTCCATGGAAAGACAGCTCGAAATCCGTTGAAGAGTAGATTGCGAGTTGCCCCTTGCGCTGTCCATAAGCCCGCATAGTGGAGTGTTTTAAAATCCCAGCCGGCGGAAAAGTCCAACAGAAAAACCATCCCAACGAAAACCGCAATGATGCTTGCCGCCAGTATCAGCAGAGGACGCGACGGCAGGAGTAAGAGCGGAGCGGCGATCAGAAACGACACCCCGTAAACCCGCAAAATGTCTCCCGGCCAGACGGTCAGGAATACGAAACCGCACAGCAGAAAGAACATACCTCGCCGGATGAGAACACGGCGGGCGCGGTGGATCGCCACCGCGCCCTGTTCAGCGGCTCGGCGGGAGCGGATTGCGATACCGATGCCGGCTAGAATCATGAACACCGCGGCAGGTCGCCCTGCGGCGCGATCTGCCATCCACTGTAGCCAGCTACTGCCACCGTCCGTCATGACGAGGTTGAAGTGAATCACGGCCATGCCGAAGATCGCCAGCGACCGCGCTACGTCGAATCCGACGATCCGGGTGGCCGGTGACGATTGCGTTGCAGCGCGTGTGACCACGGGTACAGCAAGACTTTCTGGATCCGTAGGCTCACCTTCCGCGTGCATCGTTCTACTTTCGGTAGGACGACAGTAGCCGTCGCGGATCCCTACTTGCTTTTTTTCTGGTTGCCTGCTGCGTGACTTCAGGAACCCAGTCGCAACGTGACACAGGCTGGCGTGGATCGGGCAGACCATGTTTCATACAGTTTATTCTAGTCCGTACCGGATTCGCACCCCGGTGTCACCGCTGAGCACTCTGTCCGCGGCACGACACGCGCGCATTCGGGATCGACTAGTGCACCAGGCTGTCGATCACGTGTCCGTGCACATCGGTAAGGCGTCGCTGAATGCCGTTGTGATAGAACGTAAGCCGTTCGTGATCGAGCCCCAGTAAGTGCAGTAAGGTCGCGTGGAAGTCGTGCACTGTGACCGGTTGCTCGACAGCTTTATAGCCGAATTCGTCGGTCGCTCCGAAACTGTAGGGGGCTCGCACTCCGGCGCCTGCCAGAAAGCACGTGAAACCAAACGGGTTGTGGTCTCTGCCCTGAGTACCCTTCTGAAACGTGGGCATGCGACCGAATTCCGTACAGAAAACGAGTAGTGTGCGCTCCAGCATCCCGCGTTGTTTGAGGTCACGGATCAGCCCCGCTACTGGTTGGTCGAGAATCTCGGCGTGAGCGGTGTACTGAGATTGGATGTAGTTGTGGGCGTCCCAGTTGAAGCTTCCCCCGGAAGAAAACGCTCCGTTGAAAACCTGCACAAAGCGTACACCGCGCTCGATCAACCGCCGGGCCAGGATGCAGTTGCGGGCGAACCCTGCCTTGAAGGGGTTCTCCTGCTGATCCGCGCCGTACAGCCTGAGGATGTGAGCCGGCTCACTTTCGACGGCCGCAGCCTCGGGAATGGATAGCTGCATGCGGGCAGCTAGTTCATAGCTTGCGATGCGCGCTTGCAATTCCATGTCTCCCGGATTCTTGTCCAGGTGACGTTTGTTCATAAAACCGAGGGCCTCGCGGGCCAGCTTCTCACCAGCAGGCGAGGTTCCGTTGGGCGACAGTAGGTTCTGGACTGGCTTGCGACTGTTCAGTGGCGTGCCTTGATACGCTGCGGGAAGAAAACCCGCAGACCAGTTGGCTGGCCCCGCCTGCGGAATTCCACGCGGATCCTCGATGGCGACAAAGGCCGGCAAGTTCTCATTTTCACTTCCCAGGGCAAAAGTGACCCACGCGCCCATACTGGGAAAACCCTCGGCGGTGAACCCAGTAGACATGACGCTTTCACCGGGGCCATGCGTATTGGTCTTGGAGTGCAAGGAATGAACAAAGCAGAAATCATCGGCAAGTTCTGCCAGCTGCGGTGTCAGGTCCGAGATCATTTTGCCGCAACTACCACGTGGTCGGAACTTCCACAGTGGGCGCACTAGGTTCCCATTGCGACCTTGAAACGAAACGATCTGCTGCGAGTTGGGTAGTGGCTGCCCATCCCGCTTGATCAGTTCTGGCTTGAAATCAAACGTATCCATTTGGCTTAGCGCTCCGCAGCAAAACACGACAATCACATTGTCAGCCCGCGGTGGGAAATGAGCGGGCCTGCTTTGATGGGGACTGGTGATTCCAGGGTTGGATACTGCGGTTCGTCCACTGGACTCGAGCAAGGAGAGCAAAGCAATGGAACTCAATCCATCGAACGTGCGTCCGAGGAATTCGCGTCGCATCTTGGTCTGGTGTTGCGAGGGCATCGTCGTCTGCTTTCTCACCGTCTTCAATTCAAGAATGCGAATTCGTTTGTGTTGAGCAGTACGCGACATACCTGGCTTAGGTCCGTTGCCAGCAACAGCTCACAAAGTCGGGTTTGTTCTTCAGTATCGGGCCGGCGGCCGAGACAAACTAAGACGGCCTGTCGAACCTGCTGCTGTGGGTCCGGGCCGGTCATGCGCTGTATTTCGTTCGCAAACAGTTTGGCCTGGTGGTTTACAAACTCACTATTAAACAGGTTTAGCGCCTGTAGCGGTGTGGTGGAGCGAGAACGTCGGGGGGTCATTTGACCCGCGTCGGGACAGTCAAAATCGCCAAACACATTGACCGTCTCCTGACGAATCTTCGTTCCATAAATCATGCGGCGCCAGGTGTTGGTCCCAAGTTGACTCTCTGGAGTTACGCCTGAGAAGGAGCCTGCACGCTGAAAGAAGGCGAAACCGGGGCCCTGCATGGACAGATCCAGTTGTCCGCTGCAATGTAATATCGAGTCTCGCAACACCTCGGCCGTCAATCGCCGTGGGGTAAAACGCCAAAGCAGGCGGTTGTTCGGATCGCGTTGTTTTTCCAGTGCGCGGGGTTTGCTCTCCTGCCGGTAGGTGCGAGACAGAAGCAATAGGCGATGAAGGTGTTTGAGCGACCAGTCGTGATCCATCAGTTCTGCCGAGAGCCACTCTAGCAACTCTGGATGACTGGGTGTTGATCCCATCACGCCGAAATCGGAAGGTGTATCGACCAGTCCCGTACCAAAGTGGTGTTGCCAGATTCGATTGGCCATAACGCGCGCTGGCAAGGGATGCAGCTTGCTGCCAAGCCAGCGCCCCAGGGCAATGCGTCGTGATGCTTCGTCCGCCGTCACCTCCAGTGACAGTGTTCCCATGATTGCTGGAACGTCCGGTGTGGCGATCTCTCGGGGCTGAGTCGGGTCCCCACGGTGAAGACGATAGAGCTCTTCCGCTGTTTCAAAAGCGCCAGAGAACACCTGCGGACCCTTAGCGAGTCTGTCGTATTCCTCTTGCAACTGTGAAACCTCAGCAAGGAGCGCGGCCAGTTGCTGGAGTTCCGCTGCGGAGACGTGTTCCAGCTTCAACTGTTCCGCCGTGCGTTGATCGCGGTACGCGGGCAGGCGGTCGTGTGATGTGGCGACCGTGACCCACGTCCCATCTTTTTCGTTGGTCTGTGATTTCGAGTTGTTGTTTTGAATCTGGAGTTGATAGTCGGCAGGCACCCCTTTCCTGTCGCGCGCGTTCCAGACTACGCGATCGATGCTCAATGGTCGTGCCAGGTCCACCTGGATCCAAACCGATTCAGCCTGCGCAGCTCTCCAGAAAATGTCGCCCATGAGCAGGCCATCGATCACTCCATCAGGCAGCTTGGCACCGCCACCCACCGTATGTCCGGAAGACTGCGCGCGAGCTCCGGCCCCTTCCAGGGCAACATTGGCCGGCTCTGGACCGGTTGACCAGACTTCCAGTTCATCCAACTGGGCGGGGCGTCCGTCCAGCGTACCAGCAATCCGCAGCCGTACGGAGGTTGCCATGCGTGGTTCGAATCGCTCTTCGGTGGCATCGGAAGATACGGGACTGCGCAGCGAATGCTTTCGGCGAAACGTTTCCAGCTTTTCGCGCAAGTCGGTAATGCGGGCAGACAATGCGGGCAGTTGCTGCTGCCAGCGGTCGTTTTCGGGGCCTCGCCATTTTCGTTCTCGATAGCGCACTCCGGCAAATACGGCCTGCAGATTGTAGTAGTCCTGTTGCGTGATCGGGTCGAATTTATGATCGTGACATCGCGCGCACCCAATCGAGAAGCCGAGAAATGCTGCGCCCGTGGCCTTGACGATTTCATCCAACTCGTCCTGGCGCTGTTGCGCTTTGAATTTGGGATCCTGATTCAGGCTGCGATCGTAGGGCCCGGCTACCAGGAATCCGGTCGCGCTGTCTTGCTTGATCTGATCGCCAGCCAGTTGCTCGAAAATAAATCGGTCGTAGGGTTTGTCCGAATTCAAAGATTGGATGACGTAGTCTCGATAGGGCCAGGCGTTGGGAAACCAGAAGTTCATTTCGTAGCCGGACGATTCCGCAAATCGAATGAGATCCAGCCAGTTTTGGGCCCAGCGTTCACCATAGCGTGGACTGGCCAGGACGCGATCGACTAAACGTTCATATGCCAGAGGATCGGAATCGGAGAGGAAATCTGCGATTTCATGGGGCGTCGGCGGAATACCAAGCAAATCGAGGTAGAGGCGGCGGATGAGCAGACGGGGGGACGCCTCGGGAGACGGACGCAGTCCCGCCCGGACCCGTTGCCGCTGCACAAAAGCGTCTACTGTGGTGTGTGTCCAAGAGTCGCCGTCTGGAATCATGGGGCGAGACAACGGCTTGAGTGACCAGTGCCGATCATCACTCGCGGCAATACCCGTAAACAGAGCCCACCAGACGCACAACGCCCATTGGGAACGACAACGAACTGGAGCGGAATAATTCATGAGCACCGCGGCTAGATTGCCCGAAAGAGAGTCCGCTGGAATTCCTAATGGTCCGCAGGCCGACTCGTCAACAGTGTACTTTAACTACCAATGGGCACCTACCTCGCGACACCAAGTTACATCGGGTCAACCGGTTCTTGCCACCAAAAGCTGCACAACGAACTTTGTTTTGTCGAGTGTGGTGCTCGGTTCCGCCCCTAAGACGAGGGGCGTGTTGACGATAGAAGGGTTGTCTGACACTGCCGCTGCCCGCTTCCGCGTGATTTTCAGGTGCCCCGCTCAACGTGTGGCGGTGAGGCGGCTGATGAGGCCAACCTGTCTTGCGACACGCGCATCAGTGTTTCCATTAGGCGTGGACAGGAATCCGCTATTGAGTCCAAATCGACTTTCCGCAGCCGGAAGACCGAGCACGGCGTAACTGCTCTGCATGTTGCGGTCCGTCGCTCGCGTTGCAAGATGGCAATCTCACCAAAGAAGTCACCTGCCAACAGCGTTCCTAGGTCACGCTCTGTCCCATCTGGATTCTGGCATGAAACTCGTACCACGCCACGGGCGATCAAGTAGAGTGAGTACCCCACTTCTCCCTGCTCGATCAGCGTGTCACCCGCTGATGCGGTGTGCTCTCGTAACAAGCCCAGAATCAGGTTCACCTCTTGTTCGTCGGCGTCTTGAAAGAAGGGGACTTGCAGCAGCAACTCGCGGGGATTGACGGCCAGTGCGGAAACCGGCGCGGCGGATAGAGTCCGAACTTCCTTCCCCATTTGACTCTGCATATGGTGCGCCACTCCATGGGGAATCGACCCGGCTTGCGCGGCTTTTCCAATCGTCTGTCGCGCCGCATTCAGCACGAGGCGATCCGCCAGCCGCTCTTGCATGGCAGTGACGAACTCCGGAAACTGCGCAGCTGTCGAATCGATCAGGTCGGCACTGCTCTTGTGCCACTTCTGATAACACTCGCGTACTTCTTGCAGCAGTTGTGTCCGACTCGTCTCCGTGGCGATCAGGTCGTCAAATACGTCGAGGACATGCCCGGTTGCCTGTTGCTGGCCCCACTGTACCTGATAGGCGCGAGCAGTTCGGGAGGCGGTTAACGCGGGGCCAATGGGAGTTGCCTCGAGTGGCCGCGTGAGGATTCCGATGACGCGTTGCACACGGTTGGTGTTTGAGTCTATTCCTGACACGCGGCCATCATAACGCACCATTTCCATTCGATCGGTCAAACGGTGCGCGAGCTCACGGTATGAGGTTTCGTTGAGATGTCCGTCTTTGTACATCTGGTAGTAGAAGGCTCCTTCGGTTGCCATGGCGCGGAGGAATAACAGGCGGCGTTCCTGCTCGCTGTCCATCTCGTGGCTTCGTAGCTCGTTGAGTTGGTCTCGCAGGGTGGTTATCTTGTCGTTGCATTCGGTGACTTTGGCTTCGGCGACCCGAGGGGAGAACATACCACCACGTTGGAGTTCCGGGATGCGGTTCAGAGCGTGCGTCTGGGCCGACAAGAGTCCGTCGATGCGCGCGAACCGGTCAGAGAGAGGCGGTTTATCGAGGCCCAGGCGACGCATCAATTGTTCGATCGTCAGGCCGGGTACCAGCAAGGTAAAGAGGACCGCGCCGGTAACCAGGGCTACGAAGGAATCCGCATATTCGAAGTTTGCCGTGGGGGAGAACTGCCCGGCGACCGCGGGTAGTTCTAACGCGATGGCCAACGCGATCGCGCCGCGCAACCCACCCCAATACATGACAGCCTGATGGCGTATGGAAACCGGTGCCGCGAACTTGCGAAGTAATGGCACACCACCAAAAATGACCACAGCCCGCGAAATCAACATCGCGGCAATCACCCACACCAGGAGTCCCTTGGTGGCATTCAGTTCACCGAGGTCGACGCGCAAACCGACAAGAAAGAAAATGAGTGCGTTGGCGATATACGCTAGAAATTCCCAGAATTCGCTCAGCAGGTGTGAAATGGAGGGAGAGATCTTCGTGCGGCCCCAGCCTCCCAGGGTGACCGCCGCGGCGACCGTCGCCATGACTCCACTCACGTGTAAATAGTGTTCTCCCACAACAAAGGAGGCGTAGGCCACGATGGTGGTCAGGGAGATTTCAATGAAGGGGTCATCGTCGACGAGCCCCAGCAGGACTCCACAGAGCCCACCCAGTACAAGCCCGACAGCGATTCCACCAAAGAAGGTAATGCAAAAGGCGACGGAACCATCTAACGCAGTTGATCCAGTGAACGTTCCCATGACGACAACGCCGACCAGAATCTTGCTGACCACGATCGCCGTGGCGTCGTTAAACAGGCTTTCTCCTTCCACGAGCACCGTTAAACGCGCTGGCGCGCCTAGTTGCTTGAACAAGGCGATCACCGCGACGGGATCGGTCGCGCTGAGAATCGATCCCAATACCAGTGCATAATTGAGTGGAATGCCGGTTGTGTAATGGACGATGACACCGATCAGCCCTGTTGAAATCAGTAACCCGGGAACCGCTAGCATCAGGATGGGCGCGAGATTGGCGCGCAGTTGCCGAACGTCCAGATTGAACGCGGACTCAAAAATCAGCGTGGGCAGAAAGACAAACAGGATGATCTCGGCGCCCGCGTGCTGAAGTACCGCCAGTGGCGCCAAGAACGCGAGTCCACCCTCAACGGCCTGGGAAATAAGGATCCCGGTCAGCACCAGCATCACAGTAAAAGGTAGTTTCACTTTCTTGCAGAGCGCCTGACAAAGAGCGGCGATCAGCAGTAACCCGAAGACTCCGGTGACCCAGTCGGTGACGTCTACGTTATCGACCAACAGAAATACCCCGTTTGCTTGAAGGCTGTGTTGTCACGAGCATTGCCGTGATGATCAAGGATGCAGTATCGAGGTTCTGGTGGCCGAGGAAAAGCCAACGACAACAGATTTTGTAGCCGCAGGGTTGTCTGCCCAGCCGTCCAGGTTTCGTTTGGGCAAGTACTTTTTCGACACAGTGTGCTGGTGTTGGTGCCGTTGATTACAGAATCACGAGGCGTCCGTTCAGAGGGGGTGGAACCGACCGAGTGCGGCGGCAACTTCAACCGGGCCACACCCGGCTCTGAGGATAACGGCCCCTGGAGAGAGAAGGGAGTCTTTGGGTTCGGTGGTGGGGTGCCAACTGCGATGGAATCACGAGGCGGGATAGCAGAGGTAATATCTGCCATCTTCTGGTTCAAAGACAACCGGTCTGAATGGTTGTGGGGGCGGTTGGAACCCGACGTACTGGCATTGTAGGTCACCCGATATCTACCGACCGCGCTTTCCCATTCACGGAGCCTGCGGGCGGTCACAATATTGCGTTTACCGCACACGCGTTTCCACTGACTGTGGCGGTTTGCGATCCTACCGTTGGCATCCTCCTGTTGGCTTGGAGGGTGGCCTCATTGTGGCTTGACCGAGTTTCTGGATGATTGATTCTGCGCAGTGGAGGCACGACGTAACTGCGTTTCTCCCAAACGGCTCTCCATGCGGGAAAACTCGGAAATGATGTCTTCAGCTCTGGTCTTGTGCAGTCTTGCTTTCACAATGGCAACAACGGTCAGCAATGCCCAGCAGCCGCTGCCACGGAGTGCACCCGAGTCCCAGGGAGTGTCTTCACGATCGCTACTTGAATTGACCAATACTCTTGATGAGCGATTCGACGGTATCCACAGTCTCATGATTGTCCGCAATGGCAAGGTCATCACAGAGGGCTGGTGGGCGCCTTACGATGCCCAACAGAACCATGTCTTGTATTCGTTGAGTGTGAGCTTCACGTCGACCGCTGTGGGATTAGCGGTCGCGGAAGGAGAGCTGGATATCGACGATCGTGTGCTGCGTTACTTTCCAGCAGAGGCCCCCGATAATATCAGTGAGAATCGCAGATTGATGCGCGTCCGCGACATCTTGACAATGACCACCGGGCATCAGGATGTGCCACCGGTCAAGGCGCGTCAGATCTCCGCCAGATCGTTTCTTGCCCAGCCGGTTCCGCATGCGCCTGGCACACATTTCAAGTACAACACGGCTGCCACTTTCATGCAGTCGGCCCTCGTTCAGAAGCTCACAGGCCAGACCGTGCTGGAGTACCTGAGGCCGCGTCTTTTCGAGCCGCTGGGGATCGAACACCCGGTTTGGGACACCAATTTCCAGGGTATTTCTTTGGGGGGCTATGGACTACGTGTACGCACCGAAGACATCGCGAAACTGGGTCAGCTCTACCTGCAGAAGTGGGTGGAACTGGCGACGACCAAGCAGGTCCACAATGGCAATAACCCCAGGAACGATTGGGAGCAGGGGTACGGCTTTCAATTCTGGAGATGTCGACATAATGCCTATCGCGGCGACGGCGCGTTTAGCCAGTTCTGTATCGTCATTCCGGCGCAACAGACGGTAGTTGCGATCACCAGTGGTGAACGCGATATGCAGGCTGTGATGAACGTAGTCTGGGATCGGTTACTTCCTGCGTTGGCGGCAAAACGCCTGGATGTTAATCCTGAAACGTGGGGCCAGTTGCGCAAACGCTTCGAGAGGCTTTCAGTGAAGCAGCCCAGCGGTGCCTGCACATCACCGATTGCATCACGTTTGTATAACCGTAGGTGTGAGTTTGTCGCGAATGCCTTGAAATGTGAAAGTGTGGCGATTCAATCTGCGGATCTTGATGAGCACCTGATCTTAAACTTGGTTGGGCTGGCAAGCTCCTGGAGATACCGGCTGGCTTTGGCGAGTGGAAGAAGGGGCTCGCGGCATATCCGGCGAGCTGGCCCCTACGATTACCTGACGAGCCGGTAGCCGGGATGTTTGCCTGGGTGGCTGAGGATACGTTGGTGGTCAAGTTCTGTGCCTACCGGACTCCGGGCCATGTGACCTGCACTAGGAAAGTCGAGGGTGACATATTGAGCTTCACAGCCGAGTCGAATGTTGCCTTTGAACCCGCACCACTGAAGCTGATGTCAGGTAGATTAGAATCTCCATGACGTGCGTGCGATCCATCTGCTGTACCGCCGACGATTTGGCATCTCAACTGGTCCGGCTGAACTATCGAAAGTCGGCCAGCCCGACGGATTGTCTCTGTTAGGAAACGAGCTACACAATGATCTCTTTAGTCTGTCGAATTGCGTTTGTTGCCGTCTTACTAACAGGGTGGTGGTCCGGATTGTCTGCAGCGGATGACAAGACACTCCGAGTGTTTATTTTTGCCGGGCAGTCCAACATGGTTGGTTCGGACTCTAAAGTAGTTGACATCAAACGGTTCCCTCCCTTCGCGGGCTTGGAACAGCCGCAGCCCAAGGTGCGATTCTCTTATTCGATAGGTCGTGAGAACAAACTGGAATCGCGTGGCTGGGTGCCACTGCAACCGGTGAATCGTGTGGTCGGTCCGGAATTAAGCTTTGCTCGTCAGGTGTCTGTGGCCATCAACGCACCGATTGCGATTATCAAATGCGCGGCCGGTGGCACCCACCTGGGAGGCGATTGGAACCCCGATCATCCCACTGGGTTCAAAATGTACCCTCTGGCTCTCAAGCTGGTGCAAGCTTCACTGGCCGAACTGACACGGCGACAGATCGACTATCGTATCGAGGGATTTATGTGGCATCAGGGCGAAAACGATATGTTCGAGGAGGGTTACATGCCCAATTACGGCAAGAACCTCAAGAATTTTTTCGCCCGCTGGCGGCGCGATCTGCGGGCACCCGACCTGAAATTTTACGTGGGAGAGCTTTGCACCAAGACGATCTGGGGAATGGACCTCAGGCCACGGATGTACGCGATCAGTCAGGGACAACGGGCGGTGACGCAGAGCGACCCGCTGGCCGAGTACATTCCGACTTCACACGTCGGTGTGGAAATTGGTCGACCTGTGGGTTTGCACTATCACTACGGAACTTTGGGGCAATTGGAACATGGCATCAACTATGCCGACGCCTACCTGCGGACAATCGGAAAGCTCCCAGTAGTGGCCCGGTCGCTCCCAGACTGGCCGTATCGCCAGGGTGATACGGTGAAGTTGTTTGTGCTGGCGGGACACCGCAACATGGAAGGAGAGCGGGCGTTTCTGCAGCACTTGAAGCGGTTGCCGGGCCGTCAGCCTCTGCTCGCCGACAACCACCGCATTGCCTACCGTTACAGCGTTGGTGGAGGTTATCGGGTATCCAAGTCCTGGGAGCCTCTGGGGCCCGCGGGATTGTACGGTACGTTTGGACCGGAACTAAGCTTTGCGCAGACGCTTCAAGGCAACCTGGCAGGTCCCATCGCCATCGCCAAGTTCACCCATAGTGGCAGCCAGATGATTGACTGGACTCCCGGCGGTAGCCTGGCCAAAAGTCGTAATCTCTATCCTCAATTTGTCTCGTTTCTGCGTGACTCGATGCAGCAGCTGGTTGACCAGGGCCAGCGCGTGGAGCTGGCGGGTGTTTTCTACCACGTGGGTGAAAATGATATGTCGTTTTCACCACACCGTCGCAAGGCGGCGAAATGGTTGCAAGCGACAATTGCGCAAGTTCGCCAGGATCTGCAGTTGCCGGAACTTAAGTGGTTCGTCAGTCAGCAGCGGCCCACCGACGATGAGAGCGTCAACCAAATCGATGTTGTCGCGGATCTCGAGAAACTCGCTGCCACGGATCCTCACTTGATTCATATTAAAGCGTTTGATCTTCCACCGCAGAAGCAGCAACTAGTGATTACCGCTGAGGGCATCGTCAAACTGGGTGAGTTGCTCGCCACACGTTACCTCAAGCAGCTGTAGCCTGGTGGCTACAGCTGCGCAAAAATCCGCTTGAGGAAGTGAAAGTCATCCGTGGTCAGGTGGATGCAGTCCTTGACCGGCAGCCGATACTCGGTGTGCAGCGTGTAGAACCCGCCGTATCCGGCTTGCTGCACGGCGCGGACAAAATCGGGTATCGGCGCGATACCATCTTCCAATCGCACGTAATTGGTGCGCCATTTCTGTTGGCCGAGCGCGTCACGCGGTCCTCGTTGCCACTGAAAATTTTTCAAGGCGACCAGTGAGATCCAAGGTCTGAGCAGATCAATGGCTTGTCTCCAACCACCAGCGCCGCCCGTGATCGTCATGTGATAGGAGTCCAGATAGGCGCCGATGCGGTCGGGTGGAGTTTCGCGAATGAGGTTGTATAGCATGAAGCCATTCGAAGGTAGGGTCCCTCCGGAGTGAACGTGTACGCAGGGGCGGACGTCGTACCGGGCAGCCAGTCTTACCACTGCGTCCAACTGACGTTTGACTTCATCCAGCCGTTTGGACAGATTTCCGAACTTGCCCGCCGCGTAGTATCCGAGTTTGATGCGCTGGATACCGAGCTGCTGGCAGGTCGCCAGAATGCGCTCGGAATCGCGATCCGGACCGGTGATGCCGGTCGTCAGCATCATAATCCTTAGACCGTGGTCGGTTGCTGCTTGGACCGCCGCGGGTAACGCATCTGCGGCGTCCCGGGGTTCGATATGTCCGCCGGGTCGCACAGTCAAGTCGAGACCGTCCACTCCCATTTTCCGGAACACTTTACAGACTTCAGGAATGGCAAGCTTCTGAAAGTGTTCCGTGTAGGTGCAGACTTTTGGATGCGGTTTATTTGTGGCCGCTTGCCCAGCACCCGTTGGTGCCGTGGACGCCAAACCGGATGCTAGAGCGGCGCGCAGAAAATGCCTCCGCGCCGCAGCCGTATGTGAGTCATGCCCCGTGAGTTGGAGAGTCTTCATGGAGGCGTCCTTTCGGTTTGCGAGTCCCTGTTCTGGATTAGCCTGAGCTGCATGGTGTCGATGCCTTATGCCGTAGACCTGATCCGGCAGGCGTGGCCCGATCCACAATGGGTGCGTGATCCCAATGTAGACGATTCCAGTCGCCATCGCAGGTGGCGACTCCGGTCCGGGTTATTTCGTAGCGGTCCGCGGCTATTACCGACTCTCGGTGGTCTGCTCTGTTGCCTGGTGGCGGGGATGCCACCTGGGAAAAGTCAGTCGACGGGTTCGGTTTCACTCAGCAGTTCCTGTAATTCCAGCCAACGGTTTTCCGCCACGCCGAGTGCTTCGCTGGTGGCGGTGACTTCCTGGTGCAAACGGAGTGCCTCCTCTGGATCGGCCGTCTCGAGCAGCAGTTGATTGGTTTTTCGTTTTTGTTCATCCAAGCGTGCGATCTTGCGTTCCAGATTACTCAGTTCTTTCCGCATTTTCCGGTGATCACGAACCGCCGAACGCCGCTCGTCGCGGGAGGAGTTCTTAACGTGTTGGGTGTTGGTGGGTGTTGATTTGTGTGCGCGCTCGCCCGCTAGAATTTCCTTGTTGATCGAGTACAAGTAGGCGTCGTAATTGCCGAGGTAGTTGCGCGCCTTGCCGTCACGGACCTCGATCACGGACGTGGCCACGCGTTGCATGAAATAGCGGTCGTGGGCTGTGAAAATGACCGTCCCCTGATAATCCAATAGAGCATCCGCTAGGGCTTCAGTTGTTTCCACATCGAGATGGTTACCGGGTTCGTCGAGCACCAGGATGTTGTGTGTTCCTAGCAGCAGACCACCGAGACAGAGACGGGCACGCTCTCCTCCTGACAAGACGGAGATCCGTTTTTTGACGTGCGAATCGCGAAATAACAGAGCACCGGCGAGCGCCAGAATTTGTTGGTCCGTGGTGCCGGCCATTGCCTGGTATTCAAGATAATCAAGTACACGCTGGTTTTCAGGCAAACTTGTATAGACGTGTTGCGCATAAGTGCCGATGTCGCAGTGGTGGCCCCAGCGTACGTCGCCTTCCAGAGGGGCAAGCGAATCGACGAGAGTCCGCAAGAGAGTGGTTTTGCCCTGGCCGTTGTCACCTACAATCGCAGTGCGCGATCCGTGTTCGATTTCGAGATCGATGCCAGTTGCCACGCGGAGCGGAACGCCGTCCGGGAAGCGGTAGCCGATTTCCAGATTGGTACAACGGACCGCAGGACCTTGTCGGGACTGGACGACCGGAGCCCGAATGTGCGCCGTCGGTTCATCTGCTGTGATCTCGGACGTCTGTAGTCGGTCGAGTTGTTTTTGTTTTGATCGTGCCTGACTGGCGGTGTTCGCCCCCGCGCGGTTTTTGTCGATGAAACGCTGTAGCTGACGCTGTTTGCTGACGATGGTTGCATTAACACGAATATCGTGGTCGCGACGTTCTTTTTGGTATTCCAGGAAGGCGTCGATCTTGCCGGGGTACATGGTCAATTTACCCCGCGACAAATCCAGCGTATGCGTGCAAGTCGCAGTGAGAAATGCACGGTCGTGGGATACGATCAAGCACGCCTGGCGAAAACTCCGCAGGAAATGTTCCAGCAACAGCTGAGTTCGCAAATCGAGAAAGTTGGTTGGTTCGTCAAGCAGTAGCAAGTTAGGTTCGTGCAAGAGCAGGGCGGCCAATTTGACACGCGTTTGCCACCCTCCAGAGAGCTCCGAGACCGGTCCCGACAAGTAGCCACCTTTGAGCTCGAATTGGCCGGCCACCTGTCCACACTTCCAGTCGGGTTGCTGGCTGTCGCGCATCAAGAAGTCGAGAGCAGATTCGCCGGGTTGAAAGGGGTCGTGTTGGCGCAGGTAACCGATCCGTAAATCTGGATGCCGTGTGACCTGGCCGGATTCAATATCCTCTTCGTCCAAGAGGATGCGCAAGAGTGTCGACTTGCCGGTGCCATTGCGCCCGACAAACCCGACTTTAACATTGTCCGTTAACGTCACTTCGGCGCCATCGAGCAGGACCTGATCGCCGTAGCTTTTGTGGACATCGGTAATTTGAATCAAGACAGCCATTGTTGATCGCTTCAAGGTAAAGTAGCTAACGCGATCCTAAGAGGGCTACGCAATTTGGTAAAGGTGGCACAGTGGGCGGCAGTGTTGCGTAGGCGAGCAGGAGTCGGTTTTCTGTCCCCAACCAATGCCATTGCAGTCCGGAGAACAGCGTTGGCACCATCTGGAGCAGGTCGTGGCAATGCCCGCAGGATGCTAAACTAACGACTGCCAGCCGTTCGTGTGGTGCACCGATGAATAGCGTGTGGGGTTCCCGCGCGGTCTTGCACCTTTTCGTTTCTTGCCGGTCCGGAGCACGCCTTGGGAAGCACGATGATGATTCGTCTATGGGGTACCTTGAGTTTACTGTGCTGCGCCGGTTATGGCGCTGGCTTGGCTGCGGAGAAGTCGGCCCCTAGTATGCGAAGTCAGGTATTATTTCGCGCTGGTGAAGGCGATTACGGTGGTTATCGAATTCCGTCGGTGCTGGTGACCAGCACACCTCAGACGGTGCTGGTGTTTGCCGAAGCGCGTCAGGCCCTCGATGGATTTGGAGTGCCATTTCCGGACAGAGCCGAGACTGAAATTGTCATGCGCCGCAGCACGGATGGCGGGCACACCTGGTCCCAGCGCCAGGTGGTTGTCAAATCGGAGAATGTGACCACGGGTAACCCGTGCGCGGTACTGGACCGTCATACCGGAACGATATTCTTGTTGTTTTGCCGTGGCGTAGCCCCCGCCAAAGCGGGTGAGACGAACAAGACGGCGCACTTCATCAAGAGCACCGATAATGGCCTGACATGGTCCGCACCGGTAGACATTACCAGCGTCGCAAAAGGGAAGGACTGGAAACACATTTTTACCGGTCCGGGGCATGGGATCCAGTTGCGCAGCGGTCGGCTCCTGGTGCCTTGTGTCGGCCAGTACGGAGTCCAGTTCAGTTATATGCTCTACAGTGATGATCACGGTAAATCATGGCGGCGCAGTGAGGCTCTATCCGGCGAGGCGACGTTGGATCCGAGTGTCACCTGGCTGAAGCTGGGAAAGAAGCCGCTACGCTATTCGCCGGGGAACGTCAGTGATGAGTGTGACGTGCTCGAGCTAGCGGACGGCAGGGTCTATTTCAATGCGCGAAGCCGCCTAGAGGTTGGCTACCGCGCATTCGCGTACAGTCGTGATGGCGGGTTGAACTGGTCGAAAGTCAAGTTCCACCTTCAGCTTCCCGGATCGGTTGTGGATGGCGGGTTGGCGCGGTTGCCCCGGGAGAACGTCTTGCTGATGTCGCGTCCGACCTATCAGTTCAAGAATGGAATGACTTACGGAGGTATCTGGTCACACCGGCGAAATCTCACCATTAGTATCAGCTTTGATGAAGGCCAGACGTGGCCGGTATCCAGACTGCTACACAAAGGGCCAGCTGCGTATAGTGACCTGGCGGTATTGCCAAACGGTGAGGTGTTGTGTTTCTACGAAGGGGGCCAGGAGTTTCGTTATGAATCGATGCGTTTGGCTCGATTCAATCTGGCCTGGATTCGAGAACAACCGGTCCCGCCGGAAGACACTCCCTCGCCGGGAGGTCAAAAGTAGGTCCTGGACACGCATAGATCCACAGCCTATTTGACGATCTCGCATCCCGGTAACGCTTCCCGCAGTGCGACCACGCCGGCATCGGTGACCTGCGTGCCGTCCAGCCAGAGTCTGGTCAACTTGGCCAATCCCATCAGGTGTCCGATTCCAGCGTCGGTGATTGTCGAGCGTTTACCGCCGAGGTAAAGCTCGCGCAGGTTTGTCAAGCCCTTGAGGTGCACCAGGCCGGCGTCAGTGATCTGTTGTCGTACCAGGTGCAGTGACTGCAGAACGGGAACTTCTTTCAGATGCACCAGGCCGGCGTCGGTAATCTGGTCGGGTAATTGGAGTTGGCGGAGATGTTTTAGCCCTTTCAGGTGTCGCAGGCCGGCATCGCTGATTCGCCACCGGTACAGAGAAAGCACTTCAGGTGATTGAATGGCTGCCAAATAGTGTTTGAGCCCGAGATCGGTTTGTATTGTCTCGGAGATCTCCAGGCGTTCCAGTTCCATGCCGCTGAGCTGTTCCAGCCCGGCATCAGAGATGCGCCACTGTCGCAAATCCAGCGCTCGCGGACGTTTGACGGCAGTCAGATAGTAGCCGAGCCCCCGATCCGTTTGGGCGGCCGCTGGGATCTGCAGTTGATCGAGTTGCATGTTGCTCAAGCTGGCCAGGCCACGGCTGCTGATGGGGGTGCCGACAAGATAGAGGGCGCTCAGATCAGGTACCGCTTTGACGTGGGCCAACCCCACGTCAGTAATCCCGGTTTCCGTGAGGCTGAGTTCTCGCAAGTGCTGGAGAGTTCGGAGCTGCACGAGATCCGCATCACGAACCGCTGTCCGCGCCAGATTGAGAATGGTTACGTGATTTTGTTCATCGCGGACGACTCGGGCCCCCAGCTCTTCGAGGCGAGCGACGGAGCTACCGCAGCCTGCGACACAGAGGAGCAAAGAGCATGTCAGCAGCCGCTTCATGAGGCGTTCCTTGGCAGAGCGGCTTTTCTGAGGGGGACGGATGGCGGGACGTGAGGTGGGTTGGTGCGCCCGCTCTGCGGCGGGCGCGGCGCCGGCAGTTTGGCCACTCTAGCCTCCTGCGCCAAGGGCAGCATTCACCGATATGTCCGCTGGTGTCCTTGGTGCCAGCACATGTTGCGGCAAAGCGACTAGTCCAGGCGGGTGGGGTCAGGCCTTTGGCCTCCACCTTCGAGAGGGCGTCTGTCGCTGTACCGGTAGTTCGTGTGTAAGTGGTCCCAATGTGTAACTCGTCCAATAAGGGCATTTGTTGTTGCGTCGTCTGGCTGTGACCACATGGGTGGTCTGGGAGAATGTATACTGGCTCTGGCGTTGCCCTGAAGTGAACGCGGGGGACGCAGGTCTTGCCTCGCGAGGGCAACGGCAGCTGACTGGTTGTTGCGCGTCGGCGGGTGATGCCACCGCGCCCAGGGGCTGTAGAGTCAATCGCGAGATGGTTGAATCGATGGTTGCCACTTTTCATTGAGGGCGGACACGAAGGATGACACACCCGCGTTTGCGCGGACCGGATCAAAGTACTGTGGTGTCGTGAGGCGTTTTGCCATTAGGGGGCTGGTAAATCGAGGACGGCGCTGGGGGGAGCACGCCCGGTTGATCGCGACCTTGTTAATAGGTGATCTATGGGATTTGTTTGCAGACATAGCCGGTTGTGGCGCGTCACCTGGGCGTTGCTGGGAGTGTCTCTGCACGGTTACTGGCTCGTGGTCACGGCGGCGGAACAAACACCTGCTGCTGGTCCGCAGGTGTCGCCCATTGCGGAACTGATTCAGCCGGGCAGCCGCTATCCTTATCTCGTTCGAGGGGGTGATGGGCGAACGTATATGTCCTGGTTGGAGCCGGGTCCGGGCCAGAGCACTCGATTGCGTTTTGCGGTTTACCGTGATGGACAGTTTGCCACACCTCGAACTATCGCTGCGGGTACCGACTGGTTCGTGAATTGGGCTGATGTGCCCTCGATTGCCGCACTTGAGGATGGAACTCTGGCTGCCCATTGGCTGGCGCGCAATGGTACGCAGACTTATGCCTACGGAGTTCGTGTTTCCTGTTCAACGGACGGTGGACGTCATTGGAGCCGCCCGTTCTGGCTGCACGATGACCGGAGCGCAAGCGAACATGGTTTTGTCTCGATCTTGCCTCAGTCCCGTGGCCAATTCCTGGCTATCTGGTTGGATGGTCGAGCGATGGAGAGCACCGGTGATACACAATTGTGGAGTCGCCAGTTTGACGCCCGTGGTCGCTTGGGCAAGGAAGTACTCATCGACAAACGCGTGTGCAGCTGCTGTCCGACTTCGATGACTCTTGCTGGCAACAGCGCGCTGGCCGTCTATCGCGATCGTAGCGCCCAGGAAATCAGAGACATTTCCTATGTGAAATGGGATGGTGTTCGCTGGACGCGCCCGCGACCATGTCATGTTGATGGGTGGGAGATTCCGGGGTGACCGGTAAATGGCCCCTCGATCGCGGGGCACGCGAGGCAGTTTGCCGTCGCCTGGTTTACCCATCCAGAGTCGCGTGCTCCAGCGGTGCAGCTGGCGCTGTCCACGGATCAGGGCGTACATTTCCAAAAGCCGATCGCCATTGATCTAAAGCAACCCGTTGGCCGCCCGGCGGTGGCTGTCCTGGAGGATGGTTCCAGCTTTCTGTGTTGGTTGCGGCAAGGGGACGGACACGCGCAGCTGCGCGCCGCACGGGTGCTGCAGGGTGGCCAGGTCGCGACACAGTGGGCCATCGCCAAAGTTGCCCCGGGTCGTGCCAGTGGATTTCCCCGGGTGGTCGCCGACGGCAGCGGCGTGATCGTCTCTTGGACCAGTGGCCGTGCGCAACAATTACGCGTCCGTGCGGTCCGCATTTCATTCGGAAATTGACACCCGTGACCGCTGCGCTTGGTCACGCGGGTCTGCAATTCCAGGACTTTTTCCGTTACGGCGCGCCGACTCCGTGCTCCCCCGCCATTCAATCGATGAAATTCCCTGTCCTGAGTTTCACTAGCTTTGCTTTCCGCGGGGAGTCAATTTCACGGCGGGAGGCAACAGGGTACAATTGCCGCGGAGACAGCCTCTTGATTGATCCCGCGCTTCATTGATCCCCCAGGGAACCTATATGTGCACACGACTCAGTTTGTCTATTTGCGGCTGGGCGCTGCTGGTGGCCACGACCGGATCTTTGCTGAGCGCTCAACAGTCGGCGATTGGGGAGCAGCGCAGTAAAACCGGTCTGCGGCACTCATTTCTGGTGACTGGATCGATCACCGCGATTATCGGTGAGGACAATACCATCCAATGGCAGGTGCCTGGACGTTCGCGGGATGGCTTCGTACTCGCTAATGGGAATATTCTGGTTTCGATTGCCAACGAAGCGCGTGAATATTCGCGCGATGGAAAAGTCGTCTTTCAATATCGGCTTGATCCCGTCAATAAGGAACTAGGTACCGTGGTGCGACTTGCTAATGGGAACACGATGGTTGTGGAACGTGGGCCGCGACCTCGTATCCTGGAGATAACGAGTCAGGGTGATATCGATGTCGAAGTTCCTTTGCAGCCGGACACAGACAATGCACATATGCAAACACGGATGGCTCGGAAGTTATCAAATGGCGATTATCTGGTTCCCCACCTGTTAGGATTCGCTGTCAAACAGTACTCCAAATCTGGAGAGGTGAAACGAGTTATTCCCACAGATCTCGATGAACTCGGCGGGCGAAAAGGTGAAAACTGGCCGTTCACTGCGATCCAGCTGGATTCCGGGAATGTGCTCGTCAATCTGACACATGGAAACAAGACAGTTGAGTTTGACCCAGCTGGAAAAGTCGCCTGGCGTGTGGACAATCGCCATGTCGCGGGGCGTTTCGCCGATCCTTGCGGCGGCCAGAGATTAGCCAATGGCAACACGGTGATTTGCAGTTACGGACAACGGGATCCAACCAGGCCAAGAGCCTTCGAAATCACTCGAGCGAAAGAGGTCGTTTGGGAATTTCTTTCGGCGGACATTGGCTTGCATGAAATTCATGTCTTGACAACGAATGGAAAGTCGGTGGCTGCGACATCACGCAAGTAGTGTCGCGGCTGCATAATGTGTTTGGGGATCCAGCACGCTCGCCGTGTCGCACTGGTGCTTGCTTGATTGCACAGCGGGCCAGGAGTATTTCCACAGGAGCGAGTGAAGCCGTGAATACGAATCGTGTGGTGAAGTGTATTGCCCTGCTGCTGTTGTCGCTGCGCGCGGAGGTGTGGGCAGCTGCGCCCGAGTCGCAGAGGCCGCCTAATTTTGTGGTCATCTTTTGCGATGACCTGGGTTACGGAGATCTCGGCAGCTTTGGAGCAAAGACGATTCGGACGCCGCACCTCGACCGGATGGCCCAGCAGGGACAACGTTGGAGCCAGTTCTATGTCGGCGCCTCGGTCTGTACGCCCAGTCGGGCGGCCTTGATGACGGGCCGACTACCGATTCGCAGTGGCATGTGTTCGAGTCGCCGGAGAGTCTTGTTTCCCAATTCGAAAGGCGGTTTGCCTCAGACCGAAGTGACGATCGCCGAGGCACTCAAACAGAGAGATTACGTGACCGCGTGTGTTGGTAAATGGCACCTGGGGCATCTCCCTCAGTTTTTGCCCACCGCGCACGGGTTTGATTCCTACTACGGGATTCCGTACTCCAACGATATGGGTTTGACGCCGCAACCGAAAGGCAAAAAACGATTGGCGTACTACGCCGCGAACCGGGCCGTGGATCTGGACTACTGGGGGCGTGTGCCGCTGATGGAGGGAGCCAAGATTATTGAGCGTCCGGTTGATCAGACCAGCCTGACACGCCGCTACACGGAGCGCGCGGTCCAGTTCATTCAAGCCAATCGGCAGCGGCCGTTCTTTCTCTATCTGGCACACAACATGCCCCATGTCCCGCTGTTTCGTTCCGAGAAATTTCGCAACGTCTCGGCGGGTGGTGTCTACGGTGATGTGATTCAAGAGATTGACTGGTCCGTCGGACAGGTGCTCGACACCATTCGCACCGCCGGCCTGGAGAAAAACACGGTCGTGGTGTTTACCTCGGATAATGGACCGTGGCTGTGGTTTCGCGACCACGGCGGATCGTCGGGGCCGTTGCGGGGGGGCAAGGGAGGGACCTTTGAAGGGGGCATGCGCGAGCCGACCGTTATCTGGGGCCCTGGGATCGTGCAACCGGGAGAGGTGGCGGAATTGGGAGCCACCATGGATCTGTTGCCCACATTCTGTGCGTTAGCCGGCATTGCTGCGCCGGCCGACCGGACCCTGGATGGCCACGACCTCTCAGGAGTTTTGATGGGCACCGGTAAAAGCCCGCGACAGACCGTGTTTTATTATTTGGGTACCGAAGTCTGGGCAGTGCGGCACGGCAACTACAAAATGCACTTGAAGACGGTGGAACCGGCCTACGGTGAAGGCAAGACAGTAACAGCACACGATCCACCTCTGCTGTTTGATTTGTCGGTGGACATCGGTGAGCGCAACAATGTGGCCGCCGAACACGCTGAGGTGCTTGAAAGGTTGACTGCTTTGGTGGTTGCGCATCGTGCATCGATCAAATCAGTACCGTCCCAGCTGGAGATCCGTTGAGGCTGGATAACCCGGTTGCCTGAGTGATTTCTCCCAGGAGAGACCCCCTGTTCGCCGCTCCCCCGACGCACAGCCTGTTCCCGCGTTTCCCCTGGGGCTGTCCCGCGGAGGGTCGCGGCGAGCGAGCGCTACTGATGGTCAGCCTGGCCCTGTCAGTGTTTTGGCAGGCGGCGCTGGCGGACGACCGACTCGATCGCGTCGGGCAGTTGTGGGCACCGGACGTGGAATGGCATCTGGAGAACTCAACCTATCAAGGTAATCCATACGATGTGATCGCGACCGCGACTTTTGTGCATGTTCCCAGTGGCGTTCAGCACACTACCGGCATGTTCTATGACGGCGACGGTGTCTGGAAATTTCGGTTTACCGGGACTCGGATCGGCCAATGGTCTTTTACGACCCGCAGTGGCGATCCGGATTTAGATGGCCACCGCGGTACCGTCTCCGTCCGCGGGGACGCCGCTGCGTCTGGCAGGGGATTTATCACCAGCCTCGCTGGCAAATGGGCCCGACCGAGCGGCCGGCACGGCAGCTTGCAGGCATTCGTGCCGCAACTGGTGAT
>PAQH01000063.1 GCA_002709225.1 Planctomycetaceae bacterium
GAGGGCTACTCGCTGGCCCCAGCTCAAGCCGTTATAGTCCACCTCACTGGCCACTGCGACGGCCCTTCACGCTCCTGGCGAGCCACCAGTCGCTGTTCCCAGACATCATTGGGCCTCCATCCCACGCGGGTTTCCCTATGCAACGCTCATGCACACATGTGGTAAACCAAACAGTTTTTCAGAACCGGCCGGCGCAGCAGCACAGACCGCGCGTCTGGCCCGATCGTCACCCTCAATCCAGGTACAGGCTATTCTGCTCCTTGGCACTATTTTGCGGTACTCTGGCCAGCCCGCTCCCGGCTTTCTCCCAGGACGACATCTCCGTCGACATCACGTCCATGCCGACCCGAGATGGTACCCATCTGCGAACTCGAATTTACCGCCAACGTGGCGTCACCACGCCACTCCCGGTACTGCTGCTAAAAACAGCCTACGGCACGGCAGGTTTTGACGGACAGGCGCGCCGTATCGCCGCCCGCGGCTATGTGGTAGTCACGCAAGACAGTAGCGGTCGCAATGGATCCGAAGGTGAATTCAATCTCTACTGGGGCGAAGCGGCCGATGGCTTTGACGCCGTCACCTGGATTCGCGAACAGCCTTGGTGCGATGGTCGCGTGGGCATGTGGGGCGCCTCTTACATGGGGAGCTCGCAGTGGCTCACCGCCAGTACACGTGTACCACTCGACGCCCTGGCCCCCACTGCAGCGGTCCCCTATTTCTACAGCAACATCTACCGCGGTGGTGCCTATATCCTGGCGCTCGGCCGGGCCGGCTTTGGGGCCAATGTCTATGGACCTCCACCCTCCGCAGGCGCTTCACCCAAATGGCCTCAGTGGTACATGACGCTTCCCTTGATGAGCCTGGACAGTGTTGTTGGCCATCGGGCTCCGCTACAGATGAGTATGATCAAACACATTACCCCTGACGGCTTCTGGAAGGGCACCGATGCGCGTAACTTCTCCGACATGGACTTCCCGGCCCAGCACATCGTTGGCTGTTATGATTTCATGTGTCCTGGTGCCTTACGTGCTTACCATGGCATGCGGACCCAGGCCGCCAGCCAGCACGCTCGCGATAACCAGCAACTGATCCTGGGACCCTGGGACCATGCCACCGGAAGTGACCGGGCGGGCGACGTCGTTTTTGGCAATAACGCACGTGTCGACATCGTGTCCGAGAATCTCAGGTGGTACGACCGCTGGTTCAAAGGCAAGGACAAGGGAAGCCCCTACCCTCGCGTGCGCTATTTTATGATGGGGATCAACGAGTGGAGAGAGTCCTCTGCATGGCCCCCGGCGTCCGCACAACCAGTCCAGTTTTACCTGTCTTCGCACGGACCAGGCCAGCGTCCTGACGAGGACGGTTCCTTGAGCAAGATGCCACAGAGCGCGGCCAGCCCACCGACACTTTTCGTTTCCGATCCGGCCAACCCGGTCCCGTCGGCACCCGCTCATGGCGCCGCCTACCTGGATGGATTTGGGCCCTACGACCAGCAGACTGCCGCTGCCCGGCCAGACGTTCTCGGCTTCACGACCCGGCCGCTTGCCAAACCGCTCGCACTCGCCGGCAACCTGCAGGCGGTTGTCTACGCTGCCGCCAACACTCCCGACTTTGACCTGGTGGCAATGGTCCTCGACATCCATCCCGACGGCTTTCGCCACCCGCTGGCCACGGGCATCCTCCGCGCCACCGCTCGCGACTCCACTTTAGATCGGCGCCCCGTTGACCCCGGCAAAGTCTACCGCCTCACCATCGACATCGGCGATTGTGCTGCCACACTCCAACCGGGTCACCGCCTGGGCGTACACATCCAGGGCAGCTATTTCCCCATCTATGACCGCAACACCAACACGGGCAAGGGACCATTTCACGCTGACGTCCTCACTGCCAAAGTCTCCATTTATCATGATGCGGATCGCCCTTCCCACATCATCCTGCCGCTACTTCGTTGAGTCGCCATCAACTCTTTCCAACGGATCTCGTTTGCCTGTCTGGTCTGCCTGGACCACAGCCGCGGCGCGCCGCAGTCACTGCCATCCGGTCACTTCAGAGAACCGCAGATGCTGTTCTCGTTCGTAGCCAGCTCTAACTGATCGTGTGCCACCAGGTTCAACTTATGGTTCTTGAGTTCGAAGCCATGGAACCCCACGGGATGGCGGCACTGGGCGGACCCAACCAACGAACTCGACCGCCTGGCGATCCACGTGACCTCGCCCCAGACGCTGGCAACCAGCTACAATAGCGTGATGCACGCTTCTCACGACTTCTCCCGCATTACCCTCTCTTTTATCGGCCTGTTCTGGCTCTGGGTCATCAACTCTGCTCCGCTGGCAGGGGAACTCCCTCCCGACCCGACGCCGGTCCAGTTCGAACGCGACGTACGCCCACTGCTCCGCGCTCACTGCATGAGTTGTCATGGCCTGGAGAAACGCGCTGGCGACCTCGACTTGCGCACCCTTCCGCTCATTCTGAACGGTGGCACACAGGGTCCCGCGATCGTACCAGGCAGCGCTGCTCGCAGCATCCTCTACCGCAAAGTCGCCTCCCGCAGCATGCCCCCTGAAGGTGAACTCCCACTGACGAACACGCAGTTGACGACCTTGCGCCGCTGGCTGGACAGCGCGGAACCGCCCGCGAATGCCGAACCCTCCGCCAACACCCACATCGACGCGGCGGACCGCTCACACTGGGCTTTTCAGCCGCTCCTGCGAACGCCACCACCGTCACCAGGCAATGGGACCGCTGCCAGGACTGTGGTCGACCATTTCTTGATACATCGTCTGCGAGAGGTCCAGCTGTCCTATTCCCCGCAGGCAGAGCGCGGGGCACTGGTTCGGCGCCTCGCACTCGACTTGACAGGCCTGCCACCCACACCCGCTACCGTCCGCAACTTTCTACGCGACCGATCACCCTGCGCCTACGACAACCTTGTCGACCACTTCCTGGCGTCGCCTCATTTCGGCCAGAAATGGGGCCGCCACTGGCTCGATGCGTCCGGTTACGTCGATACCATCGGCGACGACACCGATGCCACCATCGCCAAAGTGGCCACGGGAAAATGGCGTTACCGCGAATACGTCATCGACGCTCATAATCACGACATGCCTTTCGACCGTTTCGTACAAGAGCAGGTCGCTGGCGACGAGATGTCAAACTGGCGCGAGGCAGAGCAATTGACTCCCGATATGCTCCGCCAATTGATCGCCACCACGTTTCTGCGCAGCGCGGCGGATGAAACGCTTCAAACAGAACTCAACACCGCCGACATACGACATGAAGTGCTGGCGCGGACCATGGAAGTCACTATCCACAACCTCCTCGGGCTGACACTTCAATGCGCACGCTGCCATGACCACAAATACGACCCCCTGCCGCAACGCGACTATTACCGACTATTGGCCTGCTTCACTCCGGCCTTTGACCCGCAAGCCTGGCTTCAGCCTGCGGAGCGGGAGCTTCCCGATATTTCGCCGAAAGAAAGAAACCGTCGCGTCGCTCACAATGACGGAAAAAAAATCGAGATTGCCGCGGTGCAGCAGCAAATTGCTGCCATCCGAACGCCCCATCTTGACCGCATCACAATTACCAAACTCAACAAGCTACCGGCCAGCATCCGTGGGGACGTGCAAAAAGCCACCCGCACTCCAGCCGACAAACGAGACGTGATCCAGAAATATCTGGCCATGAAACTGGGACCTGCTGTCGCGGTTAGCGAGGCCGAAATAACGGCCACCTTGACCGCGAAGGAGCGCGTTTCGGTAGCGCAACTGCGGACCGACGTCGGCACCTTGCAATCCCAGCTGAAAACATGGGGCATAATCCAATCCGTCTATGACACGCACACCACACCCGCTACCTACCTGTTGTCTCGCGGTGATCACCTGCAACCTCGGAATCCTGTCGAACCGGGAATGCTGCAAGTTCTCACCAGTACCCAGGAAGTGAACCAGCCCCTGCCCATCGCGACCGCCCCCGCGACGTCGGGACGCCGCACTAGCCTGGCCAACTGGCTCACCGAGACAGACAGCCCCGCGTCCGGCCTGCTGGCACGCGTCGTGGTCAATCGGGCCTGGCAGCACCTGTTCGGCCGCGGCATCGTCGAAACCTCAGACAATTTCGGCATCATGGGCAGCACACCGGACCACCCCGACTTGCTCGATTACCTGGCGGCGGACTTCAGGAATCAAGGCTGGCACTACAAACGCCTACTGCAACAGCTGGTCTCTACGGCGGCCTATCGGCAAAGCTCCGCTCCACCAGCGCCGCCCGCGGACGCCGATCCTGACAATCGCCTGCTGTGGCGAATGCCGCTGCGGCAGCTCGACTCGGAAGTACTCCGCGACTCCGTCCTCGCACTTAGCGGACAACTCGACCGATCCTTTGGAGGCCCTCCCGTCGCTACGACTCCCCAGGCCGATGGCTATGTACGTATCGACCAGGGCCAACTACACCGCCCCGCGGACGCGTACCGTCGCAGCCTCTACCTCCTGCAGCGGCGGCGTTACCACGAATCCTTCCTGGAGGCCTTCGGGCAGCCAGAGCTCACCAGGAATTGTACCCAACGCAGCGCCACTGCAGTCGTCAGCCAATCGCTGACACTCATCAACGATCATTTCATGTTCGAACAATCGATGGCTCTGGCAGAACGCCTGCAGCGTGAAACCCGGAACCAGCCGCTCGACCGGCAGATCGCGGTGGCGTTTCAAATGATCCTGTCCAGGGACGCCGATGACCAGGAGCAGCAATGGTCACTCGATTTCGTCAAGGGGCATTCCCAACGTTATGAAAATCAGCCGGATCTGCAGGCACCCCCGCTGACGTACGGCCTGCGGCATCTCTGCCACATGCTGCTCTGCACCAACGAATTTCTCTACACACCGTGAGGCGTGCCATGGCACCGCTACCCAAATCGACCGCGGTAAACCGCCGGACACTCCTCCAGGCGAGTGGTATGGGATTCGGCGCCTGTGCCTTGAACTGGATGTTACACCAGGACGCTGCAGTCGCCGCTGCCCCCCAGGCGCTCAACCTGAAACCGCGCAAACCGCATTTCCCGGCTCGTGCCAAATCCGTCGTGATGTTGCTACAGAACGGTGGTCCTAGCCAAATGGATCTGTTTGACCCGAAACCTGCTTTGGCAGCAGGTGCCGGCCGTGTCTACCGAGAAAAAGTCGAAATGTTTCAGCCAGGGAGCGAGCAGAACCAGTTGCTGGCCTCCCCCTGGACCTTTTCGCAACATGGTCAAAGTGGCATGTTTTTTTCCAACGCCCTCCCCCAGATGCCCCGTGTTGCGGACCACCTCTGCATGGTCCGTTCGATGCACTCCGAGCATAACAACCATACCGAGGGTCTGGTGATGATCACCAGCGGTAAAATTTTCCCGGGACGCCCCACCCTGGGATCCTGGATCTGCTATGGCCTGGGCACGGTCAATCAGAATCTGCCCGCGTATGTGGTCCTGCGCGATCCCAAAGGTTATCCCTCCACCGGCTCAACGCTCTGGCAAAACGGCTGGTTACCGGCGATCTACCGCGGAACCCAGGTGCGGACCGAAGGTCCGCCCGTACTGAACCTTAACCCGGCCCAACCGCTACCCGCGGGTGCCCGTAAAGCCGATCTTGCCTTCCTGGAAGGCCTCAATCAGCGTCATCGTCGCAACTATTCGGACAACCCCCAACTCGAGTCTCGCATCCGCAACTACGAACTGGCAGCCAGAATGCAATTGGAAGCGACAACCGCACTCGACCTGACAAAAGAAACCCAACAGACACGCACCCTGTACGGCATGGACGAAGAGTCCACTCGCGGCTACGGTACCCGACTCCTGATGGCGCGCAGAATGGTAGAAGCGGGCGTCCGCTTCGTCCACGTATTTCTCAACGGAGCCCCTTGGGACAGCCACGCCAACGTCAAGGATGAGATTGCCAAGATTTCGGCGCAAACGGACCTGCCGACCGCAGGCTTCATTCAGGATCTCGCCCAACGTGGTTTACTGGAAGACACGATCGTACTCTGGACGGGCGAATTCGGACGTTTGCCGGTTTCGCAAAACGGTCTGGGACGAGATCACAATCGCAACGCGTTCACGGCACTTCTGGCCGGCGGGGGATTTCGGCCAGGCCACGTCCATGGCGCTACCGATGACGTCGGCTACCGCGCCACAGAGGACCCCGTAAGCGTCCCGGACCTGTTCGCCACCATCCTGCATCAACTGGGACTCGATCACGATGCGCTTACCTATCATCACCATGGCCGCGACGAAACCCTCACCGACTCCCCGGTTTCTAACGCAACAGTCGTGGACAAACTTCTGGCCTGATGCCGCGCGACAGCAGCCAAGGGCTACACTTTCCTTTCTCTCTTTGCTGCGTGCATCTCCCTCATGACTTCTATTTCCAGGCCAGCACTCCGTCTGATTGGCGCACTGCGCCACCTCTTTTTTGGGTGGTTCGGCTTTTCCCAGGATGTGCCACGCGTTTACTACGCCTGCTCAGGACTCGCGCTGATGCTCGGCAAGTACGTCGTGGAGAGCTGCGTACTGCACATGGTCGCCGGCACGACAATGTCACCATGGCAGTTCTTTTCTCCGGTCCTGACGGCTCGTGAGGAGCTGGTTCGCGGCGCACCAGACTGGCTTCCCTGGGCCTGGTTCCTCTGGACACTCCCGTTCTTGTGGATTGCAGTCACCATGACCCTCCGGCGCGCCTATAGCGCCGGCTACAGTGTCTGGCCAGGTCTCTTGATCCTGATTCCAGCCGTCAACCTTGTCACCATGGTGATTATGGCCCTGCTTCCTAATCGACGGTCTATGCCAGCGGATGACCCGTCCAATCCTATTCGCCACACCGTGCTGCACTACCGTGCGGCTCTCGCTGGCCTGGCCGCCGGACTCCTTTTGGCACTCGGAATGATGGGCATCAGCGTGTACACCTTTGGCACCTACGGCAGCTCGCTCTTCCTGGGCACGCCCATTCTGATGGGTACCGTAGCATCCGTCATTACCAACACCGCAGCTCCCACCCGTCTCTCCGCGAGTGTTTATCTTGGCATGCTCTCGGTCCTCCTGGGCGGCGGCGTGTTATGGGTGTTTGCCCTGGAGGGAATCATCTGCCTCGCTATGGCGGCTCCACTCGGCATTCCGTTGGGCGCGCTGGGTGGTGCCATCGGAAAACTCATCGCGGACACGTCGCGGCGGCCGCTCCGCGGCACCTCTGCAGTTTTGTTCCTGCTGCCCGGACTCGCTGGGGTCGAACATCTCACCCGCCCCGAGCCAGAATGGGTCGTGGAGACCGAGATCCATGTCGCAGCTGACATCGACGAGGTCTGGAACTGTGTCATCAATTTCCCGGACTTGCCACCACCCCAGGCATGGTACTACCGATGGGGTATCGCGTGCCCTATCCGAGCCGAGATCTCAGGAACTGGCGTGGGCGCTGTACGCCGTTGCGTCTTCACGACCGGAGTCTTTGTCGAGCCAATCACGGCCTGGGATGCACCGCATCGCCTGGCATTCGATGTGACGCAACAGCCCGCGCCCATGTTTGAGCTGAGTCCCTACCACAATCTGCATCCACCCCATTTGGACGGAGCACTCCGCAGTACCCGCGGCGAGTTCGTCCTCCAGCGCGCAACGCATGGTGGGACCCGACTGATCGGCAGAACCTGGTATCGACTCGAGCTGCTTCCGCATGCCTACTGGAGTTTATGGTCGGACCTGTTCATTCACCGTATCCACCACCGTGTACTGGAACATGTGAAACAACATGCAGAAACTCGTGCCCGCAGCGACGACCTCAGCTGGCCTGTCCCGACTCGCTTCAGGCCCCGTCGCTCCTGAAGGCCGCGTTTGCTGTAGCTGCCTGTACCGCCTATCCTGTTGCCAAACCGCCACACCGCACGCCGCGTCCGGCCCAGGCACGAAATGACATGATCCTGATGCGAACACTCTGCGTTGTGCCGACACTCCTGGCCGCCTTCCTGATTGCCAACCTCGCGTCCGCGCAACCTATCCAAGTGGTTGTATGGGACGAGCAACAGCCCAGTCAGAAACAGGCGTACAGCAACTTTCTGGGCAATGAAATCGCCAGTCATCTGGCCAGTCAACCAGGGCTGGCCGTCCGTTCCGTCAACCTCGACGACGCCGGGCAAGGCCTGGGAACTGATATCCTCGACAACTGCCAGGTTCTCGTTTACTGGGACCATGCGCGACACAATGAAGTAAAACGTGACACGGCGCGGGAAATCGTCCGCCGCATCAAAACCGGACAACTGGCCATGATCTCCTTGCATTCAGCGCATTGGTCATTGCCATTTATTGAGGCAATGGCAGAAGTCACGCGCAACCGCACCCACCAGCGTTACGCCTCGATCGACCAGCGCGTCGAGATCGATTTTGTGCAAGGCCAGGATTTTGTTGGTCCCAAACGCGATAGTCCAATCACGCCACGTGTCGCGGCCCGCAAGTTTCCAGACGGACGGACGTTGCTCAAAGTCTATTTGCCGAACTGCGCCTTTCCCGGCTGGCGTGAAGACGGCAAACCGAGTTACTTGACCACACTACTTCCGAACCATCCCATCGCCCGTGGAATACCCGCCAGGTTCACCCTGCCAGCTACAGAAATGTACGACGAACCATTCCACATTCCGCAACCTGACGAGGTTGTCTTCGAAGAACGCTGGGCAGGGGGAGAATGGTTTCGCAGCGGCTGTGTATGGCACCTGGGACGCGGGCGGGTTTTCTATTTCCGCCCCGGGCACGAAACATTCCCCGTCTACAAAGAAAAAGTTCCCCTGCAGATCATCGAGAATGCTGTTCGCTGGCTGGCAACGCCCCGATGACCCTCGACTCGATCGGAAAGGTCGCCATGCGCAACCCTTTGAGCCGTCGCACCTACCTTAAAACCAATGCAGCCCTGGCTGCGGGTGTCTGGTCTGCGACCGCGCCTGCCGTCTCCCGTGCAGCGAATGACAAATTGAACATCGCCATCATCGGTGCAGGCAAAGGCGGCGTTGGCGGAGTCCTCAATTTACCCCGCGTAAGTGGCGAAAACATTGTGGCCATCTGCGACATCGACCACCGGTATGCCGGGCCCAGTCTGGAAAAGTATCCCCAGGCCAGACGCTGGATTGACTACCGCAGAATGTTCGACGGCCAGAAAAATATCGATGCGGTAGTCGTCAGTACACCGGACCATTCACACGCACTTATTTCTATCGCCGCCATGCGCCGCGGCAAACATGTGTACTGTGAAAAACCATTAGCACGCACCATCGGCGAGGTGCGACAGATGCGGAAAGTCGCAGCCGAAAACAAGGTTGCCACCCAAATGGGCAATCACGGCACCTACGAGCCCTCTTTCCGTCGTGCGGTTGAAATGATTCGGTCAGGTGCCATCGGTACCGTTACCGAAGTACACACATGGTCTGACCGCCCTCTCGATTATTGGAAACAATCGATCCCGCGGCCGACCGCAACGCCCCCGATCCCACCCCACGTGCATTGGGACCTGTTTCTCGGCCCCGCACCGGAACGACCCTATCACCCCATCTACCACCCCTTCACTTGGCGCGGATGGTGGGATTTTGGCACGGGTGTCCTGGGAGATATTATTTGCCACACCGCAAATCTTGCCTACATGGCGCTTGATTTAACGTACCCTACCCACATCTCGACGCGCAGCGAAGGTTTGATGCCAGAGACCGCGCCGAAATGGGCGGAAATGATATTTACGTTTCCGGCACGCGGAGCCGCACCTCCAGTCACCGTCACCTGGTACGAAAGCGGGCGTTTGCCGCCGGCGGAGTTGGCGCTCGGACACGCCCTTCCCACGAACGGATCGCTACTGATCGGCGATCGCGGTCGCCTGATGACCACCGACATGTATTGCGCTCATTACAAACTGCTGCCTGAAGCGGATTTTGTCGACTACCAGCCCCCGCCCCCCACCTTGCCGCGGGCACGCCTGGGCCACCAGCAGGAATGGATCGACGCCGCCAAGACTGGCACCGCGACCATGGCAAACTTTGAATACTCAGGCAGGCTTACCGAGGCATTCCTGGCCGGAAACGTCGCCCTCCGCGCCCAACAGTCCCTGGATTGGGACGGCGAAAAGATGCGAGCCCTTAACTGTCCTGGCGCCGACCAATTCATTCATCCTGACTACCGGAAGGGATGGGAGTTGGAGTGAACGCAAGGCCTGCACCCCCGCCGCGCGGGCCATCTGCCTGGGCGCACCAATCGGCACCAGCTACGATGGCACGTAGATTGACTCGCGTCTGCCTGCTGACGGGCGCACGGTTACGATCGCCGATTGTCATTCTTTCCCCGCATCCACCATGCACCAAAGTCACCCGGGATCACGGCAGCTGAACGCGCGGCACGTCAACCGCCGTACCGCGATGCAAATAGGTGGCCTCGGCGCCGCTGGCTTCGGCCTCGCTGATTTGTTGCGCGCACGTGCTCAGGCAAGCAGTCAATCGCTCCCGCGTGAAACCTCGGTCGTCTGGGTCTGGCTGCAGGGTGGTGCGCCCCATCTGGAAACATTTGACCCCAAGATGGATGCACCCTCTGGCTACCGCAGTATGATCGGCGCACTCTCCACCCGATTGCCGGGCGTCGAATTTGGCGGCCTCTTTCCCGGACTTGCCGGATGCGCCAAACGAATGGCGGTCGTGCGTTCTTTCCACCACACCAATCCGGACCATCTCGGCGCGTCGCACTATGTGCTCACCGCCAACGATAACCCCGGCGGCTCCACACAACAAACGAAACCGTCCTTCGGCGCCATCGCGTCTCGTGTACGTGGCACGAATCATCCTCGCACGCGCATTCCAACGTTTGTGCGTCTGAAACCAACCGTGAGTTTCGACTTTGACCAGCCACTTTGGCTGGGTCGCGCCAACGCGCCCTTCGACGTGGCAGGTGGTACACGGAAGAACCTCAACTTGTCCATTGATCCCAGTCACCTGGCAAACCGTCGAGGGTTGCTACACCAACTTGACCGTCTGCGCCGGGATCTGGACCAGACCGATGCCATGGCGGGCATGGACGCGTTCGAACAACAGGCAACCGACCTGATCCTGGGAAAAACACGTGACGTATTCGATCTAACCCAGGAAGCCCCTGCTTTGCGTGCCCGTTATGGCGGTGGCCTGGGTGAACAATTACTTACCGCGCGGCGTCTCTGTGAAGCGGGCTGCGGCTTTGTGACTTTGACGTATGGCTGGGCGCCACAGCCGGCCAAAACGCCATTTGCCTGGGACATGCACCTCGGTCCTAGCCAGCCAGCCGCCCCTCCCATGGACCAGCAGCTCCGGGCAATCTGCCCTCCCCTCGATCACGCCCTCGCTGTTTTTCTGGACGACGTGGCAGAACGTGGCCTCGACAAAAACATCCTTCTCGTTTTGACTGGCGATTTTGGCCGCACGCCGAAAATCAACGCGTTCGGGGGGCGGGACCATTGGCCCGGCCTTTCCACGCTGGCGCTCGCTGGCGGCGGCTTGCAGATGGGACAAGTCGTCGGCACGTCTTCAGCTCGTGGTGAGTTCCCCACCTCCAGCCCAGTGCAGCCCAAGGATCTGATGGCAACACTCTTCCACGTCCTGGGGGTCCCGCCCAAACTGCAATTCCCGGACTACTCTGGGCGACCGCATTACTTGCTGCCCGAAGGCGCGTCCCCAATTTCGGAATTGCTCTGAGCCCGTCCCTCGGCTCGCTCCTGCGATCTTCTGCCCTGGGCTTTAATCAATGCGCTCAACAATCAGGGGCAACGCCTGCTCCAGCAACGCTGCCGCCTGTTTCCGCGCAGCCTCCAGGGGGAGCCCCTTTTTGACTCCCGGTCTTTTGTGCCCCACCGAGGTCAGCCAGGCGTCGTGCAACAACTCCATCCGACGTTGCATAATGGACGATAGTTTCTCGCCAGGCTCTTTGATTTTGGCGACTCCCCAGGCCCGCAACAAGGTTTCGCCAATCATCCGCTGTCCGAGCGGATTAGGGTGCACTCCGTCGGGAGCCAGCGTGTACTTGGGATCTCGTTTCCGTTGTTCCGCAAGGTGCCTGGTCAAGGGCGTATGCAGGTCAATCACCATCGCTACACGATCCTTCTGTTCAAGAATCCAGCGTGCATACCGCGAGATCACCTCCCGGTCGTAATCTTCGTAAATCGCAAACCACGCGTATTTATCTTCGCCCGCTGGCTTGAGTTTGCCTTTCTGTTGGCGCAGGGGAACCGCATCAAACGGAGGCGGTGTCATCAACACCAGTTTTGCCCCCGCGTCATGCACTTTCTCAATCAATCGTCCAATTCCCTTTTGGTAAGCTCTGAAGCGAGCCTCTGAGAACGGATAATAGATCCCGTCATTCATTCCGTAACACGCCACCACCACATCCGGTTGAACCTGCTGGAGCGCTCGATCCAACCGTTCATGGATGTCCGGTCGTGGAAACGGATGATCCGGTTCCGACAGCCCCGTACACGTTTCACTACTCAAGCCCACATTGATGAACTCAGGAAGTGGGTCCATTCCTTGAAGTCGGCATTGCATCTCAATCCAGGCAATGTAACCTCCGGCATGCGTGATCGAATCGCCCAGGAACAACACCCGGTTGCTCTTCAATGGGAAAGCGACAGCGGCACCCGCGTTACCGCACAACGCTACCAGGACAATTCCCACTGCCCACAACGCTGCCGCGCGTCGGAGTTGACTTCCTGCGTGTGCCATACTCTGCATACCATTTCTCCCTGATCCGACTACCCTGCAAATCCTGAACGCACCGTATCAGACGCGGAACTCAGGCAAAAATCTCATTCGCCACCTCACCATGAACATTGGTAAGCCGGCGACGGATTCCATTGTGATAAAAAGTCAGTTGTTCATGGTCGATTCCGAACAAATGCAATATCGTAGCGTGGAAATCATGCCATGGCATCGGATTTTCCACCGCTTTCCACCCAATATCATCGGTAGCGCCATACGACGTTCCGGGTTTCAGCCCCGCCCCTGCCATCCAACAAGAAAACCCGTACCGGTTATGGTCGCGTCCCGGGCCAACTTGATTCGCCGCGGATTGGGCGAATGGCGTCCGCCCAAACTCCGTGGTGAAGAGAACCAGTGTTTCGGCCAGCATGCCACGTTGCTTGAGGTCGCGTAACAACGCCGCCACCGGTTTATCGATACGGCCAGCTTCAAAAGAATGGTTCTGTTTGACACTCTCGTGGGCATCCCAGCTGGCACGAGGGTTACCAGCAATCGGCCCCCCCGAGTAAATCTGGACGAACCGCACACCCCGTTCCAGCAGTCGCCTTCCTAACAAACACCGACGCCCCGCGTCCCCTGTCTGCGCATGATCTACACCGTACATTTCCCGGGTTGCGGCAGTCTCGCCCGCAAGGTCGCTGACTTCCGGCACCGACATCTGCATCTGCGCAGCCAATTCATAGCTTCGCACGCGTGCCGCCAACGCTGCATCCTGCCCCGCCTGGGCGAGATGTTTCCGGTTTACAAGGCGCAGAAATTCACGTGTTTCGGCCTCTTCCACACGATCAATCGCCCTGGCTGGAAACAGGTCTCGCACCGGCTGTTCACCGCCCCTCAAGACGACGCCCTGATGTTGCGCCGGCAGGAACCCATTGGTCCAATTCGACGCCCCACCGTTCGGTCCACCCCTCGAGTCAGGCAGGACAACGTACGCCGGCAGTGCTTCTGTTTCGGTACCCATTCCATACGACAACCAGCTTCCCAACGAAGGAAACCCATTGAATTGGAAACCCCTGTTTTGCACAAACAACGCTGGTGTGTGGTTTGCCAAATCGGAAACCATCGACCGCAAAAGCGTTAAATCGTCTGCCTGTTCGGCAATGTGAGGCCACATTTCCGAGATCCAGAGCCCGCTACTCCCGCGTTGTTTGAATTCCCAGTCATGCTGCCGCAGCAACCCCACCTGGCCAAAAAAGATATCCGGCTTCTCACTAGCGCCCAGCGGTTTGCCGTGGTATTTCACCAGTTCAGGCTTGTAGTCGAATGAGTCCACATGGCTCATTCCCCCAATCAAACAAATATGGATCGCACGTTTCGCGCGGACCGGATGGGTCGTCGCCGCACCCTCCACCATACCGTCACCTTCCAACAGAGAAAGCAGCGCCGTAGCGGCGATCCCTTGTGCACCCCAGTGGAAGAAATCTCTGCGTTTGCCTTGATACATCACCACTTCCCAGAAAAATGATCCCCTCAAGAGGGCTTCCTCATGACTGCTTACTGCGACACCACGAATTCGTTGCTGTTGAACAACGCGCGACCCAGTGCGGCAGCTCCATGACGTTCGACCAGTTTGACTGCCAACGCCTCTTCTTCCGCGTCCGGCTGCCGGCCCAGCGTGAGGTCATACGCACGCCGAACCTGCTTCATGACGTTGGCCCCCGCCTCTCGCTCAACTCGTTTACCCAAATGGCCGGCCATCCGCAAAACAAAGCTATTGTTCAAGAGACTCAACGCCTGCAACGGCGTCGTGGTGACGGTACGGCGCGGCGCCGTGGACGAAGGGTCCGGACAATCAAACGTATCCAACAATGCGCTGCGGCCACCGCGTGGCCAGAAACGGTAGACCGTTCGTCGGTGCAATTCGTCGTCCTCTTTGTCAATCGGCTCATAATAGGTCGTGCCGTTGTTGGGGGTGATCGACACATCTACGAATCCCGGCCCGCCCGCTTGTAAGTTTAACTTTCCAGCTACGGCCAGAATCGAGTCACGCAACACCTCTGCTTCAATTCTTCGAGGCGATTTACGCCACAGCAATCGGTTTCCTGCATCGAGCTGATGCGCCGCTGGACGAAACTTCGATGCCTGTCGATACGCTGACGACGTTACGATCACACGGTGGACGGATTTAAGGCGGTAGCCGCCTTGCCGCAAGGTAATCGCCAGCCAATCCAGGAGTTCCGGGTGGCTCGGGCGTCCTCCGTTGAAGCCAAAGTCGTTAGGCGTCTCCACAATCCCAGTTCCGAAATGGTAGTGCCAAAGACGATTCACCATCACCCGCGGGAATAACGGATTCTTGTCACCCGCGATCCACGAAGCCAAACGCACCCGCCGCGCCGCATCCGTCGAGTCTGCGCCCAGCCCAAAATCAGCGGTCACACCCTGAACTGCATCCACCGCACCGGGGGTCATTACCTCACCTCGCTTCATGACGTCGCCGCGGCGAAGGAAATACGTCGTCCCGGGATTCCCCGGCGCAACGGTATAAATCTTGATTTTGCTTTTGGCTTGCAGTTCCGACTTCCGCTGTACCAGCGACGCACGACGGTTCAGCAAATCGCGACGTTGCGCACGTTCCGCCGGCGCCAACGCCGCCACCAGCTCCTCCTCAGCGACATAATCGCTTTCCACGCCAGCCGATGCGGCCACCGCTGCTGGGGACAATGCTTTGAGGTGCAACTGGGCCCGCAAAATCTTCCCGCTCAAATACCGATTGGGGCCAACCGGTGGCTTGTGACGCAACCCAAACAGGACCGTACTGTCCCCTGCTTTGTAGCCCTGAAGACCGGAACTCTTGTAGGCGTTCCCGTACGGGACCCCGTTTCGGTAACCGATGATCGTGCCATCCGCCTGATACACAATCGCAAAATGCACCGGCTCTTTAGTCGCTGTCGTCTCCACTGGAGCGGTAAACGATTTGGTACGCACAAAACCATCACTACCGGCCATCCACTGTCCCACCTCGCGTTCGCCAAACACAATCGCGTCAAATACGACGCCGTTTCGCGTCTGCAGCGTGAGCGCCGAGCCACCGCGCTGTTTCAAATTGGCCAACAGGACCCAGGCTTCAAGCGTCTTCTCCTTGACCTCCGTCGGCAACGCAGCGGTCTCCACATAACTCTGTTCTCCCAACACCAAGGCGCCATTTTCAACCCGAGCAGACCCATGCGCGCTGCCGTGCAACCCACCCAGGCTGTCCTTCAGGTCCGATTCAAATTCCCACTGCGCATAGGGCCGCGGCGGTACCGCTGGTTTCTTCCCCTGTTCCTTCCGCGTCGCGAGGACTGTTTTACGCGCCTTCATATCCAGTGCGTTGACCATCACATTGAGCGCATTCAGGTCCTTCTCAAGCGTGGAGATCTCGTCACGAAAACGCGTCTCCACCGCCTCCTTTTCACCATGCCTCACGCCAGAAATGGCGGCCGTAAGCCGGTAATATTCACGTTGGCGAATCGGGTCAAATTTGTGATCGTGGCAGCGGCTACAGTTGAAAGTAAGGCCGACAAACGTCTGGCCCAGTGCTCCGACCATTTCTTCCAGTTCATCTTCACGGGCCACTCGCTTCATAAATTCGCTGCCACCCACCACAGTGTTGTGGACCCCCGCAACCCAGAATCCCGCAGCTGCCAGTCCGCTGGGCGCATTGTTTCGCAGCACGTCACCCGCGATCTGCAGGCGGGCAAATTCGTCATACGGCATATCCGCATTCAACGAGTCAATGACCCAGTCACGGTAATGCCAAAGATGATTACGTGGACCGTTGCGTTCAAACCCATCGCTCTCACCAAAACGCGCGACATCGAGCCAGTGCCGGCCCCAGCGTTCTCCGTAGTGACTCGAATCCAGTAAACGATCTACGACTTCGGCGTAGGCCGCATCGCTCGGATCCTCAACAAATTTCGCTACTGCCTCTGGCGACGGCGGCAATCCAATCAAATCAAGATACAGGCGTCTGATCAATTGACGTGGCCTGGCATCTTCCGCAAAACCAAGTTGTTCCGCCTCCAGCCGCGCGAGAATAAAGGCGTCGATCGGATTGCGGACGCGGTCTCGTGTTTTTACGGCGGGGACCCGCGGGTCGCGCAATGGCTGTAACGACCACCAATCAACCCCAGCCCGACTCTCGGTGGTAAATCGAAACGAATCAATTGGATCGGTTCCCCATGAGGCACCGTCCTGGATCCATTTCCGCAATACCTCTCGGGTTTCTTCCGGGAGTGGCTTCTTGGGAGGCATTTCTCCGTTTGCCACGCGCTCCCACAACAAGCTTTCCAACGGCTTTCCCGGCCGCCACGCGGGCCCGCTCTCACCGCCCCTGAGGGCCACATCCCGTTGCGACAAATCGAGTCCACCTTTGGCGCCCGGCCCGCGGTGACATTCCAGACAGTGGATCGCCAGGATTGGTGCTACCACCTGGTCGAATCGATTCGCCTCCTGCGCCAGCCCGCCGCGGCCTCCAAAACCTGCCAGCATCAGTGAAAGGAGACCATAGCTCAAACAGAGTCGCATGGGATACCTGTCGTTGTTGAAATAGTGCAGCGATCGATCGCGCAGTATACTCGAAAACAGCCAGGACGCCCCACCCGCCCCGCCCGCTGGCAGCGTGTTAGACCAGCGGTGCCACTGCATCGCTGTCAGCAAACCGCCGTATTGGACAGCCCATCGCCTGAGCCACCGCCAACCACAGATTACCTACCGGTGTCCTCTCGGCCGCTCTTTGATGGCGGCCCGTGGTCAGCGTCCCCTGCCCGCCACCGGCAATCACCACCGGCAAATCGGAATAGACGTGTGTTTTGCCACTGCTCAAGCCAGACCCGAAGGTAAACAGGATACTGTCAAGAAGCGTCCCGGACGCCTCCTCAACGGCGTCCATCTTGCGGACCAATTCCGCGAATTGCTTCACGTGGAACCGATCAAGCAGCGCCAATTTCCTGCTCACCTCAGGATTCCCCTGCTCGTGCGTCATGCTGTGATGAACGATCGGTTGTGCAAACACACCCTCTACTGTTTGCGGCGTTCCCCAGCGCTCCGGTGCGACCATCAAGGTCGTCACTCGTGTCAAATCAGTCCGCAACGCCAGGATCATTAAATCACCCATGAGTTGGATATATTCGTCGCGGCGCATCTCAGGCCAGGGTGTCGCAGGCCGCTCTGGACGAAGCCGCTCCACCACGTCACGACGGGTCTGCAAACGCGTAATCTGCGATTCCACCGTGCGCACCGCTTGCATGTATTCGTCCAACTTGCGGCGATCCGCACGCCCCAGACGTGGGCCGAATGATTTCGCATCTGCCAGCACGAGATCCAGAACACTTCGGCTCTCCGCTTCCGGCTGCACCTCAAACAACCGTTGAAACACACGCTGCGGATCACGCAAAGAACGGGCTACGTGCCCGTACCCATACCAGGAAATATTGTCGAAGTAGACAGACTCCTTGTTGTCTCGATAGGGATTACAACTCAATTCCAACGAGCGAAAAGGCGTCTCTTTGCCCGTCGTGTCCGCGATCACCTGATCAAGTGTTCGGTCCAAAGGATAGCCGGCCGGGGACAACTGGTCGTGTGCGGCGCTGCTCAACCAGCAAGTACTCGCCTGCGCATGGCCATCAGTTCCCGATACCTTGATCCGATCGTATCCAGAAAATACAGCTATTTTTCCTTGATGTCGCGCCAACGGTTCCAGCGTCGGACTCATGGTGAACTGGGCGCCGACCTCGCCAATCCTCCACTGCGACTGAACCACACCGTTGGGAACGTAAAAGAACGCAGCCCGTTTGGGCGTTACGGAAGCTGTCGCGCCTCGCACTCGCTGCTGCATGCACTCCAGCAGCGGAAGCGCCATAGCGACACCGCTGCCGCGCAACAGCGCCCGTCGTGAAATCGGTCGCATCGTCATGGTTGACTCCTTGGTCCGTCATTCTTTTTGTACCGGAACGGCCGACTAATGACGACCTCTGTAATCGCTGTCGAAAAACGGCCGTGCTCGGCCGCAAGACGCCGCACCATCCCGTTGATGGTCATGCGATCCCTGGGCTCGAGCGGTCGCCCCAATGCATAAGAGAGCAGGTGTTCCGTGAAGGCCCGCATAAAGATTTCCGGGCGTTCCAATAGTCGTTCCTTGAATTCTTCGATGTTCGAAAATTTCGCTTCGCCAAACAAGCTGCCACTGGCATCAACCGGCAAGCCAGAACGATAGGTCTCGCGCCAGCGCCCAACCGCGTCATACTGCTCGAGCGCAAATCCGAGCGGATCGATCGCTGCATGGCAGGTCACGCACGCGGCGTTGATTTGATGCTGTTGAAGACGTTCACGCAGTGTGATTCCCTGCGCCTCGATGACATCATCGTCTGCTTCAATCTCGGGGACCGTGTCGGGGGGCGGTGGCGGCGGCCGATTCAAGATCACTGTCGCGACCCAGGCGCCACGAGTAATGGGACGAGTGCGAAGTGGTGACGAGGTCATCGTCATGGTCGCCGCCGTCGTGATTACTCCTCCCTGACGACGCGTAGACAATTCCCGCCGCTTGAATTCCTGCTGAAACGTGTCGAAACGGTTCACATTCCCTTTCCCAGACAGCGGGACTTCGTCTTCGTACCAACTTTGCAACTCATCAGACCGATAACTGTAATTTGAATCCACCAGCAACATGACCGACCGGTCCTCGACGACGATGCTCTCAAACAGCAGGAGCGGTTCCACCATCATCTGCAGGCCAAACTTCCATTGTTCGCACCCAATCCGAGAATAGTAATGCGGAAACCGGTCCATCGACGGCACCGCGGTAATCAACTGGTCCAACCGCAGCCATTGCCGGGCAAAATTTTCAGCTAATGCACGGCTGCGTCCATCGGTCAGCATCCGTGCCACCTGCTGCCTGAGCACCGTCGGGTTGCTCAACCGCCCGGCGTCCGCCAATTCGCTTAGCTCTGCATCAGGAATCGTGTTCCAGAGAAAAAACGACAATCGCGTCGCCAACTCATACTCGGAGAGCGGAACCGCCACCTCGGTCGCATTGCCCGTTTCCACCAGGTAGAGAAAACGTGGCGATGCCAGGATTCCGGCGACCGTCCTTTTCATCGATTGCGTGTAGGAACCATGACGCTCGTACTGGGCCTCGAAAAAGGCGCAGTACCGCTCCCAGGTTGCCGCATCCACAGGACGCCGAAACGCACGAGTCAATAACGATTTGAGCCGGATGCGTCCCAATTCCAGATCACGCTCTCGGTTCCTCGGATCGGTACCAACAAACAACCGATCATAAGCCCGACAGTACGCGCGGAACTGTGGGCTCTCCACAATCGATTTACCCAGTTTGAGAAACGTTTCCAACAATAATGGAGACAGACTCAATTGGTCGCCTCGATTATTGAAACCATGTTCGGCCTGCAAATCGATCGCAAAGGGCGACACGCCGTCCAACAAATCCTTCTCGACCTGATTTTTTCCGAGGGTGCGATTTCCCACCCGAATCCGTTCTGGCAACACCCCCGATGCGGGCCGGTAGTACTCGTGATACGCCCGCAAGGTGCGTTCCGGTAGCGGGTAGACATCGCCTTTCAGATCGAGCAAATCGCGAACCGCGTTGTTGTACTCATAACGTGTCATCCGCCGCATTACCGTGGGCACGACAGTTTCCGACCGCGCCGTTCGCTGTGCCAGCTGTTCTTCGAAAAACCGTGCAAGTCGGCGCCGTTCTACCGCAGGAGGCTGCTGCGCTTTTGCGGGAGGCATCGTGCCAAAAGCCAACGCATCGGCAATCTTCTCAATCTGGTCTAGCGGAAGCTTTCTCAGACCACCCTTGCTCAGGCCTGTCATCCGCAACTCTCCGGGAGCCTGAGCTCCGGCATGGCATTCCGCACAGTAGCGGGTCAGCAACTTGATCGCCGCAACCGGTTTCAACGCGGCCACGGTCGTCACCACTGCCGCTGCCGGAACACGCGGAGCGGGCGCCAGGTCGAACAACTGAAAGTAATCTACGCCGAGCAAATAGCCCTTCTTTTTGAACAACGACGCCTGCGGATTCGCTCTCGTCAGTTTCAACGTGAGCACATGCGGGCCCGCCTCCAGGTGCAAGTCAGGAAGCGTCACCAGCGGCGCCAACTCGACGCGACTCGAGAAGAGGTCGACTTCGACCCCCACAGGCTTATTGTCCACCAACATTTCACAGACACCGTAGTCGGGCGCACGCGTCAGTTGGACCACCATCCGATAGCGGGAACTCCGTCCCAGGACCCACCGCAAGCGAGCCTCCTGTCCCGCCACGCCGTCCCACAAGAAGTGGGCATCGCCACTCCACTGACGGCCATACCCCCGCAGCCCTTGAAAACGGGCATTTCCGTGCGGCAGGAAATGAGTCTCCCCCTCAAAACGCCCATTCGCACCACTCAAATCGGGCGGCCTGCGGATTGAGTGAAAATCGAAATGTTCTGCCGTATGTACCGGTACAGAAGTCAGGCCCCATACCAGAAAACAGGCCACTCTGGCCAGCGGCAAACGCCTCGTTTCCGGACACAACATCATCGGTTACCTGCAGGTCGAAACAGGGACAAATCCGGCCATCTAGTGTCCTTGCTTCCCCCCCGAGAATCAATGCCGGTTCTCGAAGCTCACGGCGGTGCCCGCAACAGTCGCGCCAGCCAGGCGGAACGGCTTTCCGCGTCCCTAACGAGACCCGGCAGCGGCCGCCCCAAGGTAGGCGCGACCACCGTGAGATCAGCAGAATCCTGCGGAGCGTGAGGTTACCGACCGAAAACAGTTACAGGGCAACGGTTCAGGTCACGATGCCCGCGTGGTAGGTTACGCCTGCGCACCGCGCCGAGCGATGCGAATCCGCCCTGGCCCCCTTATGAATCCACGAACATGTGCCGTATTCCGCTACCGGCCCTCATGACTAGCGCCCTTTTCTGGCACGCACTCCTCTCACACGGCGCCCACGGACAAACCATCGCAGCACTGCAGACGTGTGAAATTGTTAGTCCAGCAGAATCGCTCGCTCACGAGAGCCACGCTGCCAGAGAATTTCAACGAGGGTTCGCATTGGTGACGCGTATCAAGTTGCCCATCGTCACGCAGCCCACCAGGCCTCTACCGCAACAAATCTATATTGGAGACAGCGCCGCGCTGCGCGCGTGCCATCCGGACGTTAGCACCGCCGGCCTGGCTGCGGAAGAACATCGTATTGTCATACGCCAAGGTAAACTCGCTATCGTGGGCGGAGGTACGCGTGGCACCTTGTACGGCGTCTATACATTCCTCGAGGATTTCCTGGGGATTCGCTTCCTCACCGTCGGCCACACGCACGCGCCCAACCTTCCCTCGGCTACGCCACTTCCCGATACGGATCGGCGTTACCGACCACGTTTTACCTATCGGTACCCGGCGTATCACATTAATCCCCAAAACCCTGATTTTGCTTCCCGTCTACGTTGCAATACAGTAACGCCGCAACCGCGCCTTGGCGGCAATACGCCGATCGGGCTCGCCGGGCACAGTTTTTACCGGCAGGTACCGTGGAACAAATATTCGAAAACGTTTCCAGAATATTTTGGACTCCGTAACGGCATCGCTATAGAAAAACAATATGACGCCCAACTCTGTCTGACCAATCCAGACGTGCTACAGATCGTGACGCGATCCGTCCTGGACGAGCTTGCCGCGAATCCCAACCGGCGCAGCATCGCCGTCAGTCAAAACGACTGGGGACATAAATGTACCTGCGATCGTTGCGAAACGATTGACCGACGCGAAGACTCCGGCGCCGGCACGCTGCTGCTATTCGTCAATGCGGTCGCGGCACGCGTCGCAGAAGAACACCCCGACGTATCCGTGGGGACACTGGCTTACTACTATTCACAGAAACCACCCAGGACCATTCGCGCCCGTGACAACGTCTACATCCAATTGACCAGCCACGACTGCAGTATCACCGACCCGATCGCGACGTCGGACTACCCAGCGAGTGCTGCGTTTCGTCGGGATCTGGCAGGCTGGGGCCGCATCGCCAAACGTGTCCATCTCTGGTACTACAACACCGATTTCGCGATGTACCACATGCCGATCCCAAACATGCTCACCTTGGCACCCAACCTGCGCTATTTTGCGGCACACGGTGTGACAGGCGTGTTTGCCCAGTCCGTCTTCAACGCCCCGCATGCCGGCCTCAACGACTTGATGAATTACCTCACGGCGAGGCTACTCTGGAACCCCGACGCCGACAGCGACGCTCTCATGAACGAGTTCCTGCGACTGCATTACGGCGCTGCTGGACCGCGCATCCGGGATTACATTGATCAGATCCACGCGGCAGCAAACGACAAGGGCATTCAGCATGGTTGGGTCGGCCACGCTCGCCACTACGGCATCGATCCGGCACTGGCCCGACAGGGTAGCATGATTCTTGAACAGGCTATCGCCGATGCACCAACCGCGACCTTCCGAACACGACTCGAAAAAGCGTCTATCGGCACGCACATGGGGGCCTTAAGCGAAGCGCTTTTATGGATCTGGCCCCCCGGTGACGAAAAGCTGCCTGTCGACGTGGCGCGTCGCACACGCCCCCACTTTCGGAAGTACTTTGCACTCTGCAGAAAATATGGCATCACACGCTGGGAGGAAGCCAGTACCAACGAAACCATGCGGCAATATCTGAAGGTCGGATTTGGCCTCAAGCCGGAGGAGCCCTGGTAAACTTTCACCCGCCATGGTCTGCGGAACTCGTCAACGGAAACACCTCGCGCCCCAGGGAGGAAAAGGCCACGTGTTCCGGGCTGTGGACACTCGCTTCCGACACAACGACAATCTGCCCCGCCCACGATTCGAAGCCCGCGCGAAAATGGGCTGCCGACTTGACGCCGATGTACCGCATCTCACGTGGGTCGAGCCCGAGAGATCGCGAAAAAGCGGTGTCGAACGGTTGCTCCCGCGTCGTCACCAGCAAGATGTGTATTCCTTCAGCCCGAACGTACGCGGAGGGCCCCATCGCCCCCTCCAGGCCAGCGTACATTGGTCCGTCGTAGCGAAACCGTCCATCCGAAAGCCCGTGCACCTCAACCTCTAACGCTACAGGATGGCCCTGCAACGGAGACGATTTTCCACCGATCGAAATCGTCAACACCGCACCGACACCCGCCGCCTCGCAGCAGGCAACCGCTGCCGGATCGACCAGGTACAAAATACAGGCCGCTTCCAGCTTCGCTTCAACGAACGCCCGCAACAGTCCCGTACTATCGCCGGGAGAGCCACCACCGGTATTGTCATTCCGGTCTGCCAACACGATGGGATACTTTCCCACCGCTTCCGCGTCGCGGAGCGCGGTTTTCGTACTCGGCATGCTACCTTGCCAGCATTCCCGCCGTTCGTATATCCACTCCGCCAAAGTGTCTGCGTATCGTTGTGCCGCTGCCTCGTCATTGTCCGTCACCACATAGACCGACGCGCCCATGTCCGGGACGTCCGCCAGTGGAAAACAGGTGGCGATCGAACCGCAGACGACGTCCGGTTTGGCTTCCAACGCGTGCAGTCGCGCGATGGCCTCGCGCATCGGCGCGTGTTCGGTCACCTGGTTCAGTCCCCACGCCATCGGAATTCTGGTGAGTGCCATCGTGGGCTGAAGATGGTCACGAACCATCCGGACCAGCACGTCGGCACACTCCCGCCCGCGCACCGCCATATCCACTTCTGGAAACGTTTCACGCCCGATCAACACATCAGCCTCGTGAACCATGCGCCGCGAAATATTCGAGTGGATATCCAATTGAACGACAACCGGAACTGTTGGCCCCACGCGTTCGCGGATCACGGAAAGGATATGTCCATCCGCATCCGGCAATCCCTCCACCACCATCGACCCGTGCATCTCCAGGAGAACGCCATCGATGTGCCCTGCCTCATCAAAATACGTGAGGAACTCTCGCAGAATGCTGTCCAACACGGTTCGCGGAGCAGGGCCGCTAGGATGGGCCTCTGCGTAAAGCGCGGGCACCAGATCGAAGCCATGCGCCGCGGCGCCCTCGATAAACCCGCCCAAGGGAGTATTCGAGCCTTCAAACGCGACCAGCATCTCCGCGCCGGCGCGGACCCCAAAACGTTCGTAAAAACTCTCCTCCGTCGTGGGCACGGGCGTAAACGTACTGGTTTCGTGACTAATGGCTCCAGTGAGGACTCGCATCGGACAAAACTCCTCTTACCTTGAGGGTGCCAATGGCGTCTCCTCTGTGCACCGCGCGGCAGCGACAGCACGAGTTAGACAGAACGCCATCGAAGCCATGCAGTGCACACGCCAGCCTGGGCCCCCTGGCCCGCACTCCACCCAGCGGGCTGCGGCAACCAGCTGGGCAGCTGCGGCATGTGCCGTCACTACCCGCTCAACGCTATCAAAGCAGGCCATCAGGGGCAATCTTGTTTTCCGCTACCAGCAGCTCCCGACGCATCCGCCGGTGCCCCCAGGCACCACCAGGCCAGCCCACAAAACGCGCTGAAACCGTCGCGCAGTGGCCTCCGACGGCTCGCCTGTGCTATCATTCCAGCAGTCCACACCTTTTCCCCAATGTGCCGCTCATGCGTACCACTCTTCCGTTGATCATCCTGGTTGCCAGCTGGCACCTGTTGAGCGCGACTGCCGCTACGGCGCAGCAGCCGGCAACTCTGCCCGCACTGCAACGCGAGTTCCAGTCCGTCGTCAAACCATTCTTGAAAACCTACTGTAGCTCCTGCCACGGACAGC
>PAQH01000064.1 GCA_002709225.1 Planctomycetaceae bacterium
CACCACCGACCGAGACACCACCGACCGAGACACCACCGACCGAGACACCACCGACCGAGACACCACCGACCGAGACACCAGCGACCGAGACACCACCGGCTAAGACCCCACTGCCAGACAAGCAACAGCTGGCCAACCTGGGTCAAACGCTGGGAATGGCCCGCGCCGCGCTGGGAAAGGGAGGTGTCAAGAGTTCCGAACGGGCGGCGGCCAAGAAACATCTGAAACGGGCCGCCACCCTGGCCCAACTACCAGAACACAAAGACCTGGTGCGCCGTCTCACCTTGTTGGCTAACTATGTTGATCAGTTTTGGGTGACACTCGACCGCGTGGTCCGAGGATTTCAGGGCGGTGAAGAACTCGAATACAAAGACTCGATCATCCTGGTCAGGGAGAAGCCCAACAACGAACTCAAGATCCGCTACAAGGGCCTCAACCTCAGCCACCGTCTCAACCAACTCCCACCAGGGATCGTCATGGCTATAGCCAACCACGGTTTTGACGAGACCCAACCCGTCAACCAGGTCCTCAAAGGTGCTTTCCTTGTCGTCCATCCGACATCGAGTGAATCGATGATCTCCGATGCCCAACGGTGGTGGGAAGAGGCGGCCAAAAACGGTGTGGAGATCGGCGATCTTACCAAAGTCATTGACGATGACTACCTGCTGAAAACGCCGGCCCCCGCCGAGTGAACGGCCGGACCGCAAACAACAGCAGCCGACCCTTCTTCTCCTTACTAACGGTTGCTGTAGAGCGTTTCCTGATCCGGCTAAAACAGATCATTTTCCGAGGGCGCCGCGTTAGCCAATAGACCTGATTTGGGTCATCAAAAAGTCTCTGTTCGACCGGTAGTCAAACGCGCCGCAAGTGGGGATGATACGTTCGTACGTTCGCTGGCAAATCAACCCCCATCGGTACCATTCGAGGAAAGCATGGCGGAAAAGAGCGAAATCCTGGAACAGCTGTGTAAATTCGACACACCTTCCATTACCAATGTCGTTGCGACCTACCCGGAACACCCTCTCTGTCTGGGTCTCTACAATCCGTGGACGGAAAATTGGTATACCGATCAATCCGTGCGCTGTATGTACCCTGAATTGGGTCCCATCGTCGGCCATGCGGTAACTTGTGTTTTTGGATTGCCCGATCCGAATTTTTCACGACTCACATTCCTGGATGTTGTCGATGCGCTGGATGCGGCACCCAAACCAACGGTACTGGTATTACAACAGAAATTTCCACCGGAAATTGCCGGTAAAGTCGGTTTAGCGGGTGGCAACATGGCCAGCGCCATGAAAGCAGTTGGCTGCCGCGGACTCATTTCCAACGGACCTTCGCGAGACGTTGATGAAATCCGACCAATGCAATTCCAGTACATGCTCAGTGGAGTCACACCCGGCCACGGCGCCATGGCCGTGCATGCGGTCAATGTACCGGTACACGTGGCGGGCATGGATGTCTCTCCGGGTGAAATGATCCACATGGATGAGAATGGCGCGTGTAAGTTTCCCGCTGACAATGCCGAGAGTGTGCTGACGAATGTACGAGCCTTGCTCGATGAAGAAGGTGAACGCATTGGCCGACTCCAAAAGGCACAATCGGCAGCGGAAATACGCGCTATTTTTGCGGGCCAAAGTTATGCGGCTGGGGATGATAAAGACGCTTAGTTAGCGGCTCTAGTGGATCCATTAAAACCTCAACCCAGACAGGGTCGACGGTCGCCACCCAAGCCAACCGCCACAGTGAAGTCCCCGTGCTAGCTGAAACGACCCAACAGGTGGCGTAACAAGAAACCGAGAAACACCCCCACGGCGTATACGATCAACAACGTTTGACCGGCCAGAATAGCCGCCAGCGCGCTGCAGACATCCAAACTGAATAGCATCAAGATCACTGCCACCAAAACCACCAAGAATTCAATCGCGACAGGTACCAGAAACCACCGTTGATAAGGCACGGCAAAGCCAATCAGCGCACCGGATCCAATCAAGATCGCGGCAAACACAAGTATCGAAATTTGTTCGGCAGTGGCCACGTTTGCTGTGGTGATGAAGGCCGCAGAGACGACGGTCAGACTGCAAAATAGCGCCAATAGCACACCTGGCCACGGGCGATCGCGAGACGATTTTGCACTGTCAGAACTCGCTTTGATGCCACAAAGCGGGCAGTAATACCCACCAGCTGCGGATGGAGCGAACGGCCGCCCGCACTCCGGACAGTTCGGCTTTGTGGTGTCCGCCTCTGACGATTCCTGCTTCCCCCACTCAGTGCCAATATTGCGCAGTGGAATGTCCGGTCTACGGGAGCCCGGGCGACTGGAGCGCGGTACCTGCATTGGTCTGTTCCGTTGTCCCAGAAAACGTGTAACCCAAGTGACCTGACGCTGAGCCAGCAATCTGCCACTAGACCAGCATAGCCACCTGGGCGCGCGCTGGTCGGTCTCTGGGCTTCGGAGCCACCTCCCATCGCTCGCAGTCAGCCAACGAAAAATGTGGCAAGTCCTTCCTGTATCAATCTTTACACAACAATTCGCAAAAGGGAACAGAGGTTGCTATTCTGGTCAATCTCCACTTCTGGATGGCGTAGACAACCGGTTTTCGTGTACTCTCTCCTGCATCCGTTGGCTCCTGCATCCGTTGGCTCCTGGAGTCGTTCGACTCCAGTGCTCGTTAGATACCGCGTTCCCGATCCTCAACCAACCACACCCTCGACAATCTGAGAACCGTGGCGGTGTAGTGAACCATCTACCACCGTCGCCGCGGCGAAAGCACGCCGGAAACCAATGATGGGATGCCTCACCGGATCGATTTCACGATTGATCAGGCTACCGTAAACCCGCTGTACGAGATTTGCACGATGCAACGATTACGTGTTGTTCTCCTGCTACTAAGCTGGCACCTTCCGGCGGCCACGACTTTCGCAGACCGCCCTCCTGTTCGCCTAGAGCTTGCCGCTAGAAAAGGCGTTCCGCTAACTGGACAACAGCGTTGGTTGACAACACTGCGTGGCTTGGCCGACAGTCTTCGCATCCGTAAAGCACGCAATGGCGACAAACCTGAAATCCGTGACACAGGAACCCGCTTTGCCCCAAGTTATCTGGTGATCGGAATCTTGTCCGACCGAAATAGTCTGCTCGTGCCCGGTGCGACTTTTCGAACCACCGACCGAACGGAAATCGTCCGCTGGATCAACCGTTTACGGAGCGACGGTATCGATGCCGTGGCGGCACCTAAAGGTCAATTCGGACTGACTGAAAAACAATGGATAACCATTAACAAGGCACTACAACAGCCTGTCGGTTTTTCGACACGTAATTTGCGTAGTTTCGATGTCGCCTCTCAAATTGTCAAACGAGTCTCCGTGCCGTTTGCGCTCGATGCCGCGGGACGCCGAATTCTAGAAAAAAACCAACGGCTACTGGATGAATACCAGGGACTCAGTAGCGGCACCGCCATGGCGGCGTTGTTGCATTGTATTGGTCTCGTCATGGTCCCCGAAAAACCACAAGGCGAAGACTTACAAATCGGTGTCGTCAAAGCGAGTGCTGCGGAACACTACTGGCCCATTGGGGCAGCACCCGCCAATGCGCCCGGCCGCGCGTTACCAAAACTCTTCAACAAATTGAACGTCACGATCGATGATCAACCGGTGGCGACTGTTGTAAATGCGGTGCAAAAGCGACTGGACGTACCCATTTTGCAGGACTATCCGGCGCTTGCAAAACAGGGGCTTGATCTGACTCGAGATCGAGTCACACTTCCCGAACAGCGGAGCTACTACCACAGTATCCTCCGCGACTCGTTGCGACAGGTTGGCATGAAATATGAACTTCGTGTCGATGACCGTGGACAACCGTTCTTGTGGATTACCACCCGCGCGCGCCTCAAACGATCCAGGCCTCGACAGCCCTGAAAAGAAATTAGCCCTAGCCGACGCGCCGCCGTCAGACAAGTGACTCAGCTCTCCGGCATTACCCTTTCCCCATAACAGCCTGACCGCATTGACAAGCGCCTCGGGATCGACAGGCAGCATGCCTCGTTGAACTCCCAGCATGGAACCAACGATGTTCACCGCAACTCAGATTGTCGATACGCTCGTCGCGCTCAAAGTGACTCATGTCATCTGGATACCCGATACAACAACGGGAAGCTGGGAATCCGCACTTGAGTCGTCTTCCCATTTTCAGCTGATGCGTGTTTGTCGCGAAGGCGAAGCGTGGGCCTTAGCTGGGGGGCTGTTGATCGGTGGCAGCCTGCCGATTGTGTTGATACAAAATACCGGATTTTTTGAATCCGGTGATTCAATGCGGAACATCGTGTTCGACCTTGGGCTTCCTGTTTTTGCGATCATCGGCGCCCGCAACTGGCTTGCTAAATCCTCATCCGACACAGCTCGTCGATTCACGTTGCCAGTCGTTGAGGCGTGGAATATCGACTTTGAATTTATCACAGGCCCCGACGAACAAGAGAAACTATTCCATCATTTCCACAAGTGTCGCAACGCAAACCAGGCGGGGATTCTCCTGTTAGCAGAGTAAGTGATGAACCAAGCAGATCTCGAAAACACCATACCACACGCGCGTGGCATTGAAGTGCACGACGCCTTGCAAACACTCGACAGGGTGCGAAGCGATCGGCACATCGTGATCACAAACCAGGTCTCCTCCCGGCTTTGGCCAACGTTGTGCGATCATCCGTTGGATTTGAACTACAACCCCTCGGCAATGGGCGGCGCCATTCCGCTAGGACTTGGCCTGGCGTTAGCTCAACCGGATTACGAGGTCATTGTCATTTCAGGTGACGGCTCATTACTCATGAATCTAGGGTGCCTAGTCACCGTGGTGAACAGTGGTGCAACCAATCTCAGTATCGTGTTACTCGATAATGGGCAGTACGAAGTCACCGGCGGTCAAAAAACGCCCGGGAATCACGGTGCAGATTACGCCGGGTTGGCGCGCGCCAGCGGTTTTTCCTGCGTGCACCAATTCGCCGAAGCCACCGCCTGGCGAAACGCAGCGGCAAGCAGTTTGTCGGGCCCGGGACCACGATTCATATGGCTAACCATCCGCCCGCGGCCAGGCGATTATGGAAAAGCCGTGGGTCGGCCTATTCAAGAACAAATGGCAAATCTCAGGCAGCAGTTTCGCTCCGATGCGCGCTGACGCAGCGCGCTGGATCTCAGGCAAACGCCCTTGGTGCTCCAGAGCCGTGAATCCGGTCACGAAAAACGGCGACGCGCCCAGTCATCGGGATCTTGAACCACGTGCTCTGGGGTTTTGGCGCTGCGAGCGAGGTGCCCCTGCTCGTCGCGCAATGTCGGCTGCCGCGCATCTTGATAACGCCAGTCCATACTCCAGCGAATTGAGTTGGTTTGATTCGGGAGTCCGCGATGGCACAGCATATTATGGAACACGACCACATCGCCCGGATCCAGTTCGATATCGATGACCTTATCACGATACGGTTCCAGTGCTCCGGCCGGGATCTCGAGATAGAATTCACGCTGTACATGTGGCAACAGACCCGCGAGATGGGTTCCTGGAAGAAATTGCATACAGCCATTTGCCTTGCGTGCTGGGACGAATGGCGTCCAAATATTCACCATGCCCAACTGGCTGACATCCCCTTCTCGCGACTTGTGCCAATGTTCGGTATAGCCACCGTCCTGATGCCAAAGGACAAGTGTTTGTGGATGATCGGGAAGTTTGGGACGCACGGTATAGTTCGGATACAAGCGAACCTCCGTTCCCAATAACGCAGAGACGTGATCCAGCAAGAAGGGGTGAAAAAAAACCGGGTAAAGCTCCGGTAGATGCAGTTCTGGACGCCAATTGTCGGGTGCCTGGTCGAGACAATTTCGATACAGCTGGTACAACCGAGTCTCGAAGGGCTCGTGCTCCAGGGTACTTTCAACGAGTCCCGACACGACCAGTTCCTGAGCTTGCCGGTCTACCAGACGATTGAGCGCGCTGCGCGCCCCACTCAGGACATCGGGCGCGAACACCTCTCTCAAGATGAAGTAACCCTGTTCGTGAAATTGATCCAACCGTCTCGCCTGTTCAGTAACCAGAGCCATGAGTACCTCTTCCCTGCAAAGTAGCGACCGCGTGTCCCCTAACACGTGCGTTATGTCTCGCAGTTCAGCTACGCCGGGAGACGTCATCAGTACGATCACCTGATATCATGGTAGCTTGCTGGCAGTGACCCGCTACCCTCCCGGAAAGACCTATGCAGCGTCAATGGAAAACGGCCTTCTTAACCATTCTCGATTACCAGACTATGCCCGCTGCTGAAGTGATCGCCTCCTTGAAACGAGTCGGTTACGAAGGTATCGAATGGACCGTCCAAGGTCATTTTGATCCTGACCGTGGCATCGCTCCGCTCCAGGAGCTGGTGGCACGCACCCGCGATGCCGGGATGGGTGTTTCACAGGTCATGGATCACAAAGACCTGATTTGCCGCGACGAAGCGAAGCGTCAAGAAACAATTCAACGCACGGTCCGCGTAATCGAAGCCGCCGGTGAGTGCGGCATCGCGGCCGTCAGTGTGCTCACCGGACCTGCGATCTGGGAACCAGGCCATGTCGTGGTAGGGCAAGATATGAGCGAAGGTGCCGCTTGGGAACAGGCCTGCGAGGCACTGGAAACCTTCTGCAACGCGGCTGCGCAAGCGGGCACCGCGATCACTTCTGAAGCTGTCTACGGCATGCTCGCACACGATTTCTACACACACCGCTACCTTCTGGAAAAAGTACCGCATCCGGCCCACCGCGTAAATTTCGATCCCTCGCACCACGTCCTCTACGGTCTGGAAGACATGAAATGGATGATTCACGAATTCAAAGACCGCATCGCACACGTACACATCAAGGATGGCATCGGCGTTCCCGAACTGCGTAAATTCGTATTTCCTTTGCTCGGCGAAGGGCGGGTAGACTGGAAAGCGTTCTTCACCGCGCTGGAAGAAATCGACTACCGTGGATACTGCAGCCTGGAATACGAGTCCTTTCGGTTTTACCGCCAGGTCCTCAAGAACAACCCTGAAACCGCCGCTCAACTTCTGCTGGATCAACTCAACGCATTGCTTTCTGACTGATGCAACCGCTTGCCGGCCCAACCCCGTCGACCCTCGATTTCGCTTTCCCGAACGGCATCCTCAACATCATTTCTTGTCTCCGTTTTCCAGGAGTCCGCCATGCCTACTCGTCGACAATTGCTCACTCGTCTTGCTGGCTACAGCGTCGCCCCGGGACTCAGCCTGAGACTCGGCCGACCGCGGTCGTCTCAAGCGGCGCCCCAGGAACAGCGCCAGGTCACATTGTGTGCGGACATTCAACCACTTGTGCAGCTGATTGAAAACACACCGCGCGAACGTTGTTTCGAGCGGATTGCCGAAGAACTACGACGAGGCCTTCCCTACCGTGACTTTCTCGCCGCGCTCTATCTGGCGGGCATCCGCAATGTCAATCCGCAACCACCGGGCTTCAAATTCCACTGCGTGTTTGTCATTCACGCGGCGCATCAAATGAGCCTCGATGCACCAGCCGCAGACCGCCTGATGCCGCTCTTCTGGGCACTCGACAATTTCAAGATTTCCCAAGAACAGGATGCGAACCAAGGTGACTTCCAACTGCGACCAGTTACGGGAAAGCTCCCCTCCACAACACTGGCCTGGCGGGAATTCCGGGCGGCCATGAGCGACTGGGATGCACCGCGAGCCGATCGCGCTATCGTCTCCCTGGTTCGCAACGCCAGCGCACACGAGATTATTTCGGGGCTTTGGGAATACGGTGCGCGTGATTACCGAAATATTGGACACAAGGCCATTTTCGTTACCAACACCTGGCGGACGCTGCAAACCATCGGGTGGCACCACGCCGAACCGGCGCTGCGATCGCTGGTTCTCGGACTTCTCGATTACGGTCAAGCGGAAAAAGTGAATGGGTTTGCATTTGAAGATCAGACCTACCGATCCAATCTCCAACTTGCCAAAACAGTATCCGATCAGATGGTCGCTGACCGTACCGGCAGTGCTACAGATCCAGGGCCCGCACAGGCTTTGCTGGCATCACTACGCGATCATGACAATGCGGTGGCCGTCTGTCAGCACCTGGCCAACGAATTACGATCGAAACGCTGCACACCCCAGCAAGCCTGGGATGCCATTCACCTGACAGCGGGCGAACTGATGATGCGCCAACCCGGTATTTTTGGGATCCATACTGTCACCTCATCGAGTGCTCTACGGTACGCCTACGATACCGCCAGAGAACGCCAAACGCAGAGTTTACTGTTATTGCAAGCGGCTGGCTGGATGTGTCAATTCCGCCAATTCATGGCGGGTCAACAAGCCGGTTTGAACGACACCGCAATCGACCAAATCGAGGCCGCCGAGATCGACGAAACCGAACCACAATCTTGCCAGCGGATCTTTGCCCAAATCGGTCAAGACCCATTGCTGGCGGCAACCCAAGCCATGAGCTACGCGGCCCGGCACCCGCTAGCTAGAGACTTCAAACGACGTGGCAGAAATCTCATTTTTCGCAAAGCAACCGACGCACACGACTACAAATATGCCGTCTCAATCTTTGAAGACTACCACCGTGTCAGTCCCAGCTGGCGGCCCCACATTCTCGCCACAGCAACTTACCATTTACGTGGCAGCTCGCTGCCGGATTCGCCGCTCATGAACCGCGCCCGTAAGATCATCGATTCAATCTAACTGCCGACAACCACGCAAACTGGACTACGACCCGGTGAAGATGGACAACGGTTCTTGATGACGAGGCTCACGCGCTGACCACGTGCTGTAGAGGTTCACCAAGCAAGCCAAGACGGAGATTCTCGATCGAGATTTCTGCCATCCGCTGGCGCGTCTGCTCCGTCGCACTTCCCAAGTGGGGTGCAATCGTTAAGTTATCCAGCGCTAATAGCGGATGATCGCGGGGCAGTGGTTCTGGATCCGTCACGTCCAGTGCCGCCGCATAAATAGTCTTCTGTTGCAAAGCAGCGGTCAGCGCCTGGGTTTGAATAACCGATCCCCGGGCCACATTGATCAAGGTCGCGGTGGACTTCATCAGCGCGAACTCCTCGGACCCAATCATTCCTTCCGTTTCCGCGGTCAACGGAACGCTAAGCACTACAAAATCGGACTGACGTAGAAGATCGTCACGATTGGAATAGCGCACTCCAAGCGTTTGTTCCGCCGACTCATTCCGGTTGCGATTGTGATACAACACGGTCATATCGAAACCACTCGCCCGGCGGGCAATTTGTTCACCGATACGTCCCATGCCGATAATGCCTAGCGTTGCACCGTGTACTTCACGCCCCAACATGTAACCAGGGTCATAAACGGTAAATTCGGGGCTGCGCGCGTAACGATCTCCCTCCATCAAACGCCGTGCTCCAGCCATCAATAATGTAAACGCCATATCTGCCGTAGCACCGTTCAGAATGCCCGGGGTATTGCCGACCGGGATGCCTCGAGCAATCGCATCCGACACATTGATGTGATCAACACCAACACCATAATTGCTAATCACCTTAACGCCTGGAAGACGATCCAGCATCGCCCCATCGAGATGAGGATGGCCGTACGTATACACGCCATCAATAGGCCCATCCATCGTGGCAATACCGTTTATCGCGACCTCCCAGGGCAACCATTCGACGAGGTCTGCCAATGTTTCTGTAATAACTGGCGCCAGCGGGCCATCAGCAACAACACGGAATAAGCGGTCGGTTGACATTGTGCTCTTTTCAACAAGGAGTGGTTTCAGGAACTCATCGCAATGGCCGAATCAAACCGATCCAAGTCACTCCAGAATGCTCGGAATCGGCGCCTGATCTCTATTTGCCAGGTGGCAACGCACCACGCTGGGGACAAGGATGCCGAAACGGCGGCTGCGCGGCCGCCCATTTACCTTTGGCCGGATGTTTTGACTGCACATAGCGCTTGAACAACTCGACGACTGCGTCATCACTCTTATCGACATCAAGTGAGAACCAGTCGCCTGTGATCCCTTTCTTGGCCACGCGAATGCCGGCGGCCAATCTCCCACGATGGTCTCCACCCGCACAATCCCCCGCGACGAGCGCCGCCATCAAACGATCCGTCAGACTTCCCTCTGTGGTTTCATATGCACGGGCCATTTCAGAAATCACCTGGCGGCCAGCCAATGTGTTTCCCTGGCAACAATAGTAACGCCCTGTGATGGCGCCCCAATAGCGACTCCGAGCAGGCGCTTGGGTTGGATTATGAACCGCTGCACGACCCTGCAAATCGATAATTGCCAACTGGCGCATTTCGGCGGCTGGGTCCTGTCGTAGCAATTCCAAGAACACCGCCTCCGGCCGTTTCCCGGACGCGAGCATATCGAGTGCCTGCTCTCCCCATCGAGGAACGTGGTGGTGCTGTGTACAAAACGCGCCAACACCCGCACGCACATAAGGCACGACCTTCCCCACAGCAGGGTATTTACTGGCTACCGCCGCACCACACACACCCGTTTGCGGGTCAACAGCAACGATTGAAAATGTGGCAGTGATCGCCACTTCTGCGGAACCCGTTGGCAGGTCTGCGGCACCGAGCCAGCGCGACAGGAGACCCAACAACAACAACACTCGAGCTGAATGAAGACACATTGAAGTCGTTCCTATTCTTATTGGCGGACTACCGGTCCGAGCGTAGCTACGATCGACCTTGCGTAAATCAATTTGCCAGTCATTCCCAGGTCGTACTGGAATCTCAGCTGCGGCCCAGACAATGCAACGCAGTGTGATTACTCCAGCGTTTTGGGATTGTCAAAGACGTTGTTCATTTACACGACGCAGTAGGTGGGATGCTGCAAATTCTGACGCGGGATGTCATTCAAGAAAACCCTCGAGCAGCGGATATCACGTGCCCGCAAACCGAATTGAAATGGTCCATTGGCAGGTCGCGCTGCCTCATCCGAGTACCAATGATTGTTCGAGTTGTGGGGGCCGGAGACAAACCCCCAGACCCGATCCGCAATCTTGATCGCAAAACTACTGTGCAAGTCACCGGGCAATACCCAGACCGACTTGGCTAATTTGTCCCGAATCGGCTGTTCTCTTTGGTCCATAAATCCTGGCCAGGCATCGTCTTTATTGGTTGCCACCCCATTGAAGTAACGCCTGTTGGCAGGCAAACCCTGCAGATGAACCCAACCGGTGTTATCCCGGGCAAGCTGAGTCTGCTCGAGAGCACGAGAAAAACTCGGGTGTCTCCGATCGCTACCGCAGCGTGTTTGGAACGCTTCTGGGCGATCTATTCGGAGCCAAATGCTGACACCCTGGCGGCCCCACCGGCTCAGGATTGGGCCAGACGTGACCTGCTGGCCTGAGGCGGTTAAGCTGATCAACCCCGAGACTGTCAAGCTGATCAACAATGACAAGACGAACATCGCCGCGCGCATACCTGGATACTCCTGGAATCTGCCGTGCTTTCAGGTCCCCTTATCAGTTACCTCAATTCGTGCGCAACGAATGCAAACGCAATCCTGTTGTATCGATTCACTGAGATTGGCCAACGGTCGGGGCTCGTTTCGAACCGGTTGTCCGCGATTGGATCGAACTGGTGAGGACGCTCAGGCTGGCCAGCTATCTACAAGTGCGACTGATCGTAAACTACCCGGAAGCCGGCGGCAACCTTCCGACAAAACACCACCTGGGGACTTGATTGGATGACACTCGACCGACATAAACTCATCGCCGGCACCGCCGCCAGTACGGCAGCACTTTTGTCAGCAACACAAATCGACGTCACCACAGCAGAACCCCCAGCAGACGGCTACATGTTTTGTGCCTTCGTCAAATTCATTCAAAAGCTGTCATATCAGCGGTTAGCTGAAACCGTGGCTGAACTGGGCTTTGATGGCATCGAAGCAACCGTTCGCGAAGGCGGCCACGTCTTACCTGAACGGGTTCAAGACGACCTCCCCAAACTGGTTGAAGCACTGCGGGAACACAACCTCGAGATTGGTCTGATGGCTTCCAGTGTGAATCATCTGGACCAACCGTATACGGAAAAGGTACTGCGCACCGCCAGCCAACTGGGAATCAAGCGGTACCGTATGAAGTACTTCCGTTACGACCTCAACCGCCCCGTGATCCAGCAGATCAATCAGATTCACGCCCAAGTCAAGGACCTGGTGGCGCTGCATCACGAATTAGGATTACAGGGCGTTTACCAGAACCATGCCGGTGCCAATGTCTTTGGTTGTGCGATCTGGGATCTCTACCAGGTGGTGAAAGACTTTAGCCTAACAGACTTGGCAATTGCTTTTGACATTCGCCACGCTACCGTGGAAGGGGGGCTGGCCTGGCCCGTTCACTTTAACCTCGCAGAGCCCTACCTAGGATCCGTTTTCTTGAAAGACTTCGTCTGGGAAAAGCAATCTTCAAAGTGGCGCATTAAGAACGTCCCTTTCGGATCGGGTCAGGTCGACCCGGCCTTCGCCCGACAACTCCGCCAAAGTGGTTTCCAAGGGCCGGTTTCCATCCACGTCGAATACCTCCATGAAGAGGACACGGCCGCCAATGTGGCAGCCTTGAAACGAGACCTGGCCACCGCCCGACGCTGGCTGACGAACTAGCCGTGCACCGCCTGGTGGTGAATCTGCCGCTGCCCAGAATTGGGCGGTTGCGGCACCCCGCCCGCGTCGGCTAGAATACGGGACTGCTATGATATGTTTTCTGGACGCGGAGACCGCTGGTGGGAACCAAAAAATCAGGTAAAGGGCGCCGCAAAGTAGGGCGCAAGAAACGTCGTATGCGGGCCAAGATCCGCCACCGCAAGAAATAGGGTCACGCGGCGGCCGGGCGAAATGCGCATGGGAAATGCGCATCGGCGGTGACTGCATGAGCGGTAAGCGACACCAGATGCCCAAAACGGGATGCTTTAGTACAACCCACTCAGCGTTGAGCCCACAACGTTGGGCAGGCTGTGAGAGCCGCGCCTCATAGCCAACTCTTGCCGCGCGTCGCGCGACGTTTCCCCTCAAGAACGCTACTGCGGCAAATCTAGCGAGGGCCTAGTTCGGAGAGCTGGCGGTACGCTGCCGTAGCATCAGGCCCAATAGAAAGAGACCCGCGAGTACCAGCACCAAGGGAATTGCGATCCAGGCTGTTCCCGTACGAGTAAGCAAAGTGGGCAGGAGCAAGGTCAAGATACCCCCACCGATAAACGGGGCCGAAAGGGGTGCGGCCAGCGCATAGTCTTCGGCAGCACCGCTGTCTAAATTTTTGTCGACAATGCGGGCCAGCACGAAACCGGTTGCAGTCGTTCCTGTCGACATACCGTAATTAATGATGCCCAATTCAAACCAATACCCAGCAGGCAGTAAACGTCGAGCGACGACCAACAAACAAAAACCGGTCCACAAGAACGCCGCTACAATCAGCAATCCCAATTCCTTCCATACATCAAAAACTGCTGTCAAATTGAGCGAAGCGATCGCCGCCACGACCAGAAGGTCCATCGCCGCGCCTGTCAGCCGTTGGACGCTTGCCCCATCAATCAGGTCTGCCAGCCGTAGTCGTTCTGCAGCCTTCCTGACGAGCAACCCACCCAGCAAGGTATATATGAACAGTGGCAGCGTTTTCAACTGCGCCACGAGCGCAAACCCGATACCCGGGTCACTGAACTCCTCTCGATTGATCGTACCGTCGCGATCCAGATCGGAGACTAGAAGTTGCCGTGACACCTGCTGATCTGATCCGGCGGATCTGAGTTCCGCAATCTGGAGTTTGCCGTCACGGTTCGTGTCAGCCTGTTGAAAACTCCGTTGCGCCATCGCTGTCAGTACAGGGTTCACGGCCTCAGCCACAGTCGCGCGCAAAACCCAGCCTGTCCCAAACGCGATGGTCAAAATCACCACCTGAAAAAGAAGTGGATCAATCACATCCGCGTGGACCCGACCGCGCGCGACTGGTTGGGGATTGCTACGGGCCTCCAAACCGGTTACCTGCTGAAACGTGACTTCCCCTGCGCGCGTCCACCCTCGCCGCATGGCAATGTTCACATAGACAATGCCACTCAACACGCTGAACACCAGACCAACGGTCGCCATGAATGTCCCCAGGTCAGTTCCGGCAGTCAAGCCAACCGTCTCACTCTCGAAAATCTGTCCCACAGCGGCCGCGGTACCGTGACCACCTGCAAACCCAACTTCGATCAACATCCCGAACACGTCCGGGACGTCTGCGAACCGCTGGATGATCAGCCAAGTAACCAGAAGCCCCACCGTCGTCTGACCCAGCACAATAATCCAAACGACAATCCCCTCCCGCGCAGCCAATCGCAAACTCTGCTGTACAGGTCGGGCTTGTCGATCGAGAAGCAAGCCCGCGAAAACCACAGCGATCAGCCAACCGGGCCAGCTCTTCCATTCCGCAGCGCATTCATGAATCACCTGTACCCACCATCCGGGATCCGCGCCGGTTTCTTGTGCCGTTCCTTCAACCGCAATCCGCTCTAGCTGTGGCGCCGCCATCTGTAATGTCAGCTGGACCACCACCAAGCCAACCAGCCCGCCCAGGATAGACGCGGGGATGTAGAGTCTCTGTAGCCAGGCAAGTCGGGCTCTGAAAACAAAGCCCGCTAGCAATAGCAATGCGGCGACCAAAAATGCAGTTTGCATCAGCCCATGAATCAAGTGATCAAAACAACCGTCCCGCCACAATGTCAATCACCACGCACACTCGCGGCAATTGCAATAGCAGCTCCGCACCGCCAAATCGATGAGGCCTTGGCGGCAATGTCCCCGCCCCCGGCAAATGGACTACTTTGCGCCAGCGACCGTACACCTCGAAAACGTCGCCAGGGAACCGTAAGTGCTTTCGCTAGCTTCCACCCGGCCCGGGCGGCGAGTACAACGGGCAGAAGTCACAAACCAGGCCGTTGCCCATGTGCGATCACCCGCGGAGTCAAATCGTACCTGCTTTTTCACTTCGATGCACGTTTACCTCTACAAAATCAGCGCATCGGAATCGACAACGCGAGACACGACCAGCCTAGTCTCTTTCCCACAAATGTAGTTTGAGCAGTTTCCGTATGATCGCGATCTTGACTATCGCGAGGTAACATTCGGCCTGCTTGTCGTATCG
>PAQH01000065.1 GCA_002709225.1 Planctomycetaceae bacterium
ACGCTGCGATCTCGCGCGACCAGAGAACGCTTCCTTGCTCGGGATCAATGCCGGCCAACAAACTCCGAGTCTGGACGACAAGCTGACGTTTCCCACCCAGATCCGCCATGACTGGTGAAGAAAAAGCGCTGCCGTACATGCCGCCTTGATCGCGCAGCGTTCGCCACACAATGCGGCCCGATCGTTTATCCATTTTGACAAAGCCCGAGCCCGCCTGCACATAGACGTGATCGCCCCATACCAACGGGGAGGAGACACATCCAAAGCGAGGAAGCGGGGATCGCAGCTGTGCCATGAAATCAACATTCCAGACCTCAGCCCCTGTCTCTGCATCCAAGCAAACCAGCCGATCACGAATGCCCGCGACATACAAGTATTGCCCATCGTATGCCGGTGTCGCACGAATCCAGCTACCATTGGAACTGGCGAAAAACGGGACACGTAGGGAACCGGACCAGCGGGTCGACCACAGTTGCTTGCCTGTCGACCGATCCAGAGCACGCACAACCTCGTATTGTTCATCCACGGTTTCCGTCACAAAGATTTGGTCTCTTGTGACGATCGGACCTGAATAGCTAGGCCCCAGATCGACTTTCCAATCGCGGCGCAAAGACCGGTCCGTCAGATCCCGGGGAAGCATGCGGGTCGCCAGCTTCGCATCGCGCGTCGGGCCGCGCCATTGAAACCACCCCAGATCTTCTTGCTCCGCAGCCAAGAGATGCGGAACATAGAACGCACAGGCAATCAGCAAGAAACCTAACTTTGCCATCTGTGCAAGTGGAGCAACAAAATGCGTATTCCTCATCAAAACATTCCCTTCGTTATAAACTCACACCTAATCGTGCAATATGTGAACAAGTTGTCCCGACAAATTACGAGCTGATTTGTGGTGAACCACCGGCGACCAGTGAGTCGCTATTTCCTGTACGCGATAAACTCAACGCGGTCCTGGCAAATGCCTCCAAATGCTGCATATTGTCGCAGTAGGCGGCATATTGCATCTGGCGCCGCAGCGAGTCATCAAGCTCCCGACCACCAACAACAAAAGCGACATCCAGTCCAAACTCTTCATGCAGCATCGCGTAATTGGCCAAGAACTGCTCGCGATTCGGCAAATGCGAACAGCTCAACCAAAATAAACGAGGCCGATGTTGACGGATCGCAGAGGCCAACGTTTCATACGGCAAATTAGATCCGAGTGATGCTGCATTCCAGCCAGAATCAAGCAGCACAAGTTCCGCCATCGAGGTGCCGAGTCCGTAATAGTCACCCTCTACCGTGGCACCAATGGCAACAGGCCGCTCAGCGGCAGCTGGCGGCAGCAAACGTCGCAATTCATGCAGCACAACCAAGACAATTTCACAGCCACGTCGTTCTTGAAAAACTTCGCCATCCCCACATTCCCACCGTTCCCCGATGACCTCCATTGCGGAAGCAATAAACTCATCACAAATCTTGCTGACGGAGAATTCAGAGAGAAATAGATCGAGGATGATCTGTCGGCACAGGTCCAGGTCGCCCGCGATCAGCGATTCGGTAAATAACTCAGCAGACCGGGTATAACTTGCCGGTTGGGCCTCGCGCACCGCCGGCAAGCCAAGCAACTGGGGTCGAACAATCGATTTCCGCTGGTCCTTCAGAAACCGCACCAGTTCACCGAGCAGCACTCGGCGATGGCCACCCGCCGTTTTCTGAAATTCAATTAGGCCGCGGTCACACCAGCGTTTGACCGAGGATTCACTGACCTCGAGGGCGCGGGCAATTTGCTTGGGGGAGAAGGAGTCAGACATAGTGGCTGTCAATCTTGGCTGAGATCGCTTGGTCGACATTGATGGAATGAATGTTTAGAACGTTATTATTATTATTGCCCCCAAAACACTTTGACAATCCCCAAGATCCCAAGAACGATGAAACAATGCCCTCTACATCCGTTTATTTCGTATTTTTTTCTCCATGCGATTAATATTCCCCAAGACTCTTGCCGGAATAAAGACCGATTGTTATAACGAAGCAATAAGAACGTTTTGAACGTTATCTAGACCCAGCAAGCTGACTACAGCGAGACTTTCATGTCGATCGCCCCTGGCGCTGCCGCACCGCTACAACCAGCCTCCGCCACGCTGGAAATCGAGCACCCAAAACCATCGTTCCCCAGCGACCATCGCGCGGCAGCCACCAGCAGACAGCGGCTGCTGGAAACACCGATTGAGTTCGTATGCAGCGCTTCCTTCGACGCCACGGCGATGGAGCAGCAAGCGCGCCAAACACTGACCGATTTGATGACGCAAGATCCGCTTGATGGAGATCTGCCCCAATACCTTCCCGGTCATCTCGCCCGCCTCTGTGAATGCAGCCGCCTGGACCCGCCAGAAGAAAAACGGCTATTTCGCACGATGAACTTCCTCAAGTTTCGTGCCCAAGAGCGACGCCTGCAGATCCGTGAAGACCAGCCTGCCCCCGAACTACTGGCCGCCATCGAAGAAGACCTGCAAAACGCGGAGCGGGTCCGCAATCACATCATCCGAGCGAACACGCGGCTCGTGTTCTCGGTCATCCGCAAGTTTGTCAATCCACAACATTCATTTGACGACTTGCTCAGTGACGGTATTTTCACCTTGATCCGAGCGGTGGATAAATTCGATACCGACCGCGGCTTTCGTTTTAGCACGTATGCCTATCGCGCCATCACGAGCAACACTTGCCGCAAGATCGCCAATCGACAAAAAGAACTGGCGCGACAGGCGGCCTCAGCCAATCCGTTGATTCATGAGTCCTTAGAGAGCCCCACCCCGTCAGGAATGAACGAACAAACCTGGACGCAATTGAACGACGTATTGATGCAACTGATCCAGCGTCTCGATCGCCGTGAACAACTTATCTTGAGAAGCCGCCATGCGTTGGGCAGTCACCGAACCACCCACACCTTTCAAGATCTCGCCAACCGCTTGGGCATCTCCAAGGAACGCGTCCGTCAATTAGAACATCGGGCCGTGCAAAAATTGCGCAACTGGGCTGCTGAACAAGCAGTCCAAGACCTGGTCGACCCTGTCTTAACGTAATCGCCTGTCGATAACATCCTTGTCGCTCCGCTGCGGCTGCTCTGGAACAGAGACAATGCCATGCACGCTCAGACGTTTCAACGCAACGTCGTGTTGCCCGTCTCATGCGCCGAAGCGTTTGCCTGGCACGAACGTCCAGGAGCCCTGCAACGACTGCTACCCCCCTGGGAAAATATTCGTGTAGCGCGTGCCAGCCAGGGAATCAAAGATGGTTCCCAGGTTGAGTTCATCCACCACCTGGGCCCTCTCCCCTTACGCTGGATTGCCGAACATCGTGATTATCACCATGGCCACTCCTTTCGTGACATCCAGCTTCATGGTCCCTTTACTCGCTGGGAACACCTGCATCAATTCGAATCCCAGGGAACAAACCAGACACTGCTCACCGATCATGTCGAATTTCAATTACCGGGCGGAGCGATCGGATCCCGGCTGGGCCACAGGCTTGTTGACAACCTGCTGCAAAGAATGTTCCACTTCCGGCACCGTCGCACTCTCGCCGACCTGACTGTCCATTCCAGATTTCGCAAGAGAAATACGATGCGTATCGCCATCACCGGTTCCCGAGGCCTCGTCGGATCCGAACTCGTTCCGTTCCTGACCACGGGCGGACATCAGGTGACCCATATAACACGGACCCAATCCGAGCCGGACGATATTGTCTGGAATCCCCAGCAGGGCCAGCTGGACCCAACCGCCCTGGAGGGGGTCGATGTGGCCGTCCATCTGGCAGGCGAAAACATCGCCGGCCGCCGGTGGAATACGCAACAAAAAAAACGCATCCTCGACAGCCGAGTCAACGGCACACGGTTGCTTTGTGAAAAACTGGCAACCCTGCAAAATCCTCCGCAGGTGCTGGTCTCCGCATCGGCCATAGGCGTGTATGGTGACCGGGGTAGTGAAGTCATGTCCGAGACGAGTGACCCAGGTGAAGGATTTCTGACCGATGTCGCGACACAATGGGAAGCCGCCACTCAAGCGGCCAGCGATCGCGGAATTCGCGTTGTCCATTTGCGGTTTGGCATCATCCTCAGCCGCCGTGGCGGGGCCCTGGCGAAGATGTTAACTCCCTTTCGACTGGGTGGTGGTGGAATTGTTGGTGACGGCAAGCAGTACTGGAGCTGGATCACACTGGACGACACCGTGGCAGCCATCCTGCACGCCCTGATGACCGACACGCTGACAGGACCGGTCAACGTGGTCGCCCCCCAACCCGTCACCAACCGCGAATTCACCAAGACACTCGGCCGTGTTCTTACACGTCCGACGATCGTACCAATGCCAGGTTTCCTAGCGCGTCTAGTACTCGGAGAAATGGCCGACGACCTGCTCCTAGCGAGCCTGCGCGTCAACCCGCAGCGTCTAATTGAAACCGGATTTGCCTTTCAACACGCCGAACTCGAAACAGCACTGCGCCATCTACTAGGACGATGAAATCGATTGTGCTGGCCTGACACACAACCACCGCGACAAATCTCGACTCGAACCAACGCAAGGGTACTCCACTTCATGTCCACACTCTCACCTCTTCCCGGGGATACCACCAGTCCGCCCGCCCCCCCAAATACAAAACCGCCAGAGCCAGACGCTCCGCAACCAGCCACTCACACGATTCCGCAATCTCCCACTCGCAAACCAAGCCGGGCAGCGGTGTTACTTGTGGTTTCCGCGCTCTTCGTCAGTTCCGGCGCTGTCGTCTTTTTCGGAGTGTATGACGGACTGAAACTACTAGCGACTTGGCTACAACCACCACTGGTGCCATTCTCCGGCCAGATATTTTATGAAGGCCAACCGCTGGCCCATGCCACCGTCAGTACCGAGTTAGTGCCTTCCTGGAGCCTGTTCCCCAAGATCCAGTTCGATGGTAGCGGCTATACGGACCGCGATGGACGATTTCAGTTGGAAACGCAACACCAAGGCCGACTTCAAGAGGGCATCTTTCCAGGTGAATATCGAGTCAAGGTCGTCGCTTTCCATCCGCAAACAAGTGCCACAGGAGCCCCACGTATACGGACGCCGTCGCAATATAGTCAGTTCACAACAACAACGCTGACAATCCACGTCAGCTCCCAGGCGGATCAAAACAGGCAACAGTTCTTTCTGACTGGAGAACCTGCCGAAACCCCTGAAACCGAGAAAAAGCTTGACGAAGCGCAGCAACGAACCCTGACGGTTTTCCTCGGCATGTTCGATCGAGGTGACCGGGATGGCGACGGCGCGCTGACTCTCGAAGAAGCTAAATCGATCAAGAATCTAGCCAGCATTGAAGAAGCAGATAGCAACGGCAATGGGTCGATCGATCGACAGGAATTCGAGTTACACGTCAAGAAATACGCGCTTGGCTACTAAGCGTACAGCATCATCCATGTACCCCAGATCGCTCCATTCGCACTACACCAGCACTGCTGCCAGAGACTTTTCGCTAGCAACTGCTGGCCAGAGAAGGCGACTGCGCCCAGGCTATTTCGCGCCAGTGGGCTGGTCAAACTCAACAGCCCCTTTAGAGTCCTTGTGGATCCCCGGTTGACCTACTTGTTCGCATTCACGGCACGCTGCGGCCATGCCGCAGAGCATTTCCAAGCCGCAGACCTTTGCCAAAACGTATCTCATGAGCAAAACAACCACAGGCAACAATACAGACGAAGAACGTCTGCAATGCATGGAAGTGTGGGGAGGTAATCGAGCCACCGACCGCTGTTTTCGATTGCCTGGAATGAGCATCTGCTTGTACAGCCATCCCTATGGACACGACTCAAGCGGTGGTGACGTCTACTACCTATCTTCATGCGCTGCAGGGCGACTGACGAGGCTACTCTTGGCAGATGTCAGTGGCCACGGGGCAACGGTATCGGGGATTGCCACAGGGCTCCGTGACCTGATGCGTAAGAACATTAACCGCATTCGGCAAACCCGCTTCGTTCAAAACATGAACCAACAATTCTCTAAACTGGCCGAGGGTGGTGGTTTCGCCACCGCGGTGGTGGGATCCTATTTTGCCCCCACTCGCAGCCTGTCACTCTGTAATGCTGGCCACCCACCGCCCATGATCTTCCGTCAGCAAACACAATCTTGGCAAACGATCGACCACACCCTTACACCGTCCAAACAGATTACCGACACACCATTGGGAGTGCTTGAAGCTGCCGAGTACCGAGAATTCACCCTGCCATTACAGACCGGGGATATGGTCCTCTGCTATAGCGACGCAATTATCGAATCGGAAACACCGGCTGGACCAATGTTGGGTACGACGGGCCTGCTGAAGCTGTTAGCCGACCTGGACGATCCAAGACCCGCAAATCTGATCGCCCGACTGCTCGAACGGATTCAGTCGCTTTCACCAGCCAACAATTTCCAGGACGATACCACCATGATGTTGTGCTGGGCTACAGACCAGCGGGCCTCGACGAAAAACAACCTTCTGGCGCCGTTTCGCATGCTGGGAACAGTCTCGGACAATACCGGCTGGTACGCTACCCGGCAGGAACGGTCCGATGCGGTTGCCGAATAGTTGTTGCTGCTTGAAGCACTACCTCGCCACGTTCATCACCGCCCACTGCGCTACCGAAACCGCCATTTCCGCCGGCGGCAATCGTCAATTGCAGGCTTGTCAAATTAGCGTGAAGCGCTACAACCTATTGGTGGTTTCTCGGTGTGCAATTAGTCCCTCTCTCATCCGCAGAGATGGAATCCGGGTTTACCGTGACTCAATGTGGCCACGACGTAACGTGGCAAAGTAACGCCGTTCGGGAATTGGCTCTGGACCCAAGATTCGTCATTTCAGCCTGAGCTCCCGCCTCAAGCAACGGACCGCTTTCACAGGTGATCGCAATTACCCACAGCTGTGCGCTGGCGTGATGGTGGTCAACGACCAACAAACTATTGTCTGGACGGCGCACCAGTTGGCTGACAAGCAGATGCGAATCGCGGTCATCGGAACAGGAATCAGCGGCCTGCTGACAGCCCGCTTGATGGCCAGTAAACACACTGTACAGGTGTATGAAGCCAACTCCTATGTGGGCGGTCACGCCCGGATGGAGCAGGTGGAAATCGCCGGACGCCAGTGCGCTGTTGATACCGGGTTCATGGTCTTCAACGAATCGACCTATCCCCATTTTTGTCAGCTCCTGCGGCTACTCAATGTACCTATCCAGAATACGGACATGAGTTTCAGTGTCCGTTGTGCTCGATCGGGCCTGGAGTACCAGGGGAGCTCACTCAATGGCCTGTTCGCACAGCGTTCCAATTTATTGAGCCCACGTTTCTATGGAATGCTGCGCGACATTGTCCGTTTCAATCGTCAGGCTGAAGAAATACTGGCACAGCCCTCAACCATTTCCTTGGGAGCCTACCTTGAACAGCGGAAATACGGCGTTCCCTTCATCAAACACTATTTGCTACCAATGTCCGCAGCGATCTGGTCCTGTCCTCCCCACCGAATACTCGATTTTCCGTTACTTTTTCTCGTGCGCTTTCTGAACAACCACGGCCTGTTGCAATTGCGCAATCGGCCCCAATGGAAAACGATTGTCGGTGGGTCACAAGAATACATCCGCCCCCTGACGCAACCGCTGCAACATCAAATCCGCTTGAACTGTCCGGTCGTATCCGTTCGCCGCACCTCAGAGAATGTACTGGTCCAGTCAAACGACGGTCGTGAAGAGACTTTTGACTATGTAATTATGGCCCTCCATGCGGACCAGGCACTTGCCGTACTCCGTGACAGCGACACACTGGAAAGTGAAATTCTGACGTCATTTCCCTACCACGAAAACGAGGCCATTCTGCACACCGACCACACGGTACTGCCAAGACGTAAACGCAGCTGGGCCAGCTGGAACTACCATCTGGGCAGAGATACCAATCAACCGGTCTCAGTAACCTATGACCTTGGTAGACTGCAAAACCTAGAGCTGGCAAAGCGCCTCCTGTTGACGCTGAACCCAACCGAAGCGATCCGCCCCGACTGTGTTCTCAAACAAATAAAGTTTCAACACCCGGCCTATGATCGTACATCGATCGCCGCGCAACAACGAAGCCTGGAATGCCGGGGCACCCGCAGAACCTTCTTTTGCGGTGCCTATTGGGGTAATGGATTTCACGAAGATGGAGTCAACAGCGCCTTGTCAATCGCTGAGTTTTTTGGCATCACGATGAACGCATGCACAATTTCATCTACGAAGGACGCATCCAACATCGCCGATACAACCCGGTAGTCCATCAGTTCCAGTACCGCCTGTTCATGGTATATCTGGACCTGGCCGAACTCCCCGAGTTGTTCAAGAGTGTGCGCCTGCTCTCCCCCAGGAAGTGGGCTTGCCTGTCGTTCTTGGAACGTGATCACCTAACACACCAACAAAGCCGCCTGTCCACTGCCGTGTATGAAATGGTTGAACAGCGCACTGGCCGAGCGCCACGCGGCCCCATACGATTGCTGACTCAACTACGCTATTGTGGTTATTACTTTAGTCCATTGAATCTCTATTATTGTTTTGACCCGCAAGGGACCCGTGTCGAGACAATCGTTGCAGAAGTCAATAACACTCCCTGGAAGGAACAGCATTGCTATGTTCTATGGGATGCGAATCGCACTTCGGAAGGGCGACAACTGCGTTTCTCACACGCCAAGGACTTCCATGTTTCACCGTTTATGGACATGAACTCAGAATACCACTGGCGGGTTTCGGTTCCCGCGTCATCCCTGTACATCGAATTGAGTGCGACGGAAAATAACGCTCACTTTTTCGACGCCATGCTGACCGCCAAGCGAAGACCTTTCAATTCCTATCAACTCGCCCGTGCAATGGCCCGTTATCCAATCATGACAGGGCAAATCACTGGCGCGATTTACTACCAGGCCTTGCGAATCTGGATGAAACGATGTCCCTTCTTTCCACATCCGAAAAAACGCACAACGAGCACCGTGTGAAGACAGATGCTGAAGTAAACACGCTCGATCGCGGCTCACCCGCCATCGCGCACTCTCCGGTTACAGTGAGCCGCCGTGAGACCGTCACCGATCTAACTGTTCACGAGCCTGCCCCTGCGAATAAAGTCCAGAGGCGGCGCCCGCCAGTTCTAGCTCGTCTATGCCGACACCTTGTTTCCAAGCGTCTCCGCGCTCTGCGGAGCGACCGGCTCCACATCCGCGAAGTGATCTCGCCCACGCACGCCCCGTGCCCGGTGTCAAGCGGCTCACAAAATGAAATTCGCATCCACGACGCGCAGTTTTATCAACGACTCCTGTTGGGCGGCAGTTTAGGCGCTGCGGAATCGTACCTGCGGGGTGAATGGAGCAGCACCAACTTGCTTGCAACAATGCGATTACTCGTCCAGAAATGGCAGCAGTTGGAGTCGTTGGACCGAGAATCCGGCCAGCTACAACGTCCGCTTCGCTGGGCAATCCGTTGGCTGCACCGCAACAACCTGGCAGGTAGCCGCCGCAACATTGCAGCCCATTACGATCTCAGCAATCAATTCTTTTCATTGATGCTAGATCCCACCATGACCTACTCGGCGGGGGTATTTGCTGACCCGACCGGCAGTATGGAAGCAGCATCGCTGGCTAAATACAAGCGAATCTGCGAGCAAATACAACTGACATCGCAAGACCGCCTGCTCGAAATCGGTAGCGGTTGGGGTGGATTCGCCATCTACGCAGCCCGGCACTACGGTTGCCAGGTCACCACGGCAACCATTTCAGAGGCACAATACGAGTTCGCCCAGGCACGCATCGCTGAAGCCGGCCTACAAGGGCAAATTGACCTGCTTTTGTGCGACTACCGAAGATTATCCGGTCAATACGACAAACTGGTTTCAATCGAGATGATCGAAGCAGTTGGTAAACGTTATCTGCCGCACTATTTTCGTACCTGCTCCCAATTGCTCGCGCAACACGGCACGATGATGCTGCAAGCGATTGTCATACCCGACATGCGTTACCGCAGCTATTGTCGTTCCGTCGATTTTATCCAACGCTATATTTTCCCGGGAGGATTCCTTCCCTCCTTTTCGGCAATCGGACAAGCCTTACGCGACGAAACCGATTTACGCTTGGTTCAATGTGACGATTTTGGGCTGCACTACGCCGAAACTCTCTCGCGGTGGAGAGCCAAATTCTGGAAGAACATCGAGCAAGTACGGGCGCTCGGTTTTGACGATCGATTCATCCGTATGTGGGATTACTACCTGTGTTACTGCGAAGCCGGTTTCCGCGAACGCCAGGTTGGCGTGTCGCAAATCCTGTTTGAGAAACCCGGATGTCGGCGCAGCTCGCAACTCGATGTTTGCTAGGGATGCAGTGCGACAATACGACCTGTCGTGAAGTCCACTGTTAGCTGCCGCGCTGTTCAAACAAATAGTGGGAGATAAACCACTCATTGCCGTCATGGTAATTGAACAGTTCAGCGCAGGCCATAAAGAACATCCGCCAACGCTGAACGACGATCTTTGCTTGCCGAATGCCCACCAATGGTTGAAACAGGTCACACAATTCCTGGTAGCGCGCATCGAGATTCTGGAGCCATGCTTCACAGGTCCGCGCGTAATGTTGGCCATTGACCCGCCAATGGTCGCGAATGCTCAAATCATCTTGAAAATACAACAGCAGCGAATCTGACGGCATCATTCCTCCAGTAAAGAAATGACGTCCCATCCAGTTCGTTGCCCCATCAGTCTCAAACAGATACGGCGTAGATTGATGGCAGAAGATATGTACAAACAACTTGCCATCCGAGTGCAACCACTTTGAAACCAAATGCATTAGTTGTTGGTAATTGCGCAGGTGCTCAAACATCTCCAGCGAGACAACCCGGTCAAATTTCTGCTCCGTGGAAAAATCACAGATATCGGCAGTAATTACGTTCAGATTTGTTAGTTCCTGTAGCTTGCACTGCGACTCGATATACTCGCGTTGCGTTGCCGAGTTGGATAGCGCCGTCACTCGAGTCGTGGGAAACTGCGCGGCGATCCAAAGCGCCAGGGAACCCCAGCCGCACCCAAGATCAAGCACGTGCATGCCATCTTGGATGTCAGCCCGTTGGCAAGTGGTCTGAAGCATCTCCACTTCTGCCGCCGCCAGGTCCGTTGTCGATTGCGAAAACCAGCAACAACTGTATTTCAAACGCGGTCCCAGGACACGCTGAAAAAATGCAGAGGGAACTTGATAGTGCTGCTCATTCGCCGATCCCGTCAGAACCGCCAATGGACTGCCCGACAGTTCTTCCGCGAACCGAGAAACAGCGGCCCGTTGTTGTGCCACATCCGCGATGCGCTCTTCTCTTAAACGACGGGCCAGCAATCGCCGGATACCCCAACGAATCAACGCGTCAGGTAACCAACCCCGTTCCGCAAATTGAATCCCATCCATCACATCACTTTCCACTACCTGCTGTTCCACTGCTGACAATGTAGCACTGACGACGACGCTGCAAACCCTTCCCGCACAAACCAAATGTGTGCGAAATCGTGCTAAATACCTGCTGGGAAAGGTGGTTCAAGAATGTGAAAAGTACCTACCACACTCGCTCGGCCTGCATCCCACCACCGGTCCGCAGTGGCTTGACGGCGGGCAAACACCGGGGCAGTCAAGCAGCCGTCCGATGGGACCAGCAGATCCAACGCCTGACGTTGCAGCGCCCCGACGTCTCAGCGAGGTCGACCGGCAGGACGCCCTGAAGGGCAACAGTCCTGTGGACACATATCGTGGCTGGCCCCCTGTTCACCCAGGTATTCACGTGATGCAGCTGCGGTACGTTCCAGCACCAGCTCACGAATCATTGACACAAAACGTGGATCGGTGCCTACCGTCGAGGCCCGTACCATCCCCAAGCCGATTTCGTTACACAGCTCACATGCTTCGGTATCGAGATCAAACAGGATCTCCATGTGATCGGAAATAAACCCAATTGGGACCACCACCACGTCGGTATGTTGTCCTGTTTCGTGGACATCACGCAAATAGTCACAAACATCGGGTTCCAGCCACGGCTGCGTAGGTGGCCCACTGCGACTCTGATAAACCAACTTCCAGGAAAAAGAGTCCGCCAATTGAGCCATGACCAACCGACAGGTTTCTTCTAATTGCGCCGTGTACCGACAGCCCGCAGCCATACTAAGAGGTAAACTGTGCGCCGTGTACACAATGTGCGTGGTCGCGTGACGGTCGGCCGGTATCTCTGCCAGCGCAGCGCGCAGCCGATCAGCCATCGGTAATACGAATCCCGGGTGATTGTAGAAAACCCTGACTTTGTCAATCTGCAGATCTTCAGCGCCCACCTCTCGTTGAGCTCGTTCAATATCTTCACGGTATTGGCGGCAACCCGAATACGAACTGTATGCGGAGGTCATGAATGCCAGGCTGCGCTGAATCCCATCATTTTGCATCTGCCGTAAAGTATCTGCCAGCAACGGATGCCAGTTGCGATTGCCCCAATAGACAGGCATTTCGACCTGGTGGTTCGCCAGCTCTATCTTGAGTGCGGCGATCAACTCGCGGTTTTGCCCGTTAATAGGGCTGACCCCGCCAAAATGCTGGTAGTGTTCGGCAACCTGCAGCATACGCTGCCTGGGCACATTCTTGCCTCGCAACACATTTTCCAGAAACGGAATCACGTCATCCGGCCCTTCCGGGCCGCCAAAAGAAACAACCAGCAACGCATCGTAGGAGTCGGACATCTCAACGGCCTGAAGCTCAAGCGTAGAAAAACAGCATTCTGATCGACGCCCATGGCTCGACGATTACCACCCGAGACCTGCTCCAAGCGGAAACAGAGAGCAGCGAGCCGATCTGCCATGCAATATACGACGTGTCAGCGAACCACGAAACCGTGTCAGTAGCGCCCCTCGGATAGCACTCCCAACTCCGCAACCCTCCCCAAATCAGCTCGTCTCTCCTAAAATCCAATTTGAGCGGACGCACCGCCACCGAATTGCTGGGAAGCGAACAAACCACCACCTGTAAGAACGATGGAATCACCATGCAACGCGACCAGATCGAGGCGCTGATCCCTGTCCGTGAACCCTATCTTTGGGTCGATGAAGTCGTCGAGGTTACACCAACCCAGATTCACGCCAGAAAACACTTGCCCGCCGATCTGCCTTTGTTCGCAGGACATTACGTCGACTTTCCTGTTTTCCCAGGGGCACTGCAATGCGAGTGCGCGTTTCAAGCCGCTGCGATTTTGATCGCACAGACACGGCAAACTACCGAGGGGCGAATCCCCGTGATTGCTCGCGTCAACAACGTCAAATTCCGACAGGTCGTCCGTCCTGGCAGCACGCTGGACATCCACGTTCAGCTCGTTGAAGAAATGCGCCGCGTGTTGCTGCTCAGTGGACGTCTTTCCGTCGACGGTCAAACGACGGCGCAATTAGAGTTTGCCGCCACTGAAGCAGACCAAAGTCGACTCGAGAACCGTTGAAGGGCCGCTACTGTGGCTAGCACGCCGCTCAGGGAGCCTCTTGGCTAACCCATTCTGGCTGGCGAAACAAAGCCAGACGCCAGTTCTTGGCCAGTCGGACCTGTGGTAGCGTCAAACCTGCGGACTCCCGAAAATCAACCCCCTCGAGATTCGCGCCTTGCAATTTCGCGCCGGTCAAGTCGGCCAGCGCAAATTGGGCTCCCCGTAAATCCGCCTCACTGAGGTTGGCACCGGCGAGTTTGGAATACCGAAAACTCGCGTCACGCAGATCGGCGGCCACCAGGTTCGCACCGCGAAAGTCAGCTTCCTCCAGATTGGCGCCACGCAAGCCTGCCTCGCGAAAACTCGCATCCTTACATTGTCCGAACTTGATCGTAGCTTCCGACAGCATGCTCTGGAAGAATTCCGCACCTTGCAGGTCGGCCGCTTGGAAATCTGCCCCGCGCAACTTGGCTTGTTCCATGCGCACCTGCCCCGCCTGCACACCGCGAAAACGCACCTCTTCCAGGTTGGCTTTGGAGAAATTACTCGCTACCAAATCTGCGCCGCGGAGATCAGACGAACTCAAATTCGCACTGGAAAAGTCGACGCCCTTGAGATCTGCCTCCGTCAGTTGCGCACCTGGCAACTCCAACTCTTGTAGGTTGACAAGCTTGGCCTGACGTTTCGCTCCATCACTCCTAGTGGAGATGGTCGGCCGGCTCAGCTGGACGAATGCGACCACGGCTGCGGAGCGGGTACGAACGTGGGCCCCTGTCACGACGTTTCCGGGTTCGTTTTCGCGTCTTGGCTCGTAGAGCATAGCTAGCAGGCGGGGCTGGCTGATCATCCGCATGTCCTGAACCGCCTGCTGCAGCTGACCGCCGACACGGCGATTCTCCATCCAAATCATCCCAATTCCTGCGAACCAGAGGATGGCGACCAGGAACCCGGGTAGCAACCAGGTGCGGCAGCAGTTGCCTCCACACGTGTGGAGGCACCAGGAAAAGGCCCTGGAAACCAACCGGGCCATGCGCAAGACGCGTTTTCCTGAAACCGCTGTAGGTGCCGATGCTTCGTCGACGTTCATCAATAAACCTCACGCCCAGTAAATCGAAGTCGAAATCGCCGCGTCAGGCGTTATATCCCCGACCCGGAAAAGGACAACCCATAAATCCAGCAAAGCAGCACCGCCCGTACAGGCCAGCAATAACGCGGCCGACCCTGCCCCCGGTTCCGCGCGCGCAACCCACGGCAAATCAGCCGCCTACGGAGCACGTGGCGCGCGATTGCCGGCCTGCTCGGCTCGATGCCAGTTCGCAATCGCACGGCTGCGTTCCCGGTCATTGGCAAATGCCAGCGTCCCCAGGTCCCACACCTGTTCCGGATGCGGGCGCACGTCCTGGAAACCAAAGTCACCGAGCTTGCGTTCGCGCAACTTGACCAGCGCGGCCAGAGCGATGTCGCGCATTTGTGTTACATCACGTTGCGCGCCCTGACGCCTTCCATAGGGTGTGGGTGTGCTATCGCTCAGCAGTGGCGTCAATACGGCCACGTGGCGGTCGTCGCCAAAACGCGCCAGGACCACCACTGCCAGGTGACGCCAATAAGTCCGCCCATTTTTTTTCTCGCGTTGTCGCTCCGTAGCGATCGCCTCGGCGCTGAGAGCGCGTTCAGCCAGCACGCGTGCTTCTCCAATACCATGACGCAAGCTGATGTGCATAGCCATATACGTACTCGGCCCCTCCTGACGGGGAAGCCAGTGCCGCAACAAGGTGATCAGTGGCTCTCGGACCGGCGAACCGCGCAAATTGGCATCCAGTCGAAACAGATAGAGTGTCAAGGCATCATTGAGATCACGATTGTCGATCTGGCAATCCAGCACAAGCAGTAGCAGAGTCGCGAGCGTGGCCAAGCTGGGTTGCTTTCGCCGCTGCCCCACCCGCTGGCCATTGAGGGTTGTCAGTCCACGTCCAATCAGTGGAGCAATTCCCTTGGACCGCTGCTGAATCTCTTCCAGAAACGAACCCTGCTCCTGCTGCATCGCGACAAATAACTGCCGCGAAGAGGCACTGTCTCCCGCCAGATTGCGGAACGCTTGCCACTTTGGTAAACCGTGCGCATTGGAGCCGGTGTCGGCGGCAAAGCGAACCAGCCGATCCTGGAAATCGTTTTCCCGAACCACTCGAAAGATGCGTCGGCAACGCAAGCGGACTTCGCGGTCCGAGCTCTTCAGGCCAGCCTCCACCGCGGGTAAGGCCCCTACGCCTTGCGCAATCAGATTCTGGGTCGCGAATTGACGGGTCGAGAACTTCGCAGAGGCCAGTTCCTCTATCCACTGGCGAACACGGTCATCAACAGTCATCTCGGTTGTGAAGCCAAACGTAGGCGCCAGGCCCGGCAAACCCAGCCCTCCCATGGCGCCCCACAATAAAATGGCGGTTACCAGAGGTCCTCGCCCAGTCGCCTGCTCTCTAGAATAAAACAACCGAATTACTCGGTTCGCTGTGCCAGGTTGCATATCTGGTTCCGGCGGCATGTCAATTCGCTTTGCAGTCGCGTTATTCTAACATCTGCTCAACTGCCATGGCCAACAGTGCAATCCACGGCATACCCATTTCCAGCCACCGATAGCAGCGTATTTGATACGCCATTCGCAGGCAGCTCACTTTCAACGATTCCATGCACGCACCGCCACCTGCCGACCACGAATCATCACTACCCACACCAGCATCCAGGGTGTTCCCACTGCCCCACAACCCAACCGCGCCAAGTTTACGGCTCGCCTTATGGATCATTGCCCTGGGGGTCGGAGAAATTGTGGGAACCTGGTGGCTCGTTCCCAACTCGACATTACAGATCGCCAGCCTGTTTCTGGGCCCGCCAGCGATCGGATTGGCGCTACTGGGCTGGCTGCTGTTTGGTTTACACATCGGTTGGAAAAAGCGGGTCGGCCTGGTGCTCTGGTTCGTTGGCCTGGCCACGGCCACCGGTGTGCTGGTTGATCGATCTGTGTACGTCAGCTTTGGATTCCAGGGACTGCCACTGGCCACAATCGCCAGCACCCTGTCAGCGTGGTTACTGCAGCGGCTCCTTGGCCCCGCTTCTCAACGTCTGGTGATTCTCATAATCCCGCTGACGCTGTGTCCCTGGTTGCTACTGGGTAGCGACGGCACCACCGGTGAATCGCTACCTGTTTTTCGCTGGCGTTGGCAGCTCAGCAATGAACAACGGTGGTTACGCAGGACAAAGCCGCCCACTCAGACCACAGCTAGCAAGGACGAGCGAACCCTGGTTGGAGCAGACGGCGACTGGACTGGTTTTCGCGGGCCGCGCCGGGATGGCAAAGTCACCGACATCCATCTCCAGGCAGACTGGCAGCAACACCCCCCCCAGCAAATCTGGCGACGCGAAATCGGGCCGGGCTGGTCGTCTTTCTGTGTCGTGGAAAATCGCGTCTTCACTCAGGAACAGCGAGGAGATTCTGAATGCGTCGTTTGCTACCACGCGTCTTCAGGGGAACTCCTGTGGGTACACGAAGACCGCGCGCGATTCTGGGATGCTGCAGGAGGTGCTGGCCCACGTGCGACCCCCAGTTTTTTTGCCGGGCGGCTGTACACACTAGGGGCGACTGGCATTCTGAACTGCCTGGCAGCGGGCAGCGGCAAGCTGGAATGGAGCGTGAATATCGCGCAAAGTAACCAGGCCCCGATCCCTACCTGGGGCTTCACCGGATCACCTTTGGTGTGGCGGGATCTGGTGGTCGTCTGTGCGGGTGGAAACCAGCAGCAGAGCCTGATCGCCTACGATCGCAGCAACGGCCGCCGCCGCTGGGCCAGTGGTAACATCGGAGCCGGCTACGGTTCCCCGCATCTGGCAACTCTGCACGGAGTGGAACAAGTAATCATCATCGACGATGAAGGGGCGTCCGGATATGAGCTGCTGACCGGACGTGGGTTATGGCAGTTTAATCTGGGAGGCATTCCGGGAGACAAAACGCTGCAACCCTGCCTGCTCGATCAACAGTCATTCCTCGTCGGCATGGGCAATGGTATCGGTACCCGATTGCTGCAATGCAACCGCGCAGGAGACGACTGGCGAATCGAACAACGCTGGTTAAGCAAAGGCCTGAAGCCCAAGTTCAGTGACTTGCTTTACCACCAAGGCTACATCTACGGCCTGGACGGCAAAGTGCTAGTCTGCCTCGCCGGTGATTCCGGAAAGCGGCTCTGGAAAGGGGGGCGTTACGGGGCCGGCCAGCTCATGTTGCTGGGGGATAATCTGTTGGTCACCGCTGAAAATGGTGCGCTGGCGCTGGTGGCTGCTCAACCGGACAGTTACCGAGAACGCGGACGAATCAAGGGCCTGGAGGGAAAGACCTGGAACCACCCAGCTTACGCACGCGGCCAGCTGTTCGTCCGCAATGGCCGTGAGGCCGCCTGCTATACCTTGTCCCAATCACCTTAGCGGGTCCCAATCACCTTAGCGGGCCCCCATCACCTTAGCGGATAGCCCGTCACGCCAGACGCCGCGGCCGCTACTCGACACGCAACAACAGACGTCGCATATCGCCCTGGGGTCCCAATTTCCACAGCTGATGCAAGAGGTAAACCGAGACTGCCAGATTCCCCAACGTCATAATCAATACCAACCACAGTCCACGCCGGATAAACCCACGTTCCTTGTAGCAAATCCAAACGTAGATGATCACAAAACCCATGTAGGCATCACCCAGCGTGAGCCAAAACCAGGGATCCGCGGCCAAACCACGACCGGCCTCCCAAAGACTCCGATCGTTCACTGCCCAAA
>PAQH01000066.1 GCA_002709225.1 Planctomycetaceae bacterium
AGATCCAGTCGAGCCCAGGGTTCTTATCAATGAGGATGGGTAAGTCCGCGAGAATCGTGATGTTTTCCACAAACACCAATTCGCGACCTTGCACTTGTAGGCCGATGCTCTGATTGCCGCCCCAGTTGTGGATGGCGATATTACGCACTTCCAGAATGTCGGCGTCGACAATCTTGATGCCCACCTTCTGGACCCGGTCTCGGTCTTCGTAATTCCCTGCGCCCAACAGTCCCATGTCCCGGATGGTGCATTGAGCGAGCACGCTTTTGTCGGCGTGAGAAAACTCAAACAGCGCTTTTGGCGAGGTCGGATTGAACGTAATCCGGGTCGCGTACATGCCGTCACCGACGAGTTTGACACGGTGTCGATTGACGTGGATTGTAGAGCGGCAGTGAAAAAGCCCCGATAGTCGTATGTTAACTCCCGGGAGATCCGGAGCCGAATTGATGGCGCGATTGATGGCAGGACTACTGTCGGAGCTGGCGGCCGAAGCGCCCCACCATTGGGGCAGAATCTCGCTGACGGCGCCGGCACCAAAGTGGACGTCGCCTGTTCCGCTAAAGACCTGGTAGAGCCCCGCCCGGAAGGGGCCGTTGACGCGGAGCACTTCACCTTGTTCGAGTTCCAGCCGGGTGCCATTGGCGAGATGAACGCTTACGTCTTTCCGGAATGTGAGACTCGACAAGTGGAAACGCCCGCCCGGGAAATAGAGGGTCCGCCGTGGGCTACCCGCACAGGCCGCGAGGGCCCGTTGGACGGCTACGGTATCGTCTTTTCCGTCATTGGCAATGGCGCCATAGCTGGCGACATTGGTGACGCCTGCAGAGGTCTGCGGTTGGGTCGAATCGACATCGCTGATCACAGCGACGATGGTGGCACCCAAGGTGAGCATGGTGCCATACATAAATTTCATGGCGGGCCTGCCTTTCCGGAAGATTGTGCAGTGCGGAGATAGGTGTTCTCGGAGAGTATAAGGGGATTGGCTGGATTTGAGATGTACAGCTATCGTTGGGGGATGCCGGGGCGGAGTGGTGTCCTCCGAACGAGCGGGCATGGAGCTCCCTGCCCAGGAAGAGAAAAGATAGTGTTGGCGTGAGTGTCCCGGGCCTCTACCATGCGTGCGGGTCCCCGAGCGACGAGGAGATCGCTGCCGGTGGACGCGTGGTTGAGGGTGTCTAGAAATCGACAGCGGAAATGATCAGATGAACGAAGCAGTTGAGTTTCTCAAGCATGTGGTAACCCGGCGACAACTCTTGGGCCGAGGCGCGGCGGGGATTGGCTCGTTGGCGTTGCATTCAATGCTGGCGCCCGAGGCGTTTGTGGAGCGCGCCGGTGCGCTGGGGCCTCATTACGCGCCGCAGGCCAAACGGATCATCTTTTTGTTTATGAATGGGGCGCCTTCGCAGCAGGACTTATTTGACTACAAGCCGGCCGTGGACAAGCACCACGGTGAAGAATTGTTCAAGAGGTACGACGAACAGACCGGTAAATGGAGTGATCGCGGTTTTGTCAAGAAGACCCAACGTTTGACCGGGATGACGGCCGGGCAGAGCTCGTTTCCGATATCACGCTCAAAGTTTGCTTTTCGGCAGCATGGTGAAAGCCGCGCATGGGTCAGCGAGGTATTGCCTCACACGGCCCGCATGGCGGATGACTTGTGTTTTATTAAGTCGATGCATACCGAAGCGATTAATCACGATCCGGGGGTTACTTTTTTTCAGACGGGACACCAGCAGCCGGGCCGTCCCAGTATGGGAGCTTGGATGGGATACGGACTGGGTACGGCCAATCGTAATCTTCCCACTTTTTGCGTGCTTATTTCCAATGGTACGGGCCGACCGGGCAGCCAGCCGGTGTACACCAAGCTCTGGGGCAGCGGGTTTCTCCCCGGGGTCCATCAAGGTGTACAACTGCGCGGGGGGAAAACACCGGTGCTCTACTTGAACAGTCAGCCAGGTGAATCCGTTGCCTCGCGACGGCGCATGGTGTCCCGCATTGAAGCTTTGAATCAGTTGCAATTGGAGGCTTTCGGCGATCCGGAAATCGCGACCCGGATTGCGCAGTACGAGATGGCATTTCGCATGCAGATCTCGGTTCCGGAGGCAACGGACATTCGCCAAGAACCGCAACATGTCCTGGACGCCTACGGACCGGAATGCCAGACTCCCGGTAAATTTGCAGCCAACTGTCTCCTGGCAAGACGATTGGCGGAACGCGGCGTACGGTTCATTCAGCTTTATCACCGCGGCTGGGATCATCACGGTGGTTTGATCTCAGCGTTGGCGAAGCAGTGTAACGACGTCGACCAGCCCCAGGCGGCCTTGATCGCCGATCTTAAGCAACGCGGGATGCTGGACGAGACGCTTGTCATCTGGGGAGGCGAATTCGGCAGGACGACGTACAGCCAGGGTAAAGCCGGTCAGGCCGCCAATGGACGCGACCACCACCCGCGCTGTTTTACCTATTGGTTGGCGGGCGGTGGCATTAAGCCGGGAATGACTTTTGGAGAGACGGACGACGTTGGCTACAACGTAGCCCGGGACCCGGTTCATGTGCACGATTTCCAAGCGACGGTGATGCATCTCATGGGGATTGATCACCAGCGGCTGGTATTTAAGCATCAGGGACGGCGGTTTCGTTTGACGGATGTACATGGGAAAGTGGTCGCCCCGATCCTCGCCTGACTTAGTTGTTCCCGCTGGTTTTTGTGGTAACGCAAACTTTCAATTCGGTGAGTCTAATGAATCCGCTTCTCCTGCTGTTCATGGCTACCCTGTCCGGGGCCGACGCGGTATCGTTCAGCCAGCAAATCCGCCCGCTCCTGGCGGATCGTTGTTATGCCTGTCACGGGCCGGACGCCGCACAGCGCAAGGCCGGCCTGCGACTCGATCAGGAAGCGGGCGTGCGCAGCGTGTTGGTGTCCGGCGACGCAAGAACCAGCGAACTGGTCGCGCGTTTGTTGAGTGATGATCCGGGGCACCAGATGCCGCCTCCCGCGTCGAAATTGCAAGTCTCGCAAGAGGAGATCCGTCTGATTGCGCGTTGGATCGATCAGGGCGCGCAATGGGAGCAGCATTGGGCGTTCGTGCCGCCTACCAGGCCGGTGTTGCCGACGGTCGTGAACCACACGTGGCCACGGAACGCAATCGACCGGTTCATTCTCTCACGCCTGGAGTCAGCGGGAATGCGGCCGAACGGTCCCGCCACGAAGGCACATTGGCTACGCCGTGTCACACTGGACGTTACCGGGTTGCCGCCCACTTTGGCGGAGCTGGATGCGTTTCTGGCCGACGGATCGTCGCAGGCTTACGAAACGGTGGTGGACCGTCTCCTCAAGTCGGTCGCGTTTGGCGAGCGAATGGCGCAAGAGTGGCTTGATGTGTCCCGTTACGGCGATACCGATGGACTGTTTGAGGACCATCCTCGTTCCATCCATCCCTGGCGTGATTGGGTGGTCGACGCCTTCAACGCGAATTTGCCGTACAACCAGTTCATCACGTGGCAGTTGGCCGGCGATTTGCTGCCGGACGCAACCGTCGCGCAACGCGTCGCCACGGGGTTTATCCGCAATAACCCCACGTCGAATGAAGGGGGGATTATCGATGAAGATTATCGCGTGAAATATCTGGTTGACCGTGTCAATACAACGGCCACGGCGATGCTCGGCTTGACGCTGGAATGCGCTCAGTGCCACGACCATAAATACGATCCGATGACGCAACGCGAATACTACCAGTTTGCGGGATTCTTTAATGGTCTCGTCGGTAAAGGCAATACCAAAGGTGCTAGTGCCCCGACTCTGCGCGATTACACGCCCGCGCAGGCGAGTCGGCTGGCATATATCGATAACACGCTGCCCGGTTTGCGGGCGAGGTTAGAGTCTAGTCCCCCACAATTGACGACCGACTTTGAACAGTGGTTGGAGGAACTGAAGAAACCTGTTCCCTGGAAACAACTCGCGCTTGTGCCGGGTGGGGCATTGCGGGTTGAAGCGGATTGGTGGGTGCGGTCGAAAGCGGATGTTCCCAAAAGTTCCGGTGGCGGTCGGCCGCTGCGAGGACGTTATGTGCGGGTGGCGTTGGCGCCCGGCGAGACGGGTTTTCTTACGTTATCGGAAGTTGAAGTGTTTTCGCGCGGCGTCAATATTGGCCGACTCGGCAAAGCGACGCAATCGAGCGTTGGTTATAACGCACCCGCGCGCAAGGCGCTGGACGGGAAACGCGATGGGAGTTTTGCTTCGTGTTCATGTACGAATAAGGAGCGGGACGCTTGGTGGGAAGTTGATCTGGGAGACGTTTTCCCGATCGACAGTGTGGCGGTGTGGAACCGGACGGATTGCTGTCCGGAGCGACTCGATCGCGTTTCGATCCAAATCCTTGATGCATCACGGCTTCATGTCGCACAACGTGTTCTGGCGAAGGCAAATGCGAGGAATGCGCTGCCCGCTGGCGCTGTCGACGGTGCCCAGGCCGAGAGCCTCGGTTTTCGGTTGCAACTGTCAGCGGGGTCCCTCAGCGTGTTACGGTGGGAAAGTCGGGCAGCGGATGTGATTCAGGTGGTCAAGGTAGCGCATGTCCGGGGTGAACAGAAGACGGAGTTGAAAGTCCAGGGTGACAGGGCCTTGAAGTTGAAGGGCCAGCCGGTGCTCCTTGCCTTAGCGGCACCTTTGCAGGTTGCCGCCGGAGAGTATCTCGAGTTGACGATTCAATGCGCCAGTAGTGTCGCATTGCGGGTTTCCACAAGCGAGAACCCGAGCGTTCTATTGCGGGCGACGTTGCCTAAGGAACAGGAAAAACGTCTGGCACACTTTCGAACGCTTTGGCCGGTTTTTGCGCCAGTGCGGAAGCGCCTTAAGGAACTGCTGGACGAGAAGAAGCGAATCGAGTCGTCGGCTCCGCTGACGATGGTGGCTGCTGAGATGACATCGCCACCGCAGAACCGCCTTTTGATTCGAGGCGAGTACGATCGGCCTGGCAAGCGTGTCGAGACCGCGGCGCCGGCGAGCATTATGCCTTTTGCGGACACTTTGCCTCGGAATCGAATGGGGCTGACGCAATGGTTAACGCAACGCGACAATCCGTTGACGGCCCGCGTCGTCGTCAATCGGTACTGGCAGTTGCTCTTTGGCACGGGGATTGTCAAGACTTCCGAAGATTTTGGTACGCAAGGTGAGCAGCCCAGTCACGCGTCGCTGCTGGATTGGCTAGCGGTCGATTTCATGGAGTCGGGGTGGGATATCAAAGCTCTACTGGGAAAGATGGTGTTGTCCGCCACCTATCGGCAGGCGAGTGCGCAGGACGCTGCGAAACAGCGTCGCGACCCGGACAATCGATTGCTATCGCGCGGTCCGCGGCGGCGACTGCCAGCGGAGGCGATTCGCGATCACGCACTGGCCGTCAGTGGCCTGCTGGTAGAGCGACTGGGCGGACCGGGAGTCAATCCTTACCAGCCAGCGGAACTTTTCGGGGCCAACGCGATTGGTGCTGCGAATGCGAAGTTTGTACAGAGTTCGGGGGCCGGTCTTTATCGCCGCAGCCTTTATACCTATTGGAAACGGCAGATTCCCGCCGCCAATATGCGTATCCTGGGTGCTGACGGGAGAACCAAGTGTCGCACCCGTCGTGAACGTACGAATACTCCGTTGCAAGCGCTGGTGCTACTGAATGATCCGCAGTTTGTGGAGGCGGCGCGCTATCTGGCGGTTCGAGCGATGCGTCGAGGTGGACGGCAGCCAGGAGAGTGGCTGGAGTTTGCGTTTCGGTTGGCGACGTCCCGACGGGCGACGGCGGACGAGCGGCGGATCCTGCAGGCGGAATACGCGGACCGTGTGCGCGAGTTCCGTGGAAACGAGGCGTTCGCCGGAGCCTACCTGACCCGGGCCGCGCGAGATATGGCACCAGATCTAGACCCGGCCCAATGGGCGGCCTGCGCCGCGGTCTGTAGCCTGATCCTGAATCTAGACGAGAGTATCTCGTCCAGCTAGCAGCGTCGGGAGCACCAATGCGGCGGTGTAGCTGGGAGGCGGTTGTGGATACGGGCCGACCCGAGGTGAAAATCAATGCCGCAGACTGCCAATAAGGACCTTGTGGGAACTGTTTTTTTCACCAGGTCGACGAGGATCACCCAGCTCGGCTGGGTGACCGATATCTAGGTAGGAAGAACCCAGGCGTTTCTTCCCAGGGTGCAGTGTGTGTGACGGCCCAGGTAGGAGTGGTGTGTCGCCCGGGCCTGAAGGATTCCTGATTCGCGTCGGGGACACAAGTAGGGAGTGGCGTGCGTCTTTTTCAAGGCAAGGACGGACGCTCAATGAAACCGTCGCCGGAGAAACGTGGCGCGAGGTATCCGACAGAGGGCCGAAAAGCACAATTTGGACGGAAATGGCAGGGGAAATGTGGTTTTCGGTGTGGTCTGGAGGATGCGGAGTCGGGGGCCTGCGAGGCCTCAAAAAACAGCGGTTGTCCGCCAGACGCGGTGGTGCGAAAATAGGACTTGCACGAACGAAGGAAACTCGCCATGGAAAATCAGTTGACGTCCGAGTTGGCGTCGAAAACGTCACCGCTTGTTCCGCGAGAGGTGCCCCAGTTGCCATTGGTGGATCCCCAGCAGGCGGCCCGCGCACGCAGACGCAATACGATTGTGTCGGGTGTGCTGTTACTGCTTGCATCCGTTGCGGGGGGATTGTTTTTCAGTTTGGGTCGTGTTGAGAAAGTGGCGGAGTGGAAGACGCACGAGGTGACGCGTGGTGAAATGGTTGTCAGCGTCATCGAACACGGTGTCCTGGAGAGCGCTGAGAATACCCGCATTGTCTGTCGAGTTCGTGGTGAGAATACGGTGACTTGGGCGATCAAAAGTGGTGAAGAGGTGAAGGCCGGGGACGAACTGGTTCGCCTTGATACGCTGGTGATTGAGGAGACGATTTACGAAAAGACGAAGTACGCGCACTGGTCAAAAGCGGGTTCAATGGTGTTGGGCAATATGATGCGGAAGGCGAGTTTGGCCATCCCCGAATATGAGCAGGGGCGTTTTCAGGTCGAGGTCATGAAGAAGCAGGAAATGATCGCCCAGCGTAAATCCGACCTGCAGACGGGCAGGAATTTCGAGAACCATGCCAAGGAGATGTTGGCGCGTGGCTATGAAAGTGAATGGAATGTTGTGCAGTATGGGACGGAGATCAAAAGCTTGGAGAGCGCATTAGAGTTGGAGAAGACGGAGCTTGACGTGCTGGAGAATTATCAGCGCCGCGAGAAACTTGCCGAGTTGAAGGGTGAGTATGACAAATGGTCAGCTAAACACTACGCCGAGGTCGAGCGTTCGGGTGCCAACGACTCACGGCGTGACCGGGCAATTGAAGAGCTGGGATTTTGTGTGGTCAAGGCACCGCGTGATGGTCTGGTGATTTACCCTTCGATGACGAAGTGGAAGGACGAGCCGGACCTGCAAGTCGGCAAGTCAGTACACAAAGATCAGGTGTTGTTGCTGATGCCGGACCTGGCAAAGATGCAGGTCAAGATAGGCATTCATGAATCGATTGTTGACCGCGTCAAGAACGGGTTGCCGGTTACCGTCAAGCTGATGGATCGCACCCTCGAAGCGAAAGTCAGCTCGGTGGCGCTGGTTGCCAGTCCGGCGGGTTGGTGGCGTGGGAACTCGGTCAAATATGACACGGTTGTTGAACTGACGGGGATTAACGGATTGAAGCCTGGAATGACGGCGGAAGTGGAAGTGGAAATTGCCCGGTTGCCGGCGGTGCTCCGTGTTCCAGCCTCCGCTTTATTGGAGACGGTGAGTGGTTACAGTTGCTGGGTGGAGACAGGTGATGGACCCAGGCGTCGTCGAGTAGAGCTTGGCGATCGGAACGATCTGTTCGTTGTCGCTAAATCGGGTCTTCAGGAAGGGGATGAGGTCATTCTCAATCCGCTGGCATTTCTTGAAGATGCGCAACTGGAGGCGATGAAGCTGTTCGAACGCAAGGAAGAGCAGCAGAGGCAGCAAAAAGAAGCCGAGCGGGCAACCGCCGAGGCACGCTAGTTAACAACCCGTCGGCGGTCCGTCGCGGCGAGGTGGGGTAGCCGTCCGGAAACCAACGCGGAACACGCGGGCGAAAAGTACGTTCGAACGCGCTTGTGCGGTTATCACGGTTGCGGTTGGTGGTAGGTAGCATGGACTTCAACCTTTTCCAGTGACAACGCAGGCGGGCGGGTAGGCACGTTAACACGTCGTACCGTAAACAGGTTATCGCCCACGGCGGTTTGGCGTGGTGACAGAGGCAGGATCCACCAGCCGGATTTGACGGACGATGGGTGTAGCTGTACACCATTCAACTTGACCTCGAGCTGGCGCGTCGTCGTGGCCTCCGAGAAGAGGAGACGTAGTTCGACGCGTTGGAGACGTTTTGCGGCAGCTGGCAGATCGTCCGCGATGTAGACGCGGCCCCAGGTGGGGTCGCTTCCCAGCACCAGTGGCAGTGTCGCCTGGTGGTTCAGGTTCGTGTAATCGTTCCAGCGGTCCCCTTGGCGGTCGTAGAACCCACCACCATAGCGGCGGGACACAACAAACCATTTGTCGAGCGGCGCCAACCGACTTGGATCGCCAATTTCTCGGTAGGCCCTGGCGTGCACTGACTTTTCTGCATAGAGGGGCCCGGATGACCCGATGCGAGCGCCAGCAGTCGGCAATTCGTTCCAGAAATTGAACGTGGCAATCCCATCGGCGCCTTGATGCCACCAGTTGGCTGCCAGGCCGCGCAGGAAACGTGGGTCGGCGATTGCGTGGTAACCATCTGGCGAGTGATGCTGGTCGATGCAGGGGTAGAGTTTCACGTGCGTGCCACGCGTGATTCTCTGAAATCCGGGAAGGTCGACTTCGATGGAGCGGGTGCCGATCACGATCATGTCAATAAGGTTGTCTTGCACCCAGGTTTCCAGATCGAGGCCATCAAAGTGACAGCCGACGAGCGTGTCGGCGACGCGGACTGAAAGCAGGTAGGGGCGTTTGCGTTCACGAGCGACCTGTTGCAACATGTGGCGGACTTGTCGCACAAAGCTGGTCAAGGCGTCACGTTGCTCCCACTGTTTGCCCTTGGGCAGAAAGGGAGGATGGCGGCCGAAGTCAATGTTGATGCCGTCCAGGTCGTAGCGTTTCGCAACTTCGCGCAGCACGGCGACCTTATGATGTCGCACTTGGGGGACGGCAAAGTTCCACAAGCCTGGTTTCCACCAGCCGTCGGGAAGCAACCAGTCCGGGTGACGCGCTTTGAGCGGGGGAGTTGCCGGCGTCCGCACGTCGGATTCGCGGTCGGCGCCATTGAGACGATGTTCCCAAAAAACCTCGAGCTTGTGCTGATGGCTCTCTTCAACAAGCCGCCGCGCGATATCGACACCGCCCTTCCGCCAACGCAGCACGGTTGGGTACTGTAGTTCGGGAATGAGGTCGCTTGGATAGGCCGCAATATTCCCCTCATCGAGGCACCAACCGACCGCATCGACATGGCTGCCGGGCTGGATGAGCGCGCTCAAACGGGCCGTAACCCATTCTTCCGGTGTAATGTCGGTTTCCCGTGGCCCCATGGCGACGGCGTCGCTACCAACATCATTGTTGACATAGATGCGGCGCTGACGGTTGACAGCGGCAAGATGGGTCGGCGACAACTTCACGCGTACGGCCGGAGGTGATCCCGTATGTGCGCCCTGCGCGGGGGGGGGCGTGGCCGAGGCGGGCAAAGCAGTAGTGATAAGGACAGCGAATAAGTACCACGCTGTAGACGTTTGCATGCATGTTCTCCCGGTAAAGTGGTGCCGTCAAAAATTGCCCGACGGATTGGTGCGCCTGGTGGGGATGGCCGCGGCGAAACGGTCGGTTGGCAACGTGCCTGCGACGCAGACCGCGACCATCCAGATCATCCTGGGAAAAACGTATTCAGCCCAGGAGATCGCGCACCACGCGACCGTGGACGTCAGTTAACCGGTAATCGCGTCCCTGGTATTTGTACGTCAATTGTTTGTGATTGATTCCCAGGCAGTGCAACATCGTTGCGTGCAGGTCATAGACCGAGATTGGGTCCTCCGTCACGTTAAACCCGTACTCATCGGTACTGCCGTAGGTCAGCCCTGGTTTGATTCCGCCGCCCGCCATCCACATGCTGAAACAGCGCGGGTGGTGGTCACGGCCGTATCTAGCCATGTTTAGTTTGCCCTGCGCGTAAACCGTGCGGCCGAATTCTCCGCCCCAGATTACGAGGGTATCCTCCAGCATGCCGCGTTGCTTCAGGTCGGTAAGCAAACCGGCCGAAGCTTGGTCTATGTCTCCGCACTGCAAAGGCAGGTCTCGGGGCATGTCGCCGTGCTGGTCCCAGCCGCGGTGGTAGAGCTGAATGAAACGGACGCCCCGCTCGGCAAGTCGACGTGCCAGGAGACAGTTGGCGGCGTAGCTTCCCGGTAGGCGAGCGGAGTCCCCGTAAAGGTCCAGGACATGTTGTGGCTCGTGGCGCAGGTCAACCAGTTCAGGTACCGAAACCTGCATGCGGTAGGCCAATTCGGCCTGCTGAATCCGGGTGAGTGTCTCGGGGTCTCTGTCACGCTGGTACTCAATACGATTCAACGACTGGGTCAGGTCAAGCATACGTCGACGTCGACGCTTTGTGATTCCAGGGGGGTTGTTCAAGTAGAGTACGGCATCTCCGCGGGCGCGAAACTTGACGCCCTGGTGCGCGGAGGGGAGCAAGCCACTTCCCCAGAGTCGCGCGTAGAGTGCCTGCGAGTCACGTTTGGCACTGCCTTGCGAGATCATCACGACGTAGGCGGGCAAATTGGCATTGTCGCTACCTAGTCCGTAGCTGACCCAGGCCCCCATGCTGGGACGTCCGGGTTGCTGGAACCCGGTTTGGAAAAACGTGATCGCCGGGTCGTGGTTGATGGCGTCTGTCTGTACCGAGCGGAGAATGCAGAGATCGTCAGCCGTCTTGCCAAGGTGCGGCAGCAGTTCACTGAGTTCCGCTCCGCTGTCGCCGTGTCGCGTGAACGAATAGATCGATCTGCAGACTCTCTTTTCTTGTCCCGCTGTCATTCCTGTTTGGCGTTGTCCTTGGAAGAACTCCGCGGGTAAGACCGTACCATGCAGGCGGTTCAGCACCGGCTTGTGATCAAATAGTTCAAACTGAGAAGGTGCCCCGCTTTGAAATAGATAGATCACGCGTTTGGCGGTTGGTCTGAAATGGGGTGTGGCGCCGGATTCGGCGGTCAAGAGGTTTTCGTTGAGCACCGAAGCTAATGCTGTCGCTCCGATACCAGCCGCGGAGCGACCGAGCCACTGTCGGCGGTTGGCCAGCAAGCCGTGGTCAAGGGGTTTCTGCAAGGTGCGCGTCATTAAAGTTGTCCTCCACGCTGGCACCGTGAAGTGCGCGGCAAGTGGATGAATGGCCGGCGGCTGTTATCTTCGGGTAACCGATTCGTCAAGTTGCAGCAGACTATTCACGAGTGCGGCGTAGGTCGCTAATTCACGGGGCTCCAAGTCGTGGGCAGCCGGCGCCTCGCCGACACTGAGGAATTGTTCCGCGGCGGTGGCGTCTAGACGGAATGTTTCGGACAGCTCGCGCAGGGCGACCGCGAGTGTTTTGGCTTCGACCGGAATGGGCCGCCGGCCGGTGGTCAGGCGAAACGCCATTTCCAGACGTGTCGCGGTACCCTGTCCCCCTTCGCGCAGGACGCGCTCGGCCAGTTTTCGGGATGCCTCCACAAACGTGGGGTCATTCATCAACACTAGGGCGGCCAAGGGGGTATTGGTAGTGGAGCGTTTGAGCACACAGGCTTCTCGTGTGGGGGCATCGAATGCCTGAAAGTTGGGTGGTGGCACGCTGCGTTTCCAATAGGTGTAAAGGCTGCGTCGGTACAACTTGTCACCATGGTCCTGTATAAACCGCGGCACATTTTGATACACCACGTCATCCCAGAGTCCGGGTGGCTGGTAGGGGCGAACGCTTTCCCCACCGATTTGACTGGTGAGCAGACCGCTCACCGCGAGGGCCTGATCGCGAATCATCTCGGCAGATAGCCGGAAGCGAGGTCCACGGGCCAGAAGTCGGTTGTCGGGGTCGAGCTTCGACAGCGGCGGCGCGGTCCGCGATGATTGCTGGTAGGTTGCCGACATGACCATCAACTTGTGCATCTCCCGTACGTTCCAGTGACGACGCACAAATTCGGTAGCTAACCAGTCGAGGAGTTGGGGGTGTGTGGGCCAGGATCCCTGGGAGCCAAAGTCTTCGGGAGTTTCTACCAGCCCGTTACCAAAGTGAAGTTGCCAGTATCGATTGACCGCCACTCGGGCGGTGAGTGGGTTGGTGTCGCTGACCAGCCAACGCGCTAGGGCAAGTCGGTTTGGTGGAAGTTCTCCCGAGAGGCTGCCCAAAGCGGCTGGCAGCCCGGCTGTAACCGGGGTGTCGCCCGGCTGATCGTACTGCCCACGCCGAAGTACGTAGGTCTGCCGCGGAGGTTCCATTTCGGCCATCACCATGACCGTCGGTTGAGAAGTCGTCAGGTGTTGCAGTTCCTGTTTGAGCGCTGCCAAACGTTGCTCAGTCCGATCGATAGGTCGATCGACTACACCACTTTTATCCCAGTAGACGGTGCCATCGAATTGGGTGTACGCCCAGCCGGTAATCGTCATCCCGGTAGTCAGGCCAACGTCACCCGCTTTGACCTCCAGACGCACCCACTTCCCGGTCTCGGGGAGTGGACCCTGACGCCGCCGGCTGCTGGTGCCGGCCTTTCCCCAGGGGATGTGGTCTCCACCCCAGTAGGCTCGGTGATCCCAGCTGCGACCGCTGTTCCACTGCAACATGATTTGGCGGGGCGGGTTTTGGGGATCCAGGTAGACGTAGCTGAACAAAGTTGTGTCAGCCGCCAGCCGCAGGCCGGGGTTTGCGTTCTGAATAAGATGTTGCCCGCGACCTTGGCTGGTGCGTCGGGACGAGCGTTTGCCGCTAAAGACGGGATGGTCGGGCCGAGTGACAAACACGAACTCTTGCGCACCGCTGCCGTTGCCGATCGGTGTGGAACCCGGCGGTAGTTCGTCGTCAATCCAGACCCGTTCCGTTGGCCGCGACGCGGCACCCTGGGTACGCTCCTGGGCGACTCTTTCCTCAAGTGCGGCAATCCGCTGGCGATGCTCCGTGAGCTGGATCGGCCGTAGCACGGATGGGGCCGTAAGAGCGGGCGGATCGACAAGCCGGTCCCCGTTTCCCACATGCGCAGTTTCTGGGACGTTGTTGAAAAAAGCATAGAAGCGATAGAAATCTTCTTGTGAAAACGGTTCGTATTTGTGGTCATGGCAGCGGCAGCACCCCATAGTCAGACCTAGGAAGACCGACGCAGTGGTTTCGACGCGGTCGACGACGGTTTCGACGCGGTATTCCTCGTTGATGACACCGCCTTCACTTTGAATGGGGTGGTTGCGATTAAAGCCGGTGGCGATTTGCTGAGCGACCGTTGCGTCTGGGAGCAGGTCGCCGGCAATTTGTGCGACGGTAAATTGATCGAAGGGCATGTTCTGGTTGTAGGCCCAGATAACCCAGTCGCGCCAAGGCCACATCACCCTCCGGCGATCGAGACTGTAGCCGTGCGAATCGGCGTAGCGGGCTGCATCCAGCCACTGCATGGCCATCCGCTCACCATATTGTTGCGAATGCAGTAAACGTTCTACGACCGATTCGTAGGCGCCGGAACTCTCGTCGGCCAGAAAGGTGTCAATTTCCTGCATGGTCGGTGGTAGACCAGTCAAATCAAAAGTAACGCGCCGAATGAGCGTCTCTTTGTCTGCACGCGGAGAGGGTCGGAGACCGGCGCTCTCGAGTCGTGCCAGAATGAACCGATCAATCGGGTTGCGTGGCCACTCGGTCTTCTTCACCGCGGGTAGTGCGGGACGGGAGGGCGGCAGAAATGACCAGTGCTTTTGCCAGACTGCGCCCTGCCTGATCCAGGCTTCGATAAGTCCGATCTGACGGACAGTCAGGGGAGGAGTTGAGTCGGCGGGTGGCATGCGATGGTTTGGGTCCGCGTGCGTTATCCGCAGGAACAGCGCGCTGGCATTGGCGTCGCCGGGAACCACGATCGGTCGGCGGTCTCCGTTGCCCTGCAGTCCGGCCTTGGTGTCCAGGCGGAGTCCCGCCTGTCGTTGGGCCGAGTCCGGGCCGTGGCAACGAAAGCAACGGTCCGAGAGCAAGGGGCGAATTTCACGATTGAAGTCGATGACGGTTGCCGTCTCGGAGGGCGGTTGTGCAAGTGCCGTAGAACCAGCTCCCGTCACCACGGGAGCCTGATGAGACCACCCATTATTCTTGGATAATTCGGGCTGCGTAGAAACTGTCTGCGGACCGCACCCGAACATCCCCATCAGCAGCAGAAATGTTTTCATGTGCAGCTCCTTCGGTTGGCGTATCCGGACGCCACCAATATAGAGGCTGGCGCGCACCGCGTGTGGTCGGCAACCGGACCCGCACCGGCGGCAGGAGGGGCGGTGAGTATAGAGTCGCGCAGTTGGGCGAGTCCCAGGACTACCGATCAAGGTGTGTTTGGAGTCCGAACACCATTGGAAGTTTCTCGACCTAAAACGTGTCCGCGTGCGATGTCACGAGACGTGCATGAAACTGAATTGGGACCCGTCTTTTGGATGGCGAGTCCCCAATCAGAGTCGGGTGACCCTGCCATCCAAATTCTTAGTGTTCTTGTTCCCGGATCCCAGCGACTGTATCTCGCCTGAACCCTCCCGTCTAGCAAACTAATTGTGTCGACGAACTGGGCCGTCTTAAAATCGTACACCACAGTCTGAAAGTGTTCTTGTCCGTTAAACTGTCCCTTGATGTCAATTGCGACTCCCTTCTGCCTCCATTGTCCGGTGAGACTCTGGCCGTCACTGTACTTCCATTCGCCAATGCGAAGTTCCAAGGCTTCAGTGATTTCTTCCGACGTTAACACGCGATTATCAACGACGTTGCCAGCATTTTCTTTTCCCCCACACCCAACCATCCCCATCACCAGCAGCAGACCCAGCAGACGTTTCATGTTCAGCTCCTTCGGTTGGCGTATCCAGACGCCCCCAATATAGAGGCTGGCGAGGAGGCGTGTGGCCGGCAACCAGACCCGCACAGGCCGCAGGAGGTGTTGCGGGGCGTTACTTTATGATCCTGCAGTTGGGTAGCGTTTTTTGCAATTCGGCGATCCCCGTGTCGGTGACCTGCGTTCTGGAGAGACTAAGCGTCTGCAAGTTGGTCAACCCCAGCAGGTGCACCATCCCGGCGTCGGTGACCTGGGACCGGCTGAGCCTGAGCATTTGCAGTTTGGTTAGCTGCTTGAGGTGCTCCAGCCCCTTGTCCGTAACCTGGGTGCGGTCGAGAACCAGCTGTTCAAGGTTGCTCAGGCCCGTGAGGTGCATCAGTCCCGCATCCGTGACTTTGGTGCCACGGAG
>PAQH01000067.1 GCA_002709225.1 Planctomycetaceae bacterium
GGTTCATTGGCGAACTTGCCGGCAATTTGCGAGTTGGCGGACCGCTATCAAGCGCTGGTCATGGTGGACGACTCACACGCTGTGGGGTTTATGGGGCAGCGGGGGCGCGGCACGCCTGAACATCACGGTGTCTCGGACCGAGTCGACATCTTGACCGGTACGTTGGGGAAAGCGCTAGGTGGTGCGAGTGGTGGTTACACCAGTGGCCGCGCCGAGATCGTCGAGTTGCTCCGGCAACGGTCGCGACCTTATTTGTTTTCCAACTCGTTGGCCCCTCCGATCGTAGCCGCCTCACTGAAGGCGATTGAGTTATTGTCCACATCGACGACGTTGCGCGATCGTCTGGCAAGCCATACACGGTATTTTCGAGAGCGGATGAGTGGTGTGGGGTTGGAAGTCTTACCCGGTGAACATCCGATCGTTCCGATTATGCTCGGAGAGGCAACGCTGGCATCCAAGGTGGCGGATCAGATGCTCGCGAGAGGTGTTTATGTAATCGGTTTTTCGTTCCCAGTAGTACCGCGTGGTACTGCTCGAATCCGCACTCAATTGTCAGCGGCGCATCGCACAGAAGACTTGGATTTTGCCGTCGCGCAGTTCTCGGCAGTTAGGGATGAGCTGGGCATCTCCTGACCACGTGTTCCATGTCATTCGTTCCATGTCATTCGTTTCATGTGATCCGTTGAGCGGCAGGTTGCGCGTCACGCAGGCGGTACCACTTCGCTAGTCCAGGTGGTGTCGCGTTCAAAGGGGAACATCGGTTTGCGCCGGCGCTGGAAGTTGAGAGCTTCCATGTCGGCCGTCGTACAACCCGCTGTGTTGACGCGGATTAAGTGAGGGCAGACGGGCGCGTACGCGGCGACGGGTGCGTTGACGCCCTTGGCCACCAGTAGGTGGAACGCACGGGGGTCGATATTGCAACTGATCAGTTGCTGCAGGCTGAAAGGAGGCATCCTTTCACTGGTCAGCATCACTGTCAGGCCGTGATCAGATTGAACAACGGCGGTGGGGCCCTGGTCGCAATCCGTCAGGCCTCCGTGCCGTGCTTCGGGTTCGGTGAATTTACCGTCATGGAGGCTGACGACTTGGAATTCAGCGGCCAGCGGTTCGCCGTGCTGTTGGTCGGTTTTACCCCCCAGCTTCATCTGGAGACGTGCCGCGGGGCCGGCGTCGACGGCCTGCTGGACACTTTCGGGGTCATAGAGACAGACAAAGCTGTCGGGGATCTGGCGTCGCCAGATCTCTTGTGCCAGGAGGGTGGAATCAGCGGGCGAGCCGCCGCCTACGTTATCGCCCATGTCGAGCAGGCAGACTGGCCCGTCAAGGCTGACGGCGCGGTCCAGTGCATCAGCCGGTTCGATCATTTGGCCAAGGTACTCGTCGCGGTGAGACCACAGATACCCACCAAGCTCGGCGGCCAGTTGCTGTGCCAGGGTGAGATTCTGGTCGGTCACCACGATTGCCGCTGAGCCCATTTCTGCGACGTCAGCATAGGGGAAACCTAGCATGATGCTGTTACTCAGGACGGCCGGATTGGAACACATCCGGTCTGCCAGTTCATAGAGTCCGCGGAGTTGCGGTTCACTGGTCAATTGTCGTTCAATATTAATGGCCAGTGGTGGCAGGCAGGCCGCCATCGTCGGTTGGACTTCGCCGCGCAAGGTGCGCGCCATCAGTTTTGCGGCTTCCACGCCGCGGGCGCGTTGATCGAGATGGGGATTGGATCGGTAGGAGATCAACGCGTCGCACGCATGGACCATCTCCGGCGAAAGGTTCCCGTGTGGGTCGAGTGTTGCAATCAGGGGGACATGCAGTCCCAGGTGAGCCCGCACGACGGAGAGCCAATGGCCATCGGCGTCTGGATATTCCTCGCTGACAGTAGCTCCGTGTGGCGCCAACAGCCACCCGTCGAGGGGGCCGTGCTGTGCGAGCGTCTTCTCGATTGCGGCGAAGAGGCGGCTGAGCAACTGGTCAAACGTTTTCGCTGTGATCGTTCCGTACGGCGTCGCCCGGCCGGCAAAGACCCCTATCGGTTCGATGCCAGCAGCTTCCAGGCCCTCAAAGAAGCCGCCCACTTCGTGGTGGGATGCCCCGATCTGGGATCGTACCTGGTCACCCTCAAGCAACCAGCTTTGCTCGAAGTGTTCCAGGTGAGTGGGTTGCGAAATGAAGGTGTTGGATTCGTGCAACAGAGCCAGAATGCCGACGCGCATGAAAGGTCCCCAGGGAGAAGTGTTTTCGTGCAGTAGGTTGTTGGAAGTCTCCGCTAAATGCGGCAGAATATCAGCGGACAGCGTTGTTTTCCACTCCTCCAATAGCGGGAACTCATGTCGAACACTCCTCCCGACGAAATCACGATCCCCATGATGCGTGAGGCGTTTTACTCTGCGGTTGTTTCTGATGCATTGGATTCGCTTGACTACAAGACGCAATCACCACGGCTTGCGCTGGCGCCGCTGACGACGGGCGGTGTGTTGATCGGCCGTTGTAAAACGACACTTTGGTCAGATCTATTTCACGACGACCCGCGGCCGTACGAGCTCGAGCTGAAGGCGGTTGATGCGTGCGTGACAGATGATGTCTTGATTGCCGCCGCCGGTGGTTCGATGCGATCAGGAATTTGGGGGGAGCTGCTCTCGACCGCGGCCATGAATCAGGGGTGTGTCGGTGCCATAGTGGATGGAGCGGCCCGGGATGTGGCCCCGATGCGCACGATGGGTTTTCCCTGCTTTGCTCGCGGAACCTGTGTTTATGACAGCCTTCACCGTCAGCGTGTGGTCGAACTCGACGTACCTGTTGAGATCGGTGGGGTTGTCTTTAGCCCGCGTGACCTGGTGATCGCGGATGAAGATGGGGTGGTGGTTGTCCCGCAGGCGATTGAAAAGGAGGCGATATCCCGAGCCTGGGAGAAAGTGCACGCTGAGAATGTTACGCGTGATGCGATTCGTAACGGGATGCGGGCCACCGAAGTCTACGAAAAGTACGGGATTTTGTAGTGCCCCGTCGGTTTAACCGCGCGGGATTTCGAGGCTTACCATCGGTAATCCAAACCCGCGTGGAATCCTTGTGCCCAGAAGTCTTGGTGTCGGAACGCAAACTCCGGCCGTTCGGGGCCGCTGAAGGGGACCGACTCGGGGGGCAGTAACTGAGGATTCAAATCCCGCTCGATGCTGTCGGTTGGGCGAACCACATTTGTCCAGTAGATCAGTGAGTAACCAAGCGTGAACCGTAGTTGCGGTGTGAGAAAGACCCCGACGGTTGCTTGCGCTTGGGGAATCAGTCCCAGTACATTCCTTTCGTGTATTCCGGAATTGGTACGTTGGGCAAGCAGCCCTCCTGCCAGCAGGGTTTCCGTTCCACCGAGGTCTGTATGAACGGTCTGGCCGGAGATGTTCACCAATTGATGAACGTTGCCGACCGCCACGCGACCTAGCAGATCGAATGTCCATACGTGGCGCTGTGCTTGCCAGTGAAAACCGATCTCTCCGCCTTGGAAATCGTTGGTGGTATCGAACTGGTCACTGACCGCCCAGCGTTCAATGGATCCGATAGGCTGCGTTTGGCTAAGCACAGAGAGGTTTTCTTCAAACTCCATAAACTGAAAACCGAGCAGGAGGTTGACGCGAGAATAATAGGCGCAGCCGGGACCACAGGTCGTTTCCTGGGGAAAGTCGCGACAACCCAGGAACCTCACTAAGTGGAGTGACGCACTTCGCATTGAGGTGCTGGCGCGTACTTGCACCGCGCCGTCGCTGAGTTGCGGATAGGCCAGCAGGTAGGCGTCTTCCCCGGGAACTTGAGGGTTTCCGAGGTCATCCAGGGGATGGATATTGAAGAACGGTTGGGCCAGCACGTCCACTCCGTTCAAGCTGGAGTCTTGTGCGACTTCGTAATTCAGATTGTTGAGCACCAGGTAATCGCCCTCGATGCCCCAGACACGTGCCGGTCCCAGCCAGAGACCGACACGCACGCGTCCACCGCCGCGCCGGTCGGCGAGCACATCTTCTGCACCAACCAACGTTTGGGTGCCCGGTTCGCCGAGGATACCGGCTTGCTCGATAGGTGTGGCAGCGGGGCTGGTGCTGACCAGTGATGGGATCGACATCCCGGCGCTACGCCAATACAGGTACTCAGCACGCACCCAGGCCGCACCAGCGGGCCCACACGCATAATCGGGCAATGCGCCGCATTGCGGACAGCGGTGTGAAGGATTGTCGAGGAGGTCAAGATCATGGAGCCGGGTACCGACTGGAGTGGGGATTTCGAGTGTTCCGAGGGTGGCAGCTCCGTCGTTGAGTTCGCTGGCGGGAGGTTGGATTGCCACGGGCGTCTGGCCGCTTCGCGAGACCCATCCGGCGGGTAGTGTTTGCGAAATACTATCCGAGAGATACGCGGGTTCGGTGTGGTGTGCGGGTTCAGTGTGGCCATCGTGGTGGCTGTGGCTGTCTGCGCCCGGAACGGCGTCCAAACTGTCCGAGGGTGGCATGCTGGAGGCAACCGTCGCGCCAATTCGTAGATATCCGACGTCGATATCGGATCGGTTCCAGCCCTGCCCTCGCATCCGCACGGTACGGCCGACAAAGGTCCGGAGCCGGGTCGAGTCCGCGCTGTAGATGCGATAGCGAATGCCCGTTTGCAGGTCGCGCAAAGCGTATGTCGTTTTTCCATTCAACCCATTCTGACGTCGTTCCAGTTTGCCACGTACCGTGCGCAGCGATTCAACACGCGGCTGCGAGTCGACACGAGATTGAATCGGTGTGTCCGGGGTGGTCTTGTCGCCGGAGAATCCACTTGTCGCCACCGAAAGTGACGATAAGGAGACGGCCAGCCAGATAGGGTGAAGCCGTGGCATCGGGGTGGAATGGTCACTTGAGAAGGGAGAAGAGAGGAGCAGCGGAGAGGCTTGTAGGTAAGGAGCCACTTTCTGGTCAAGGCCATTTTCCTGAAGCAGCGGTTGGTTTTGGTTCGTTCACGCTGTTGCCCGGTCTGAGGGCGCGACACCGGGGCCTGGCTGGAATCCCATCAAGAACCGTAAAGGCACGCGCCTACGGTGTTTCTGGTACTCACGCGGTGGGTGCGTTCGACTACCAATTGAAGTGAATTGGCGGTAAAATCTACGGTTGTGGTGATGGTCCCGGATATGGCTGTCGTCACTCGATTTTTTGACGGCGTCTGACGTTCCCAGAGATGCTCGCAGTAGCAGGAGAATGTTTCACCGACGTGCCGGTTCTCTATTGGTCTGACTTCAACCTGGGTGCTTCCACTATGCGACTGTTGTTCCCGTTAGCTTGCCTGATCCTGGTAGGCCTGCTGCCGACCGGGGAGCGGGGCGCTGCCGCAGCTGCCGAACCGGTGGCGGCTGGCGCTTTTCAAGTGCACCCGGATGCAGTTGAACTGGTTGGACCGGGGGCACTGCGCGGCTTACTGGTTCGTGCCCGCAGCGAGGACGGGAGAGACTTGGATCTCACCCAGCGGGTGATGTACCAGACGGATTCGCCCCATTTTCGGGTCGATAACCGAGGTGTGGTGAGAGCTCTCTCTGATGGGACTGGAACCGTCGAAATTCACTACCAAGATCAGCAGCAGACGGTTGCGGTCCGGGTGTCTCAGACAACGGTTCCCCACGCATTCCATTTCGAAGATGACATTCTGCCGATTCTCAGTAAATACGGATGCAATACCTCAGGTTGTCATGGCAAGGCAGAGGGCCAGAACGGCTTCAAGTTGTCCGTATTTGGTTTCGATCCACTCGCCGATTTTGCGGCTTTGACCAAGGAAGGTCGTGGACGACGGACCTTTGTCGCCGCGGCGGAACGCAGTCTGTTATTGACCAAGGCTTCTGGTGGAATTCCCCACGGTGGAGGTGTACGCATTGCGCTCGATTCCCGGGAATACAACATGTTGAAAGATTGGGTCGCCGCGGGCACGCCGTTGGGAAAACCCGATGCGCCACGAGTCGAGCGGGTTGAGATTCAACCCGCCGAAGCGGTGTTGGGTATGCAGGCAAGTCAGCAGCTGCGCGTGATGGCCTACTATTCTGATGGTCGCGAGGTGGATGTCACGTCGATTGTCAAATACCAATCGAACAACGAAGGTCTGGCGTCGGTTGATGCGGCCGGCGTTGTGCGCATCGGTTCCGTGCCGGGGCAAGTTGCCGTCATGGCGACCTACATGGGTGCTGTAGATACTTTCCAGGCGCTGATTCCAAGGAAGGAAGCGATCAGCGACTACCCGGCAGTCAGTGAAACCAATTTCATTGACGGACTTGTCCATGCCAAGTTGCAGAAACTCAACATTATTCCCTCCGGCCACGCCACAGATTCGGAGTTTTTGCGACGTGTCTACTTGGACATCATCGGCACGCTACCGACCGCGGCAGAGTCCCGCGCGTTTCTGCAGGATGAACGGGCAGACAAACGGACGCTCCTGGTAGACAGTCTACTCGAGCGGCCAGAGTATGCAGTTTTTTGGGCGATGAAATGGTCAGATTTATTACGGGTTGATCGACGCGCACTGGGCCATAAGAACGCGTATGAGTATTACACCTGGATTCGCAAGAGCTTTGCCCGTAATCGGCGTTACGACCAGTTTGTCACCGATATCCTGGCGCTGCAGGGCCCCACAAAACAGGCGCCCCAGGTGAATTTTTACCGCGTAGTGGGAGATGCCGGGAAACTCGCCAGCGCCGTGTCCCAGGTGTTTCTGGGGGTGCGGATCGAATGTGCGCAATGCCACCACCACCCGTTTGATCGCTGGAGCCAGCGCGATTATTACGGCATGTCAGCCTTTTTCCAGCAAATCAGTCGCAAGGGTACCAGTCGCGGCGAGATCCAGCTGGCGACCGGTGACCCGGAGACCAAACACCCGAGAACGGGCCAACCGGTCTATGCTTACCCGCTGGGTGAACCAATGCCAGAGGAGTCGCCTCCCGGTGATCGTCGGCAGGTACTGGTGAAGTGGATGACAGGGCCTGAGAATGCGTGGTTCGCCCGCAATCTGGTGAATCGGATGTGGGCGCATTTCATGGGGCGCGGGTTGGTGGAGCCGGTGGATGACCTGCGCGATACCAATCCGCCGAGCAATCCTGCGTTGATGGAAGCGTTGGCAGAGCACTTTGTCGCCAGCGGTTTTGATATTCACCAGTTGATTCGCACGATCACCGCCTCACGAAGTTACCAGCGGTCGTCGAAACCGAACGAGACGAATCAGGAGGACGAGCAGAATTACTCGCGTGCTCTATTCAAGCGGCTTGATGCGGAGGTGCTGTTCGACGCGGTTTGTAATGTGACCGGACATCGGGAGAAATTCACCGGTGTGCCTCATGGGTTCCGTGCAATCGAGTTGTGGGACAGTGTGGTCGATCACTATTTTTTGAGACTGTTTGGGCGACCTTCGCGCAAAACGGCCTGTGAGTGTGAACGGGTGGGCGAGCCGACGGTAGGGCAAGTCCTGCATGTGCTGAATTCACCAGAAATTACCGCGATGATCGGACATGAGGCAGGTCGGATTGCGGATTTGGTCGATACTACAAAGACCGATCAGGATTTGGTCGAGCAGCTTTATTTAATGTTTTTTAGTCGTTTTCCAAGTTCAGCCGAGCAGCAGACGGCATTGAACTATCTCCAGCAGTCTTCCGGGAGTCGGCGAGACGACGCGGAGGACCTCGCTTGGAGTCTGATGAACACGCTGGAGTTCGTCTTTAATCACTAGGTGCACAACGCGGTCGATTTGATCGGCAGTGTGAAGTCAGATCGTCGCGCCACACCAAATAAAACGGAGGAACACCATGAAACGTCGCGGACAATTTTGTGATGGGGTCCAACGTCGAGATTTCCTGCGCGTTGGTAGCGGTTCGCTCTTCGGGAGTGCCGTCAGTTTGTCTGGGATGCTGGCTGGAGAAAGTCAGGCCGCGATCAAGGAAGGTGGCGTAGCCAAGGATGATCGTTCGTTGATCATTGTGTTTCTCAAAGGTGGGTTGAGCACGATTGATACATTTGACATGAAACCGGATGCGCCGGCTGAATTTCGCGGAGACTTTGATCCGATCGCCAGTAATATTCCGGGGATCCAGGTTGGCGAGCACATGCCGCGGACTTCGCAGCAGCTGGACAAATTTTCGTTGATTCGGTCGTTTGGGCATCGTAATTCGGATCACGGGCCGGCCGACCACTACATGCTCACCGGGTACCATCCCGTGGCTGGATTCAATGCCGGTTTGACACCGAATAATCAACGGCCAGCACACGGCTCGATTATCGCCAAGAAACTAGGGCCACGTGGAAGTGTGCCGCCATATGTTTGCGTTCCCGATATGCACCCCAGTGCAGGTTCGTCTTATCTGGGGCCCTCCGTCTCTCCATTCAGTGTCAATGCTGACCCAGCCGATCCGGGGTTTGCGGTTCGAGATATCGTACCGCCATTGGACTTGGCAACAGACCGCTTGGATGCACGTCGAGCGTTGTTAGCCCAGGTTGACCGGTTTCAGCGCGGTGCCGAGCGGAGTGCGAACAAAGGCGCCAAAGCGGTCAGTACATTTCGCGACAAGGCTTTTCAGCTAATGACTTCGCCCGAGGCGAAGCGGGCCTTCAATATTCATGCCGAGTCCGACGCCTTGCGTGATGAATACGGTCGTAATTCACTCGGACAGTCGTGTCTGATGGCGCGGCGTCTGGTGGAAGCGGGAGTGCGTTGTGTCACCGTCGACCATGTTGATTGGGATACGCATGACAATAATTTCGTGACTTTGAAACGCGATCTATTGCCCCACCTGGATGCGGCGATGTCGACGCTGTTCCGCGACCTGTCAGACCGTGGATTGTTGGAGAAGACGCTGGTGATCGTGACAGGTGAATTTGGTCGGACGCCGCGGATCAATAAGAATGCCGGGCGCGATCATTGGGGGCCAGGGTTCACCGTGATGCTGGGCGGTGGCGGCGTTCAGGGTGGTCGCGTCATCGGAAGATCGAATGAGCGGGCTGAGAGGCCTGCGGACAATCCGATCGGTCCAGAGGATTTGGCTGCGACGTTACATCACCTGCTAGGTGTCAACACGAAAGACGAGTTTCACACGGCCGAAGGGCGGCCGGTACCGATCGTGAATGACGGCCGCGTTGTGCGCGAACTTCTGTAACGCGTACCGCTCGGCTGCTGGCGAGAGCCGTACAGAGGGAGCCGACACCGCGTTCCGGGGAGGCGCCCTTTTTCGGTTTGGCGAGCGGGATCCGTGTCAGGGTTGCTGGACATTGAGAGGAGATGGACCTATGTACCGTACGCTAGCTATGTGCCTGGTGGGAGTTGGAGGATGGCTGCTGACGGCGCTGGCGGTCGCAGCGGATTCGCCCTCGGCGGACTACATCTTTCCCGCCGGTGGTCAGCGCGGCACAACGGTTTCCTTTCGCGTTGGGGCGCATTTCCTGCACGGTGGCAGCCCGTTTGAAATGTTAGGTCCCGGAGTTGAGGCCAGTCCACGAATTGAGCGTACCAAAACGACGTGGTTTGAGGGGCCACTCATCGTCAAGCCGGCGTCACAAGGCGCCGAAGTCTATCCCAAGGATCACCTGGGGCAAGTCAAGATTGCGGCGGACGCGGCACTGGGATCTCGCCCCTGGCGACTCTGGACGTCCCAGGGCGCTGTGGGTGGTCGCTTCTTCGTGATTGGTGATCTGCCTGAAATCGTGGAAGAGGAGATCGATGGGCGCCCCATTCCCACACGTGTCGATTTGCCTGTCACGATTAACGGTCGGATTTTTCCCCGCGAGGATGTCGATATTTGGGAGTTCCATGCCCAGGCTGGCCAATCGGTGACCTGCGCGGTGGTGGCGTCACGTATTGGGTCACCACTCGATTCGCGACTGCTGCTTTACGATCCCCAGGGACGTTTGCTGACAGAGAACACCGATTACTACGGGACCGATTCGCTGCTGCGTTTTCAGGCACCAGTCGAAGGGACTTATCGACTTCATATTCATGACGTCAATTATCGCGGCTTGCAGCCCTATATTTACCGTCTCACTGTCACCGCAGGACCATTTGTAGACCATGTCTACCCGCTCGGAGGCCGGATGGGCACGGCGGTCGATTTTGAGTTGGTCGGGCAACGGACTCCTGATGGGCCTGTTCGTGTAATGTTGCCAGGGCCGGGCTCGGTCCAGACAGAGGGGCCGCACGCCCAGCATTTCCCATTACCGGAATATGCTTCAAATCCGCTGCAGATCGATCTTTCCAGCTTGCCGGAGCACCTCGAGAGCGAGCCCAACGATGCGCAACCCAGCGGACATGAAGTAATTGTGCCAGCCGTGTTGAATGGCCGTGTGGACCGGCCGGGTGATGTTGATCGTTGGTTGGTGAAAGCCGTGGAAGGTGAGGAGCTGGTCGTCGATCTGTGGACTGCACGATTTGGCTCTCCGATGGATGCCGTGTTGAAGATTCATGACGTGGGCGGCAAAGAGTTGCTGGTAACGGGCAGCAGCCCGCAAAGTCCGAGTGAAGTCAATACCCGGTTCAAGTTTCCGAGCAGCGGCCAGTTTGTAGTGGAGATTCGGGATGTGGACGCCCAACGCGGTGGCCCAGAGTTTGCCTATCGGCTCAAATTCAGCCGGCCGCCTGAGCCCGATTTCAGGCTGCGTTTACCGAGTGATGTCCTCAGCGTGTTTCGTGGAGCGGAAGTCAAATTCAAAGTGCCTGTACAGCGGATTGCCGGTTTCAAAGAAGCGATTGAGTTGGTGTTTGAAGGGTTACCCACAGGGGTTGGCGTGGCTCCGACCACAATACCTGAGGGCAAAAACGAGGTGGAAATTATCCTGAAAGCTGACGCGAAAACGAAGATTCGCGACTACCGATTATCCTTGACCGGTACTGCCACGCGCGACGGAAAAGCGGTGACGCGACGAGCGCGGATGGCGCCAACCCCGGGGGTCTACAAGCCAGAGAAAGTATTGTTGATGGTTTGTATGCCGACACCATTCAAGATCGATGGGGAGGCTTTTCAGACCAACTATGCCGCCCGTGGAACGGTCCACCGACGTCATTACAGGTTGCATTTGGGCGGTTATCAGGGGCCGCTTGAGATTTCGTTGGCCGATCGTCAAATTCGACATCAACAGGGTGTGACTGGGCCAGTGATGCCACTGGCGCCCGGTACCACGGAGTTCGATTACTCGATCAATATACCTACCTGGCTGGAGATGAATCGTACGGGGCGCATGGTAGTGATGGCCGTTGGTGAAGTCGAAGACGAGGAGGGGGGCAAGCACAAGGTCAGTTATAGCTCCGGTGCGGTGAATGATCAGATTATCATTCTTACCGCGCCGTGTCCTTTGAATATCAAGGCCTCCAGGCAGTCGGTACGGGTGGTGCCCGGTGAGGCTCTGAAACTGGGTGTTACCATCTCGCGTGGAGTCCTGAAGCCGGCTCCAGTGAAGGTGGAAGTGCTCCCGGCAGCCCACATTCGTGGTGTGACCGCGGAACCATTGACCTTGGCGACCGAACAGACCACCGGAGATCTCCAATTGCGTTTCGGAAACCCGTTGGGTCCCTTTAATTTGCCGTTGGTAATTCGGGCTACGATGATCCACAACGGCGATCCGGTGATTGCCGAGACGAATGTCGATTTTGTACTTGGAGTTGCTCCCTAGCCCGTGGTGTATTGTTGCCAGCCGCGTTTGCTCGACGGCGGTTGCAGCCGGACAAAGGCGCTCAAGTGCTTGGGGCGTTCTATGTCTTGGGAGACTTCAAGTTGTACCTGCGGATCTTACGATCCAGGGTAGAACGTTCAATGCCTAGGGTGGTCGCAGAACGGCTTTTGTTCCATTGACAAGCTTCTAACGTCGCCTCGATGTGTTGCTTTTCGACGTCCGCGAGCGATTGGGGTAAGTAGTGGTTTGTGGGGACTGCGATTTCCCCGGAGTCACTCGCCGAGGCGAGTGCGGATAGTTTGAGATCTTGTTGGCCAATGATGTCATGAGGGGTCAGCAAAACCGCGCGCTCCACGACGTTGCGGAGTTCACGTACATTACCGGGCCAATGATACGTTCTTAGTTGTTCGCGTGCGTCGTCTGAGAAACGGCGCGGTGGCTTCCCGGTTTCCTGATTGAACTGATGGAGAAAGAAGTCGGCTAGTTCGACAATGTCTCCAGGGCGTTTGCGGAGAGGAGGTACTTCCATCTCCACGACATTCAAACGAAAGTAAAGGTCGCGTCGAAAATCCCCTTCTGAAACCGCTTTTTCGAGGTCCCGGTTGGTAGCCGCGATAATGCGTACATCGACTTCGAGGGCTTCGCTGCCACCGACCCGTTCAAAAGGATGTCCTTCGAGAACGCGGAGAAATTTGGCTTGGATGGCCAGACTCATTTCGCCGATTTCATCGAGCATCAGGGTGCCTTCTGAGGCGGCTTCAAATTTACCGGCCTTTCGCTCTGTCGCTCCCGTGAAAGCGCCTTTTTCATGGCCAAATAACTCGCTTTCGAGAAGCGTCTCTGAAAGCGCGGCACAGTTGAGGCAGACAAATGGTCCGTGTTGGCGGGGACTAGCGTAATGCACCGCCCGGGCAACAAGCTCCTTACCGACACCGCTTTCACCGCGAATCAACACGGTGGCTCGGCTGGGGGCGGCCTGGGCAATTTGGCTGTGCACGTCGTTTAATTGAGTGCTCGAACCAACGATCTCGACGTTGGCACGTAGCTGCTTTCGGAGTTGACTGACTTCATCGCGAGATTGCGAGAGATCTTTGGCTAGCCCCGCTTGCCGTCGCAAATTGACCAGTGCCTGGGCGACGTTGTCCGCAACCGCAAGCGTAAATTCAAGATCACCAGTACCAGGACTCCGGTTTTCAGTGGTCGAGTAGAGGTGAATCAATCCCAGAACTTCGCCTTCATGACGGATCGGTGCGCAGATGTCACTAGTCGAGTGAATTTCACCTTTACTATCGGGTGTTCCGAGGGTTGGGTCGTCCGCGACATTCCTGGCTAACACCGCTTCCCGTTGTTGCAACGCGGTTGTCGCCAGAAAGGGGGAGACACGATGGTACGAGGAACTCGTGTCAGCTCGCGATGCGGAAATTTCCAGATCTTCGATGGCCAGCTGATCTTTCAGGTCGGCCGTGACCAACAGTACGGCTCCCGCATCGATCTTCGTACCAGCGAAGAGACCGTTAAGTGCGACCTGAGCGATTTGGGCCGCATCGTTCTGGTTGGCAAGTTGAAAGACGAGACGACAGAGCTCTTCGGCGTCTGCCCCCGAAGCGTCTGTTCCTGTTTTCTCCGCGATGGGCTGTTGGAAGCGAGTTTGATCTTGACGGTGCGTGATGGTGGTCGGTTGATCGGAAGGCAGCAGATTTGAATCGCTGAGTGAAACGTAGGTATCCCCAGTCTCGCTTTCCGCTGCTGTCACCTCGCGCGAATCGGCCTTGAATGCATCCTGAGGGTTGGTCACGAAGGCGAGTTGACATTGCGCGATGCGAATCACATCGCCGGGTGTCAGTCCACAATCACCCGAAATCGTAGTTCCGTTGAGATGGGTTCCGTTGCGACTACCCAGGTCTCGCAACTGCCAGCCGTTGCGAGAATGAAAAACTTCAGCATGATTGCGACTGCAACTATCGTCTTTAATGACGATCAGATTTGTCGAAGTGCGGCCAATGGTAGCGGTCCGCCCGGACACCAGGCGAATGAAGTCCGTCCATTTGGATCCGACACGGATGACAAGGTAGGCGTCTGACATACGAGATGGTTAGGGGAGTTCCCCCTGTAAGTGGGGGGGGCGAAGGCGGCCAGGAAAGGTGACAGTGGACGCGGACGTGCTGCGAACCGATTCGGAGAATTGGCAAGAAAAGAGTGCTTTCGCAGTGCCGTCGACCGTAGCACCAACGCGGTCAGCTTCCCGCCGGCGGATTGGCCGGATCAGGTAGGGAAGTAGCAGTTGTCCAACGTCGGGGGGCACAGCACGCACGACCCCTATTATCGGCCGGTTCGGATAGGCCTGCAAGCCGCTTTCGAGGCCGCGCAGGTTGCCTTACGCAGTTAGGATTGGCCTCAGAGTCGGCGATTGCCGATAAGTTTTCTTGCATTTTCGATTTTCTACAAGTATCCTAAAATTTGCAGAGTGAACCTAGGTCTTTAGTCATTTTCCATGCCCTGGCTAGGCCAGGAAGTCTCGCGTAGTGGTGTGGCAGATCACGAAAAGGGGGTGGTTGGTCGCTATAAAGTGGCCCCACTGCACCGAATCAGGGAGATAAGATATGTCAAGTCGCAGTCGTGCGCCACGCGTAAGCCAGCAGATTCTGCGGACTCTGGTCGCTGCCGCGTTTGTGGTATCTGCCGTTTCGGTGTCCTTCGCGGGACGTGGCGCGTTCCGCAATAGCGCTGTTGGGGGCGTCTCGATCGATACGACGGGCGTTCTGCGGGAACCCAACATCAAAGATCGTGCAATGTTGCTGGCAGATCTACGGAAGGAAATTGCGCCTCCGGTACGTGAACTGAATCGTCCGGTGAAATTACGGATGATTTCATTGCGTGGTTTGCACGCGACGATTGAAGACGCGTTGGCGCGGAATCAGGGCGTGCTTCCCGACGAAGTACGATTTCTGGGAGGCTTGCAACGAATCGAGTGGGTGGTGGTTGATCAGGCCAATAATGACATCTTGATTGGCGGCCCCGCCGAGGGGTGGATCGTTGATGACAATGCCGTCGTGGTTGGAGTGACAACGGGACGGCCGGTTATGCGGCTGGATGATCTGCTGGTCGCTTTGCGAACCGTCAAGCCGGCCCGTGATGTCGGCATTAGTGTTTCGATTGACCCGACCAAAGAAGGTTACCGAAACCTGTCAGCTTTGGTCAAAGAGCTGAAGAAAGACGTGCGGGTCCGACAGAATCCCCGCATTGCCGAGCCCAACATCAGACGTGCCTTTGGTCCCCAGCAGATCAAAATCGCGGGTGTGCCTAGAAACAGCCATTTCGCGCGTGTGATGACCGCTGCGGATTACCGCATGAAACGGTATGCGATGGCACTGGAAGCAGCCCCTGTCAAAGGTCTTCCCAGTTATCTTGATCTGATCAAGTCGACCCGAGGTTCAGCGACCAATATGAACCCTCGTTGGTGGTTGACAACAGACTATGAGCCCTTAGCGCGTAGTGAAGATGGCATGGCCTGGAAGATTCGGGGACGCGGGGTCAAGTGTATGACCGAAACCGACGTCGTTAACGCTGAAGGAAATGTACGCGGCACGGGACGCAAGAACCCCCGGGCCCAAAAGTGGGCTGATCTGTTTACCGAAAAGTATGATGCGCTGTCCCAGCGTGATGCTGTTTTTGGTGAACTACGCAATCTCATGGATATGTGTGTGGTAGCCGCCTTGATTGAGCAAAATGAGTTGTTTGAAAAGGCGGGCTTGAGTTTGCCACGCATGACGGACCCACAGAGCGATCTAGATCTGGAGGCCTGGCATACGCCCAAGACGGTGGATCCTCAGTGTAGTTTCGTTCGCGTGCGAGGTGGACGCTGGGTGTTGACCGCATCGGGCGGAGTCGAGATCGAGTCCTGGGACGTGATTGATCATTCAGAGGTCGTTCAGGGAGTTGAGCAGCTACGTACCCACGCCATGCGAAAAGAAAACGCGGCTTCCTGGTTCTGGAATGTTCAGCTGCCGCGCTCGTCCTAGAATGACGTAGAGCACTGTTGCGTGAAATCTGCTGTCAGATCTCTGTCAGCAGCGTTTCGGTGGCCCTGGCATCGCGCAGATTGACGCATTTGATGCGGGGTAGATTTTGCGCCGCCTGGGCAAAGAACTCGTCCACATACCCGACAGCCACGGCCTCGCGCCGTGTTGCTGGTTGGGGCGGGTGACACGATTTGAGGAGCACGAGTTCAGGAGCCTGCAAGGCTTCCGCAACACGTGCGGCGATTGAATCGCTGGAAACAGACCAATTGTGGGGCAAGCGGGTGCCTTTGACTCGTGGCTCATCCGCTTTCAGAAAATGCTCACAGTCGAATACAACGACGGCTGCGGTGGTCGTCGAAAGGTGGGACACGTTTGTCTCTACAGCCCGGTGATTCAGACCGTTGGCCAAGAGCTGCGCGGTGTGCGACATAGCACTCACGCAAAGCCAGTGTGCTTCTTCGGCGCCGAATTGGAGGCGTCGGTCAAAACGGCGGATCGAATCGGCCAGAAACCCCCCACCGGTGATCAGTATATTGGTGCCCGTTTGCCTTGCCAGCCATGGATCTAGCACAGCAGTAAGCTGAGGCCAGGTCAGCAGGCTACCGCCAACTTTGACAATACGTATGGTGCTGAGCATGTGCGGTGGGGGCGAGAATGCGGTTTGGGCGAGGGAATGATACGCGAATTCTGGAGCGTCTGTGATAACCAAAGTTGACAGCAGCTCTCCGGCCAGATTAGTCTAGAATACATCTAGGTGTAGTTTGCGGCTATTTGGGGCAGCTGGGAAGTCTTGTCTGTTTGCGTTTATCCGCCGCCTGTTTCTGCGGTGTCCATCAGAGAACGATTTGTGTTCGATGATCGTAGCAAGCTGCTGACAGGGATGGTTTAAGGTAAGGCCAATCACACGAGGGTGCTGGAGTGGAGATTCGATTTATGTGGCAGCGATCGATCGGTTATTCGCGACATGTGGGTTTCCTGATTGTCTTGACCGGCTTACTGATGGCTGGCTGGGGCCAAATGGGTTGGACCCAGGAGGATGAACCGCCTGCTTACGAGGTCGTGGAAGTAGCTGCCGAATGGCAACTCAACCCTGACGATGCGAAGGCAAGTAAGGCGACGGAACGCAAAATCAAGACGGCTGCGAGTAATGCGCGCAAAGCGTTGTCCAATGGGATCGCTGATACGGCGCAGTTTAACGCCTATTACACCACGTATTACTTCCCAAGGATGACTCGTTACGATCCGGTGAGTCTGGGTGAGTTAGCGGGGAACCGTCAGGAATTATTGCGACGTTTACAGTCTTCCAGAAATCCAGCTGCCAAGACGGCTTTGAACAATCTGACACTGACTGAGATGGCCAAGTTGATTACCGGGAATTATCACCCGGCTGTGCGTTACAACGCGATGTTGCTGGTCGGAGCGATCAATTCCCGTGAGGGGCGATCGACCAATCCAGTGCAAGAGCCGCTGCCGGTTCCACAGGCGATGCCTATTATGCTGGCCGCGTTGCAACAGCCGGACCAGCACGACGCAGTCACCGTGGCGGCGCTGGTTGGGGTATTGCGCCACGTTGACCTGGATCGTCAGCTTGAAGCATTGCAGGGCCGTAACGGATTCATCGACGGGACGTCGCGTCAACGCATCGCGACGATTGCTCGAACACTGGTAGAGCAGCAGGCACCACCGGCGGGAAGATCACTAGCGGGTCACACTTGGATTCGACGCCGGGCGCTTGAAATTCTGGGGAACGTGCCCGGGGCCGCCGGATCTTTGGCAACATTGTCACTGAGTCTTCTGACGGCGGACGCGGACGCAGTACCTCTTTCCTTGAGATGTACCGCAGCTCGAATGCTTGAACGTGTTCGTGATCCACAAGGATTGAACGCTGCCCCGGCGGAAGTTGCGGAACAATTAGGTCAGTTTGCGGTCGTAGCAGTGCGTGGCGAATTGGCACGTGTCGAGTCCCGTGGCAAACGCCAGCAGCAGCTGGAGAACTATTCCGGTGCCGGAGGCCCTGCTGGTGGGATTGGCGGCGGAGGCCCTGGTGGCGCGGGTGGTGGTGCAGGTGGCGGCGGTGGCGCTGGTATGCCCGCGGGCCTTAGCCCGTTCGGTCCAGGCGGCGGTGGCGGTGGCGGTGGTGCACCAGGAGCAGGTGGCTTGGGCCCCGGTGGTGGCGGCGGTTTGGATCCATCTGGAAGCGGACCAACGACGACTCCCAGTGCGGGTCCATCTCACATAGTGCGGATTACGCAGCGACGTTTGACCTATCAACTTTTCTGTGCAAAAGCGGGAATCGATCGAATGTACCTGTTGGCAGGTGGCACCCCACCTACCAGAGGACGTACCGTGGCTACGGGTTCAGAGGAAAATGCACAGGTCCCCGCGGCCGCCCGGAAGATTGCCCAGATTCGCGATCAGATCGCAGTACTTATGCAGGCGCTGCAAGACAAATCCAGCAGTGGCAGAAGGCCACGTGGCAGAGCTGCTGCAGTGGTTGAACCACTTACGATGGAGACGTTGACCGAAGATCTAGAGCGACGACTTCCCCAGTTGACCAAGTTGTTGCCCAAGACCGGTGGTGAACCCGAAGAACCGTCTGCACCTGGTTCCTCGCCTTCCCCGCAAGGCAAGAAAGCCTAGGCAGCGGCGCGTTGTTGTTGGTTCAGGTCTGCGTGTTACGGGATCGCAGCACCCCCTCGGCGCTGCGCTGTTGGCAGCGCGGTTCTCGCTGGCAAACGTCTCAGTGATTGTGTCTAATCGTCGTGCCCATTCACCGGGGCGTCGAGGATACGCTATGAAGCCGCTGGTTTTTTGTGAGATCCGCCGTGATGGTTCTGACGGGACCTGATTTGTTAGCGGCCGCTAGTCGAGTTGGATTGGGTGACCGACTGTGCCAGCAGTGGTACGGCCTGGCGGTGCAACGCGTAACTCCCGAAGAAAATGCTCGTAAAGATGGCATCACCAACCAGCGTGTAGTCACGATAAAAAGGCAAGCCCTGGGCGTAGCATGTCAGTAACCCCGACCAGCTGCGCGGATATAATTGCACAAAACTAAGCCAGGCACCGAAATTAGTGACCAGAAAAAAGGCGGCTGAAGCACCTAGCGAGCAAGTAGCGATGGTGAGCACCGGTCGTAGCCAACCAGGCTTTCGAAAGCTCTTACGCACGATGCCACGCATAGCTACCGGAATGGCCAGGGCCGCGTATACGAGCAGCATTAACGTCCAGTCGTAGCTTCCAATAAGGGCATCGCTCGCCAGCATAACGACGATCGGCGCTGAAGCCGCCAGGCCCCAGGAACGAAAGTAGAATCCAGCAAAAAGTGCCAAGGCGGCTACTGGTGAAACGTTGGGCAGATCTTGGAGTAGCAGCCTTGCGGCCACAGTCGCGGTGACAAGACCGGCGTAGAGCATCCAGTCTTTAGTCCGCACTGTTTGAGGTAGGCTGGTCATGGGAGCAATCCGTGAAGAGAGAGATGGGCTGACTGGTTGGGGGCTGATTGTCGCTTGCCTGCTGGTTGAGATCCAGCGGCTAGACAAACGCTGTGGAGTGCTTTCGGTCGAGACAAGATTCCCACCGCGTAACTTCTTATGGTTAGAACACTTGTAACAGCGATCACAAATTTTACTTGTATTGGCCGAAATTCCACAAGGTGACGTCCCCTTGGTTCAGCGTTTGGATTGCGAAGCTCCGGTCTCCCAGCTTCCCATTGACGCGGTAGATCCAGTTTTTTCCCTGGCCTTCGTTCTTGAGGCCGTCGATCGTGGTAAGAAAACCCCGGGCGCCTTTTCCCCGGTAACTGAAGCGGATTCCGCGAGGATGTGTTTTCGCCTGATTAAGGGCATCGAGGCAGGTCATGCCTTTTTTCCAGGAGAGTGCCGTGAAGTGCTTTTGCACGCCGTCACCGTAATCAATGATCATCTTGACGCCTTCGTTGGGCCGCGATGCTGCGTCGTCTTTCGCAGTAGTGGTGAGTGCAAGACCCGTTGTCAAGAAAATGCTCAGTAGGCTCCACGATAGAAAACCAGGACGCGGCCCGGGGCGATTTGGACTAGCGATGTGGCCATGCTTGGATCTCATGAAAAAATCCTTTGAGAAAAGACGCGAGGCTGGTCAAAGCGGCTGCGTCAGTCTTCAATTGTGGGGTTGCGTTCGAGCCGGCATGTGGCACCAGCTCAGGTTTGTTGGGGGAGCCTATTGTACGCGCCGGCGGCCTCCTTCCAAGTGAACTTACATAGAGTTGGTCTTTTCGATTTGGGGTGGTCTGACTAGCATCATTAGTGGGGGGGGTGTTTTGAATGCCACGTGAATCTCAGGAGTTCACGCAGATGATTGCCGCGTCCACAATCCGGGTCAGCTTCCCTGAGGCAGACATCGCGTTGCTGACATTTGACATGCCAGACAAGGCGGTGAATATTCTCACGACGCCGGTGATGAACGAGCTCGCTGTCCATTTGGAAGAGCTGGAGCAACGCGACGATCTGACTGGGCTGGTGTTGAGTTCGGGAAAACCAGGGTCGTTCATTGCTGGCGCGGACATCCGAGAATTTGCCGAGTCTTTGGATGTGGATAAGGCTTCGATTGTGGCGATGTGCGAAAGAGGACAGAGACTATTCCGGCGTCTGGCTCAAGCTCCTTTTGTTACCGTGGCAGCTATCGATGGAATTTGCGTAGGTGGTGCGGCCGAGCTGGCGGTCTGGTGTGATCGTCGAATCGTGAGTACCAGCGAAGAGACAGAAATTGGTTTTCCGGAGGTTAAGCTGGGGTTGTATCCCGGATGGGGCGGCACCGTGCGTACGCCAAGGATGATTGGTTTGAGTAACGCCATTGAGATCATCACTGGCGGCGAATCCGTTAATGCGTCTGCGGCAGTTGGTTTGGGGTTAGCCTCGCAAATGGCTTCGCCGGAGCAGTTGTTGGATGCCGCGATTGCGATGATTCGTGAAGAGCAGGGAACAGGCGATTACTTGGTTGATCGTACAGCCTGGGAGCAGCCGATCGTGATTTCGGAAACCGAATTGGGGTTCCTGGGTTCGACGGCCACAGCGTACATCAGAGAACAGACGAAGGGGCATTATCCCGCCCCCCTGGCGGCGTTGGAGTTGATGTTGGAATCCGCCAGCATGGAAGTCGATGCGGCTTGTCAACGTGAAGCAGAAGGGATGACGCAGTTATTTGGGTCGCCCATCAACGAGGCTTTAATCAACGTGTTTTTTTTGCACGCTCGTAATAAGAAGGTTGTGGGGACGAGCGGCGACTCGATTCAGGCGTCACCTATCAGGTCGGTTTCTGTCGTAGGTGCCGGCATCATGGGAAGCGGGATTGCCGCCGCGACGATCAAACGCGAGTTGCCCTTGGTATTCACAGATGCTTCGGCGGAGGTTTTGCAGAACGGGGCGCGCGAGGTTATGCGTCAAGTCTCTTACAATCGGAAAACCAAGAGCTCCGACGCTACCCGTGCGGTGCATTTTGCTCCTTTCATGAACTTGACTCACTCACGTGAGGAATTGACCGCAGCAGATGTGGTGATTGAAGCGGTGGTCGAAAATGCTGATGTCAAACGACAGGTACTGACGCAACTGGAGTCTGGATTGTCGGATCACGCGGTCTTGGCTTCGAATACGTCGACAATTCCGATTTCGAGCCTCGGTGAGGCGCTGCAGCGGCCAGACCGGTTTTGCGGGATCCACTTCTTCAATCCTGTGCGCCAGATGAAGCTGGTGGAAGTGATCCGCGGCCAGGAAACCAGCGAAGAGACAATTGCAACCGCTGTTTCTTATGTAAAACGGGTGGGTAAATCTCCGATTGTGATTAATGACGGTCCCGGTTTTCTCGTCAATCGTTTGTTGCTTCCTTATATGCTGGAGGCGGTGGAATTGCTGTGTGAAGGTGCATCCGTCAAGGAAATTGATCGCGCAGCGAGAGCTTTCGGCATGCCGATGGGGCCGATCGCGCTCTATGACGTGGTGGGCCTTGATACTGCGTGTTACGCAGGTAGTACGATGTACCAGGCATTTCCGGATCGAATCATTGCTTCACCCGTACTCCCTGCGCTGGTCAAGTCGGGGCGTTTGGGGCAGAAGTCGGGGGCCGGTTTCTTCAGGTACAGCAAGGGGAAAAGACGCGGCCAGGAAGATCCGGGATTACAGGAAGTCCTGGAGCCGTATCTGCGTGAGAAACGTCGTTTCAGTGAGGAAGAGCTGCAGCAACGCATGTTTTTGCCGATGGTGCTCGAGGCGACTCGGATCCTGGAAGAGGGGATTGTGCGCGACGTACGGGATGTTGATCTGGGGCTCATCTTAGGCCTCGGATTTCCCGCCTTCAAAGGCGGCTTACTGTTTTGGGCTGATCGCGTTGGTACACCTGCTCTATTGGAGCAATTAAAAACCCTCGAGCCACTGGGCGAGCGGATTCGCCCAACTCCTCGGTTATTGGATATGGGACGGCGAAACGCGCGATTCTACGATTCCGCCAGCGTCGCATGACCAGGCGACGATGCCGCGACCACGTCCCTCTCTCGAGTTCCGTGAGCCGAATCCTGTGTTTGGCAGGTGATTTCCCGGGCGAGTTTGTTTAAGTTGATCGAGTGCGCCCAAGGTCTCGACTTGGCCGCCAAGGCCGGACAGAATAGGGAGGTTGAGGGATGTTGAGGGATATGGTTCGCGACTGCGCAAGGGGAATGGAAGCGAATTCAATGAAGCTGAAACAAACCTGCCGCTACCTGGGATTTGCGTTTCTCGGTTTGGCTCTATTTGCGGGGCGCGACACGATCGCTGCGGATCCGCAGCCAGTTTCATTTGGCCGTGACATCCGTCCCATACTCTCTGACGTTTGTTTCAAATGTCATGGACCCGATGAGCAACAACGTGTGTCGGAGTTTCGACTCGATACGCGTGACGGAGCGTTTGCGGACCTGGAGGACGGTCGTGCGATCGTTCCAGGGAATCTTGAGGCCAGCCTGCTCGTGCATCGTATTTCCTCGACCGATCCCGCAACGCAGATGCCTCCCGCTGATTCTGGGCGGAGTTTGTCCAAATCGCAAATTGATCTATTGCGTAGATGGGTTGAGCAGGGCGCCGTATGGCAAGAACACTGGGCTTTTGTCCCGCCGCAGCGCGCCGGGTTGCCGGCATTGCAGTCGTCTAACTGGACGGTAAATCCGATAGATGCTTTCGTATTGGCAAGGCTGGAGTCCGAAGGGCTCGTACCGTCGGACTCTGCGAATCGCACGACATTGATTCGTCGCGTCACGATGGATTTGACTGGATTGCCGCCAACGTTGGAAGAGGTCCAGCGTTTTCTGGCCGATGATGCCCCCGATGCTTACGAACGGGTTATCGATCGGCTCTTGAATTCAGAGCATTTTGGTGAACGTATGGGTTTAGTCTGGCTTGACGCCGCGCGGTATGCGGATACCAGCGGTTACCAGAACGATGGCCCCAGGTCCATGTGGCGTTGGCGGGACTGGGTGATTGATGCCTTTAACGCCAATATGCCCTTCGACCAGTTCACAATTGAGCAACTCGCGGGAGACTTGCTACCCGAACCGACACTGCAGCAGCGGATTGCAACCGGTTTCAATCGCAATCATCGCGGCAATGCCGAAGGAGGCATCATTCCCGAAGAGTACCAGGTTGAGTATGTCGTCGACCGGGTCGATACGACTTTCACGGTTTGGTTGAGTTTGACAATCGGTTGTGCCCGCTGCCATGACCACAAATACGATCCACTGAAACAAAATGAGTTTTATCAGGTGGCAGCATTTTTCAACAACGTTCCAGAGTCGGGCCGGGCCATCAAGGAAGGTAATTCGCCCCCTTTCATCAAAGCGCCGACGGCAGCTCAAGGCGTTGCGTTGGAAGAACTCGATCGATCGTTGTCAGCCGCGGAGCAGGAGGTGCGGCAAATGCATGACGCGATTGAGGAAGCGCAGTTGCGTTGGGAAGAGCAACCGGGCGAGTTGACCGCGACACCCTGGTCGGTCGCCAAGGGACTGGTGGCGCATTTTCCATTGGACGGAAATCTGGCTGATACCAAAAAAGGGCAGCGCGGAGCGCGCTTTGAGCAGCCGGGAGGGGGATTTGTCGCTGGTAAGTTGGCGCAGGCCGCAAGTTTCGACGGGCAGACCCGAATCGATGGAGGCGACATCGGAAATTTCGGATACTTTGACGCGTTCGCGGTGTCGGCTTGGATTTATCCCATGGGGAAGAACGGCACGATCGTTTCTCGTATGTCTCCCACACCGCGTGGCAGTGGATACTGCATGCATCTTGAGGAGGGGCGAATTCAGGTCAACCTGGTGAAACGCTGGTTAGACGATTCCATTCGTGTTGAAACCGAACAAGTGTTTGATTCCGGGCGCTGGTACCACGTTGCAATGTCTTATGATGGATCGCGTGTCGCAGGTGGTATTCGTGTTTTTGTCGATGGCCAGTCAGTCAAATTGCGCGTTCACTTGGATGGCATCAATCAGACGTTTGCGAGTACGGAACCGCTGCGCGTGGGGGGCGGTCACAGTTCTTTTGCTGGCAAGATCGACGAGGTACGGGTCTACAACCGCGCATTGGAGTCTGCCGAGGTGGCGTTGTTGGCGACCTCCAGTTCGATAGCGGAAATTCTGACAATTGCAGCCGATCAGCGCAGTGCACGGCAGCGTCAAAAACTCAGGACGTATTTTGTTGAACAGCATGCTCCCACGTTGATCCAGCAGGCGGTACGGAAACGCGATGCGTTACGCGACCGCCGGGCGCAATTCTGGAAGTCGGTGCCCACCGTGATGGTGATGGAGGAGATGCCGGTTCCCCGCAAGACTCATGTCCTTTTGCGTGGACAGTACGATAAGCCTGGTGATCGCGTGCAACCGGGAGTCCCCGCCGTTTTTCCACCGCTGCCCGAGGGGCACACATCGAATCGCCTGGATTTTGCTCGTTGGCTTGTTGATCCGTCCCACCCGCTCACGGCGCGTGTGGCTGTAAACCGATTCTGGCAACTTTATTTTGGCGATGGACTGGTTAAAACCTCAGAAGATTTTGGATCACAAGGTGCGCGTCCCAGTCATCCCCGCTTGTTGGATTGGCTGGCGGTTGAGTTCAGCGAGCAGGGCTGGGACATCAAAGCGCTGCAACGGCGCATCGTGCAGAGTGAAACCTACCGTCAGTCATCACACGTGACGCCAGCCGGCTTGGCGCGGGATCCCGAAAATCGTTTGTTTGCACGTGGGCCGCGTTTTCGTCTTTCCGCTGAAATGATTCGTGATCAAGCACTGGCTGTGAGCGGCTTACTGCACGGTGAAATTGGAGGTCCATCGGTTCGTCCCTACCAGCCGGCCGGTCTCTGGAAGGAAATTGCCTCCGATACGGACTACCAGCAATCCCATGCAGGTGGGCTATACCGGCGTAGTATGTACACGTATTGGAAACGAACGGTAGCTCCGCCGACGATGATGACGCTGGACGCGACCGCGCGTGAAGCGTGTACGGTAAAGCGATCTCGAACCAATACGCCGCTGCAGTCGTTGGCGCTCATGAATGACGTTACTTTTGTCGAAGCGGCCCGGGTCTTGGCCCAGCGTGTAATGCTGCAACTGGATGGGGATGCGGAATCTCGGTTGACGCGGGTGTTCCGCCAGGCAACGGCACGGAAACCGAGTCCGCAGGAGCTGCAGGTGCTGCTGAAAGGGTGGCAGCATTACATGAGTGAATTCCAGCAACGTCCCCAAGACGCTCAGCGTCTGGTGAGCACCGGTGAATTCGCGGTGGATACTGGATTGGACCCCGTGCAGCTTGCCGCCTACACCGCGGTGGCCAGTATGGTCTTGAATCTGGACGAAGTGGTCACCAAACAATAGTCAGCGTTGCTCTAAGAGAAACGGGTGTCGCTACGGCGACGATTGAAAGCAGGTTCACGATGACAGTCCGCATCCGCAAAATCCGTTGTATCATGACCGCGCCGGCGGACATTCGCTTAGTCATCGTTAAAGTCGAAACCACTGAACCAGATTTGTACGGGCTCGGGTGTGCGACTTTTACCCAGCGTCCTTTGGCTGTGGTAGAGGCTGTGGAGCAATACCTCGATCCGTTTTTGCGACATCGGGACGTCAATGAAATCGAGGATATTTTCTGGTCATCCCGGATGAGCTCCTATTGGCGTAATGGTCCGGTTTTGAACAATGCCTTGTCGGGTGTCGATATGGCGCTGTGGGACATCAAGGGCAAACGGGCGGGCATGCCAGTATATGACCTTTTGGGGGGGAGGTGCCGACGCTCGGCCGATGTCTATGTGCACGCGAGTGGAAGTAATATTCCGCAGGTACTTGATGGCGCGCGTAGCTGGATGGAGCAAGGGCACCGTCACGTGCGTTTACAGGTTGAAGTCCCGGGGCAAGCCACGTATGGAACCGCTTCCGACCTGCAGCCGGGCCAGAGTGTAGACGGACCGACAACGCCACAGAGTATGTTCGAGCCGGCAGACTATGTGCGCATTGCCCGGCGGCTGTTTGAACAGGCACGTTGTGAATTGGGCGAGGAAGTAGAGTTGCTTCATGATGTCCATGAACGTGTTCCAGGGCCGTTGATGCTCCAGCTTGCCAGGGATTTAGAGCCTTATCGCCTGTTTTTCTTTGAGGATCCCTTGCCGCCCGAGGAAATAGACCATTTTCGGCTGCTACGCCAGCATTCAATTATTCCTATTGCGATGGGCGAGTTATTTAATAATCCGAATGAATTCTTGCCCCTGATCAAGGAAAGGCTGATTGATTACATTCGGATCCACATGTCTCAAATCGGTGGTTTAAGCGCCGGTCTCCGGTTGGCACATTTATGTGAGTTTTTTGGCGTCGCCACCGCGTGGCACGGTCCTGGCGATACCTCCCCGGTTGGGCACGCGGCGAATCTAGCGCTTGATTTGTGCTGTCACAACTTTGGCATCCAGGAATTCTCACCTTTTAATGAGGCAACTCATGAGGTGTTTTCCGGTCTACCGGAGATGCGCGATGGTGCGCTGTGGCCAAGCAGCGAACCAGGATTGGGAGTCGCGATCGACGAACAAGCAGCTGCCCGTTATCCCTATCCTTCACATCCATTCAACAACGCTTGGCCAGCAATTCGGCGTCGCGACGGAAGTGTTGTGACACCCTGATCGGTGCCAGGGTTCACGTGGTCTTGAGAAAACCGGGTATGGACGGCTACACGTGGCGGCAACGAAGGCTAGAATGGCGAGCTGTCCAGGGAAGAAGGATCTCCTCGAAAACACCAATCGGTTATGCCCGCATCGGATATCATCATCAAGGGTGCGCGCGAACACAACTTGCGCGATGTTAGTCTGGTGCTGCCCCGTAACCAGTTGATTTGCTTGACAGGAGTCAGCGGGTCCGGCAAGAGTTCACTGGCATTTGACACCCTCTATGCGGAAGGCCAGCGACGTTACGTCGAGAGTCATTCGAGTTTTGCCCGCCAGTTCCTGGGCCAAATGCCCAAGCCGGAAGTTGACCACATTCAGGGCTTGAGCCCATCGATTTCCATTTCTCAGAAGTCGAGTGGTAACAATCCACGTTCTACCGTCGGCACGATCACTGAAATCTACGATTACTTGCGTGTGTTGTTTGCCCGGGTGGGGCACGGGCGTTGCCCACACTGTCGCCGCGAGATCACGGCGCAGACCAGAGAGCAGATTATCACCCGGATCTTGAGTTTTCCGGTGGACTCGCGTTTTCTCGTGCTGGCGCCGCTGGTGCGTGCGCAGAAGGGCGAGTACCGTGACTTGTTCGAAGATTTGATCAAGCAGGGCTTTGTTCGCGCGCGGGTGAACGGAGAGGTTATCACGCTCTCCGACCCTCCCCGTCTGGACCGCCGGATGAAGCACCACATTGAGGTGGTGGTCGATAGATTAGTCGTCCAGAAAGATCTGCGGCCGCGTCTGGCAGAAGCTGTCGAATTGGGCCTCAAGATCGGTAGAGGCAGCCTGGTAATTGCCGAAGCCGGTGATGCCAAACAGGCAGATGATAGTCCGCCGACGTCAGCACGCGGGGTTGCGAAGCGTGCCTCTCGGTCGGGAGACATCGTTTTTTCGTGTGACTACGCGTGCACGCACTGCGGTGTCAGTTTTGATCCTCCGACGCCACAACTATTCAGTTTCAATAGTCCACAGGGAATGTGTGTTGAATGTGACGGGCTCGGAGAACTGTTTTCTTTTGACGCTGACCTGTTGGTGCCTGATGCGACACGTACATTCAAGCAAGGTGCGGTGAAAACGGTTGGAAAGTGGAGTGAGATCGGTAGGTGGCGGCGACACATTTATCAGGGTGTTGCCAATACGATTGAACGCACTCGCGATCTGCCGGAAGGCACTCTGTTGGAAACGGCGTGGAGTAGTTTGTCGGCGGAACTGCAAGAGTTATGGCTGTGGGGAACTGGTGAAGAACATATTACGTTCACCTGGCGGAAGGGTGCTTCTCCGTTGAAATATGGCGGCACCTTTGACGGAGTCATTCCCGAACTTCAATCCAAGTACCGTACCAGCCGCAGCGCGCCCCAGAGACGGCAGCTGGAAAGTTACATGCGTCAGGTGAAGTGTGCCGAATGTCGGGGTGACAGGCTGAATGAGCAGGCTCGTTCTATCTATCTGACGACTGAACATGTCGACTTTGAGCAGGCGCCGAGTTTGTCGCTGCCTGCGGTCTGTCACTTGCCGGTGAAACGAGCGCTCGAATTCTTCCAGGAGCTCCGTTTGGATTCGACACGTGCTTTGATTGCACAAGAAGCGCTCAAAGAGATTCGCGACCGTCTTGGTTTTTTGCTCAACGTTGGCCTTGATTACCTGACTCTCGACCGTACGGCTCCTACGTTGTCGGGTGGTGAAGCCCAGCGGATTCGTTTGGCCGGTCAGATTGGATCGGGTTTGGTTGGAGTTCTCTATATTCTCGATGAACCATCGATTGGTTTACACCCGCGGGACAACGCGCGCTTGCTGGAGACCCTGCTGCAGCTTCGGGACATGGGTAATACCGTGCTGGTGGTGGAGCACGACGAGGATACGATTCGAGCAGCGGACCATGTTGTCGACTTTGGTCCCGGGCCTGGCGTTCGTGGTGGTGAAGTTGTGGCCGAGGGGCCTGTTCGCGACATCCTCCAGGTGCCCGCGAGTGTGACCGGTCAGTTTCTTTCCGGTGATCGGCAAATCTGTGTACCGAAGAATAGAAAGTTGGAGTTTCGACCTGCCGAGGTAGAGAGGGCGGATAAGGAGAGTGACGCGGATACCACCGAGTGCCAGAGTACGCTGACTACAGCTATACGGTCACTTCACGATCACCCTCGACTACGGATCCGTGGTGCGGCACAGAACAATTTGCAGGACATCGATGCAGAAATTCCGTTGGGGGCATTTGTTTGCATCACAGGCGTAAGCGGTTCCGGGAAGAGTTCTTTGATCAATGATATTCTTGTTCAGACGTTGCATCGCGATCTGAATGGTGGGCTGGGAACTCCGGGTAAACATGCCGCAATTGAAGGAATCGAACATCTCGACAAGCTCATTTCGATTGATCAGTCGCCCATCGGCCGAACACCGCGCAGCAATCCCGGAACGTACATCAAGGTGTTCGATGAGATCCGTAAACTGTACGCCCAGTTGCCCGAATCAAAGCGTCGGGGCTACGCACCAGGGCGTTTTAGTTTCAACGTCTCCGGTGGTCGCTGTGAAGCTTGCGAGGGGAACGGATCGAATCGCTTGGAAATGGATTTTCTGGCCGATATCTGGGTAACCTGTTCCGTCTGCGAGGGCCATCGTTATAACCGCGAAACCCTGCAAGTGACCTTCAAGGATCATTCGATCGCCGATGTATTGGAGATGGACGTACACCAGTTGCTGTCGCTGTTTGAGAATGTCCCAAACGTCAAGAACAAGTTGCAGACCCTACATGCTGTCGGTTTGGATTACCTCAAGTTGGGGCAGGCCTCGCCGACGCTCAGCGGCGGTGAAGCCCAACGTATCAAGTTGGCACGCGAACTTGTCAAGAAATCAACCGGCAAGACGCTTTACGTCCTCGATGAACCAACGACGGGATTGCATTTTGCTGACATTCAACTGCTGCTCACGGTGCTGCATGGTTTTGTCGACAGCGGAAACACGGTTGTTGTCGTCGAACATAATCTTGACGTGATCAAGACAGCGGACTGGGTCATCGACTTGGGCCCCGAAGGTGGCGATGCCGGGGGCGAGATCATTGCTGCCGGATCGCCGGACCACATCGTGACCGTTACGGATTCTCACACCGGCCGCGGCTTGAGTGAGTTTTTGGGTGTCGATCGCTCAAATGGGTCCAGCAAGTCGTCTGCTTCTCGCAAGGGCCGCAAGAACGGAGCTGCACCACGTAGAGGCGTGCTCGCTAAGCGTATTTCCGTGCAGGGCGCCAGGCAACACAATTTGAACTCGGTTGATGCGCAAGTCCACCGCGACAAGATGACTGTGTTTTGTGGTCCCAGCGGTTCGGGAAAGACATCGTTGGCGATGGACACGATTTATGCTGAAGGCCAGCGCCGGTATGTCGAGAGCCTCAGTTCCTATGCCCGCCAGTTTGTCAGCCAGGTTCAAAAACCCGCGTTGGAACACATTGAAGGGCTGTCTCCAGCGATTGCGATTGAACAGAAAAACCTGGGGCACACGCCTCGCAGTACCGTAGGTACTGTTACAGAAATCTACGATTACCTGCGTATTCTGATGAGTCGGCTGGGGACTCCGCATTGTCCGGATTGCGACCTCGTTGTCGGAACCCAGACTGCGGATGAGATCATCGATAAGATTATGTTGCATGACGATGGAACGCGTCTTTTTCTGATGGCCCCGGTGGAAATCGCATCGGATCAACAGACCGATGCGTTCTGGAAGGAAATACGCACTGCGGGTTATGCGCGGATTCGAGTTGATGGCCGCACCTATGCCGTGGAGGATGCCCCCTCGATTGATCGTCGACGACAACAGGAGGTTGATGTCGTTATTGATCGAGCGATTGTGCGAAAGAACCAACGGTCACGGATTGCCGACAGTGTGGAAAACGCCCTGGCTCTGGGGCGTGGGGTATTGCGTGTCGCGTATGCTGATGAACGGCTGCCAGAGCACCGTTGGCAAGTGGTGACACACAGCCAGCACTTGGCTTGTGATCGGTGCGGCCGCAGTTTTGAGCGTCTCAGCCCGCACAATTTTTCTTTCAATAGCCACCTTGGCTGGTGTCCAGCCTGTGAAGGGTTGGGTACACAAACCGGAGCCAATCCCAATGCGCTTTTGAATGACGAAAAGTGGACCCTGGCGGAAGGTGCCGTCCGTCTTTGGCCCAACGTAGGGCTGGAGGTTTCCCAGTGGATGCTGGAGGCGTTGGCGGAAGCTACCGCTGTGCCTCTGGACGTGCCTTTTCAGGATCTCACGGCTCGTCAACGGCGCGTGATCATGCATGGGACCGGCAACCAATGGCTCGAGGTGCGTCGCCAGCAGCGACGTGGTCGACGGAAATCGAAACAAACGGCCGCAGCGGATTCCACGCTACTATTTCGGTTTCAATTCAAGGGCCTGTACCCCGCTTTGGAAGAGGCTTCCAGACTCTCGCCGTCATTTCGTTCCCGTTTGGAACAGTTTGTCGATGAAGTGGCTTGCTCTTCCTGTGGTGGTGCACGACTCAGAGACGATGCGACGGCGGTTCGTTTCCGCAAGCGAACGATTGACGAGATTTGTCGACTACCGTTAGGCACATTACTGCAAGACCTGAAGCGCTGGAGACTGTCCCGGCGCGACAGTCGAATTGTTGGTGAAGTCGTGCGTGAGATCGAAAACCGCGTTCAATTTCTGGTTGATGTGGGTCTCGATTATGTCACATTGTCGCGCGGGGCAGCGACGTTATCCAATGGGGAAGCGCAGCGGATCCGCTTAGCGAGTCAGTTGGGAAGCGGATTGTGCGGAGTTCTCTATGTTCTGGATGAACCGACGATCGGTTTGCATCCGCGCGACAATCATCGACTACTTTCGGCGCTGCATAAACTCCGCGATTTGGGGAATACGCTCCTGGTAATCGAGCACGATCGGGAAGTGATCGAAGGTAGTGATTACCTGGCAGACTTTGGTCCCGGTGCAGGGAAACTAGGGGGGCGCATTGTCGCCAGTGGAACACCCAGGCAGGTTTCTCGGAAACGAGCCTCGGTGACCGGTCCTTATCTTTCGGGGAAAAAGTCGATTGTCGTTCCCAGCAACCGCCGTAGTCACTCACTGTCCGAGAGTGTTGAACAAGGGGTCTGGCTCCGCATTCGGGGGGCCCGCCATAACAACTTACGTGGTGTGGACGCAAGGATTCCGCTAGGTATGTTGACCGCCGTCACTGGCCCCAGCGGGAGTGGCAAGAGTTCTCTGATCGATGACATTCTCTACCGGGCACTTTCCCGGCGATTGCATAGGGCAGGCCACGTCGCGGGCGCACATGACGCGATTGAAGGCATCGAGCACATCAACAAAGTCATTCGTGTCGATCAGAGTCCGCTGGGTAATTCGCCCACGTCAAATCCGGCAACCTACACCGGAGTGTTCGAATTGATCCGTATGTTGTTTGCGCAATTGCCACAGGCCAAATTGCGAGGCTATTCACCACGGCGTTTTAGTTTCAACGTTGCTGGTGGTCGTTGTGAGCATTGTGAAGGCAATGGCCAGATCTGCATTGAAATGCACTTTCTCCCCGACGTTTGGGTGGAATGTGACAGCTGTCGAGGCAGGCGTTACAACGCGGAAACGCTGGCCATTGAGTTTCATGGGTTTACCATCAGTGATGTGCTTGATGCGACATGTCGTGAAGCACTGGTATTGTTCGAGAATATTCCCAAGATTCGCCGGGTGCTTGAGACGTTATGTGCCGTTGGGCTTGATTACTTGCGGTTGGGGCAGGCCGCGCCAACGCTGTCGGGCGGTGAGGCCCAACGCGTCAAGTTAGCTGCAGAGCTTTCGCGACCGGATACCGGGCGGACGCTGTACATTCTGGATGAACCGACCACCGGATTACATTTTGATGATCTGCAAAAATTATTGGACGTATTGCATCGCTTGGTGGACCTGGGAAATACCGTGGTTGTCATCGAGCACAATCTAGACGTGATCAAACAAGCCGATTGGGTTATCGATTTGGGGCCAGAGGCCGGCGCGGAAGGCGGGCAGATCGTCGCTGTCGGGACACCCGAAACGGTTTGCCGGCAACCCCCGTCTCACTCTGGGGCGTCGGCGGCGGTAGCGAACAAGAAGGGTGCCCGTCGGCAGAAGAAAAACGATGCAGGTTTGTCGCATACGGCGATGGCGTTAGCGCCAGTATTGGCAGCCGGCCCTCACGTAGCACGCTCGGCCGATTCGGATGCGGCTAATGACGTGCCGCGACCCGGCGATATAGATATCACCGATGTCGGCAAGAATGCACGTATGCCCTGGCAAGTGAACGGGCGTCAATGGCACACCCAAGACCGTGTGGGCCGGCGTGGTGAACCGACGCGCTGGGACGGCGATGTCCTGGGGCGGGTGGTGGATTGTATTCACGAACTAGGGACGTTTAGTCAGACCGATTGGAATAACCGTAGCGTGGTGGAAATCGCTGCTCCCAAAAAGAGCTCAGGCTGGTTTTTCCATGCGATTACAGGTGAGGCGTGGTTGTTGAAGCTGAAGTTCCGGGTGCCCCGAGACACTTTCCAGCGAGGCGCCTTGCAGAAACAGATCCCCCTCAAAACGCTCAATCAACTTGATGCCATTCCGCTGTATAGCAACGAGCCTCGGGTTAAAGTCAAGAACGCACGTGGTCCGTTTCAGGAAGTCGAGCTGCGCGTGCATGCGATGGACGAGATTGATTGTGCCGGGTTCTGGGACTTTCTGGAACAGGCGGTACGGTGTTTTGGGAAGTTGTGTGGTGCTGCCGAGACAGACTCGGTTGAAGATTTCAGTCCCTGGAAAAAACTCGGGAGGAAATGGCATTTCATGCGGAAAGGTTTCTCCCCGGGGCGCCGTGTTTTGTGGAAAGTCGCGGTGCTGGAGGAACTCGTTGAAATGCTGATGGAGGTTGCACCTCAGGGAGAGTTTATCTGGCACAACCAGACGCAAGTGAATTTGTGTGTCGAGGGGCAACGAGAGCCTTGGGCTCGTTTGTTGACCAAACGTCATGCGTCACTTGACTTGATCTTAACGGGTCCCGAGAACCAGATGGGATTTGGGCGGGTAGCTGACTTGGGACGAGAGCGGGAATTTGACGACAGCAAGCCAGGAGTGGACCACATCCACCTCAAGTTCAAGACACTTGGAGATTTGCGCACGGGGCAGTTGCGGAAATTCCTGGAGGAACACCTAAGCGGTATCCAGTCGACGTCAGCGAGGTCTCAGTAATGGATGATGCACTGTTGGCTCCCAATTTCTTGTTCCGGTTTGCTGCGCCCTGCCGCTATCGTGACCTTCCATGGTCAAGTCGCGGCGTTGAGTTGGCAGAAGATTGTCGTCTTCCCAGCTTTGGGGAACTGGAAGGACGGCAGCTGTTTGCGGATGTCCGCGCTGCCTGGAACGAGACGGGTTTGCTTTTTACAGTTCGTGTCCGTGGTAAGAAGCAACTTCCTTGGTGCCGGGGGACACGTGTAGAAGATAGTGACGGATTGCAATTGTGGATCTCCACCCGAGAAACACAGGGCATTCATCGCGCGAATCGATTTTGCCATCGGCTGGCTTTTCTCCCGCTTGGCGCGGGTACACGGCTGGATGAGCCGGTGGCCACGACGCTGTCCATTGCCAGGGCCCGTGAACTTCCCCGCCCCATTGCCTCGGAGCGATTCGGGATCTACAGCGAGAAGCGGATCGATGGTTACGTATTGCAGCTTTGGGTTCCGGGTGATGCGCTAACTGGTTTTGATGCTGCGGAAACGACGACGCTGGGATTTTCCTATGCGGTGATCGACCGTGAACTCGGTTGGCAGACTTTCAGTATTGGTCCGGAATTTCCGTTTGCCAGCGATCCCAGTCTGTGGGGACAATTGGAGTTGCAGCCGGCCACAGCGGCGGTCCACTAGCGGTTTTGCCAACAGAGAGCATAACCTGGGTGAGCTGTTACCTGGTACGGTTAAGAGGTCTTTCTCGTTCCGGAGGCGGATTAGTCTTGTCCCCCAGATACGCCGCAGCGCTAAAAAACCCCGATTTGTCGAGATTCACTTGGATGAGATGCGGCGATTTGCGATAATTGGAAAGGCGGCTTTCTTTACAACAGCTTGGTTGCTCCTGTTGGCAGATCTTGATGATGAAATTCTCTCACCACCAGCACGCTTTCTCTGATTTTCATGGGCGCTCGCGAGAGGGCCTGGCGATCTTGGACCGGCGCGGGATGTTGAAGACAGGGTTGGCGGGGGTGGCGGGTTTGTCCTTACCTGGTCTGCTGCGTCAACGCGACGCGATAGCGGCTCAAGGTGGCAGCCCGCAACGCAACAAGAGTGTGATTTTGCTGTGGATGGCTGGCGGTCCCAGTCACATCGATACGTGGGATCCCAAGCCAAATCGGCCACCAGAGAATCGTGGTCCTTTCGGCGTGATTCAAACGCGTCTGCCCGGAGTGTTGTTTTGTGAACATCTTCCAAAGCAGGCGGCCATGCTGGATCAGATTTCAGTATTACGAAGCGTCGATGCCCGCCACAGTAATCATGAACCCAATATGGTTTTTCAGACAGGCCATCGTGGAGCGGCGCCGAGAGCGAACCCGAAAGGTGGGCAATTTCCAGCAATCGGGTCCGTGATTGCGAAACACCGTGGCGCGAACCAATCGGGGATGCCTCCCTATGTGGCTTTTCAGCGTTCACGATCTCATGTCGCGTACGCAGGCGACCTCGGGCAACAGTACGACCCGTTTATCGCCCAGAAGGCAGCTCGGTTACCGGTTTACGATCTGGTCGGCCGAAATACTGGCAAGATCGCTGGAGCGCCGCTGTTTCAACTTCCCAGCGGTTTGACACAAGACCGAATCTACAGTCGTCGAACGTTGTTGCAAGATTTTGACCGCTTGCGAAGCCAGCTCGATAGTCGTGGCTGGATGGATGCCATGGATGTGTATCAGCGACAAGCTGTTGAGATGGTGACCGGCCGTTTGGCTCAGGATGCCTTTGATATTGAGCGTGAACCACAGCGGTCGCGTGATCGTTATGGAAAACACCTGTGGTGTCAGCAGGCCCTTTTGGCCCGTCGCCTGGTAGAACGTGGAGCCACATTTGTGACTCTGGACTTGAGTTACCACACGGCGTCAGGTACTTGGGACAACCATGGGATCCCGGGTGGAGTTTATGGGGGTATTTCGAAAGGTCTGGGCCCACTCCTTCCTTTGTTTGACCATCTGTATACGACTTTGCTCAGTGATTTGTCCGAACGGCAGATGTTGGATGATGTACTGGTGTTGGCGATGGGCGAGTTCGGGCGAACGCCTCAGACCGGAACCCAGGGCAGTTTCGATGGTCGCAATCATTGGCCCGTCGTAATGTCGATGCTGATGGCTGGAGGTGGGTTGCGACATGGACAAGTGATTGGCGCTACCGAAAGTGACGGTTCCCAGATTCGCGAGCGCCCCGTCACTCCAGGTGATTTGGCCGCGACGATTTACCGTCACATGGATGTGCCGCTGGAAACGACATATCTCAACGATCGTCAACGGCCCATTCACGTTGTGCAAGAAAATGGCCAACCCATCCGGGAGCTATTTTGACGCCGACCACAAGTCGTGCTTGCAACGTCACCACGGGTTCCGCCCACCTCCGCGAAGCCAACTATTGACGTTTGGGTGCAAAGGGGGCAGCCTTGGCGGATATGAACGCGTTCGCGCGCAGCTGTTGACCTACATGCAGTGTTGAACCAGTGCGCCGATGGTCTCTTCGAGAATCGCTTGGCCACCAAATTCCATGCCGAGCGCACGCAATTTGTTTGTGTCGATTTGGTGTCGAGGACGGGTCTGTCCTCCGACGACTGGACTGTTGCTTCCGCTCAACCGACAGGCGATTTCGGCAACGTCGAATTCAGAGATGTAACGGTCGTAGCAATTGAATGACTGGCCGGCGATCCCGTTTGCGGATAGCAAAAGACTTACCGCTTTGCTTACATCAGCGGCGTGGACTTCTTTTCCACCTCGTCGGCATTCGATGGGTTTTCCCTGAGTAATGCCACGTACTAACTCAAACCACTTACTGTTTTCGGTCGGATGCGTGAGGCCGTAAATCCCTGTAGGTCGCAGCGCACAGATCTCATAACCTTCGCCGAATCCGTAGCTATGGATGAACTTCTCTAATGCTGCCTTATGGGCCCCATAGTGGCTGCGTGGCCACAGTGGGTGTGTTTCGTCGAGAGGACGGTCGTCCAGAATCTCTTCGTGGACGGCACAAGTGGAAATGAAAATGAAGCGTCTGACGCCCGCTTTGCGCGCGGCTGCAATGAGACGCAGCGTTCCGAGTAGATTCGTTTCTGTGAATTCAAACAAGTCGGCCGCGTTCTCGCGAAATGTACTTCCTGTTCGCCAGAGCGCTGCATGGACTACTGCGTCGCAAGCGTCGACGAGTGGCACCATCGAAGCTGCATCAGAGAGGTCGCCCGGCACCCAGGTCACCTGATGCGAAAGTGAAGCCAACGGCTCGCGATTACTTGCTGGACGATGCCAGCAACGCAAGTGATGGCCAGCGTCCGCCAGGTTTTGGACGATGTAGTGACCAAGGAATCCAGTTGCGCCCGTTACAGCAATATGCATCGTAGTTCCTGTTGTAAAGTGCGCCGCGCCCAACAGTCAATTGGTCGAAAGGTGTCCCAACATCGAGACTGCGGTGTGAGGTTGCCGGTGTGTTGATCACAGGAGTCGGGGCAGCGTAATGATGGTCACAGCACAACGGCCTGCGATAAAACGCGCAGCTGCCTGGCCCGGATTAGGACCTCCGAATTGGGGCTGTTTGTCAGTGGCACTAACGTTGGCCGCTATCGCGTCGCTCGAGCTCATCTCGAATGCGCGCAGCTCGTTCATATTCTTCGGCTGCGATGGCTTCAGTCAGTTGCTGTTGTAGTGATTTCTCGCCGCTGTATTGTCCTGACAGCGAGTCTCGTAATTCGGTGAGTCTGGTTACCAGGTCATCGTCTTCAAACTGTTCTTCCAGTTCGTGTTCTACGAACAAAGCGTGCAATTGCGTGAGCCCTTGTTCGATTTCCTGGACTGCTTCTTCGGGGCTGCTTTCCTCGAGCGCCGACAACGCGGCGGCTTGTGTGCGCTGGAACAGCACGAACGGGCGATATTGTTCGTGCGACACTGTCCATTGCTCGTCGGGTGAATGCACTCGACAGAAATCCATCAAGCCGAGTGTGTGATCGGCATCTGCAACAGCCCTGTCGTATTGCTGCAGTCGTAACCAGCAGACGCGACGATGGTAGAACTGAATGAATTCCCGGTCAACTTCGTCACATTCGTCGTCATCAAGTACAAATCCGTTACCTTCGAAGATCGACTGTCGCATTAGATAGTCGTAATACGTTTCTTCTCCCTCTGGTCGTTGGCCATCCGGGCGGCCAGTGGTTTCCAATTGCAACACACCGAGATCGACACGCATTTGCAATACTTCACGTTTGTCTTCGCAAGTGACAATGCGAATATTCATGCTCTCAGGATTGTAGGGCCATGATTGTAGAAGTGCGTCGATATGTTCTGAATCCGTCATTGGGAGACCATTTTCGGGACGGCTTTTGTTTCCTCTTCTACTAATTATATCTACCGGCGTCGAAAGGGAGAAGTTGACCAAATCGACTGGAATCCACATAGTTTAGAGCTGGCGTAGTTTCCGTCTGCCAATCTGACGACCCGCTTGACCAAGGGTTGCGGTGGGTGTGGTATGTGAGACTGCTCGAGTGATGTTCTGGCGAAACCAGTTTTGCCACCACTGGCTTGCGCCTCGCGCAAAGGGCGATTGGTCGCGAGTGTGGGGCAGGGGTGCCGCCTTCCAGTCCTGGTGAAATAACGAGTCCTGCTCCATTGTCTGAACGGATTCATGAACGATTGTTTGCCTTGCCGCAGGGACTCGCGGCACACGATGGATATCGCGCAGCGTTGTCCGCGCTCGCTGCTGGAAGCCATGCCGAATTCGATGGGGTCCACGGGTCTGCTTGTGCGTTGTTGGCGGCGAACTTGCAAACACATGTGCCAAGCACCTTGGCCGTGATTTGTTCTAACGCTGATGAGATGGACGAGTTTGTGGAGGACATGAAACTGTTCTCCCGCCTCCCGGTACGGTGCTTTCCACCGTGGGAGACGGATCCTGATGATGAGGTTCCGCTCGACGAGATACACGGCTCCCGGCTGGCGGTGCTGAATGAACTGCGAGCGCCAGGCAAGTCTGGTGAAGTCACCGGGATTGTGGCTTGTTGTATTCAGAGCCTACTGCAACCGGTGCCACCTCCCAGTGCTTTGGAGGCCAATAGCAGGCAGATTAGCGTTGGCTCGACTCTGGATGTCGAAGCGTTGTCGCAGTGGCTCATCGAGCAGGGATTCCATCACACTAGCGCGGTGGAAATGCCCGGCGAGTTTTCTCTTCGTGGTGGCATTCTGGATATCTACGCTGCCGACTGGATCAGTCCGGTCCGGTTCGAGCTATTTGGCGAAGAAGTGGAATCGATGCGGCGGTTTGACGTGACATCGCAGCGAAGTCTGGAAACGCTCGATCGTGTGGAGCTGACGGTCTTGACAGCGGCTGATAGGGACGGTGCTTGCCTAATCGACTATTTGCCGGACACTTCCTGGTACCTACTGGTCGAGCCGGAGCAGGTGATACGGCAGGGTAAGCAATATTTGGACCGTTTGGAGCAGCTCGACCGTGTGCTGGGTTTTGGCGAGGTAATGTCCCGCGTCCAGCGATCTCCCCTGGCAAGTGTATCCGCTTTGGCAGGTGGGGCCAGTTACAGGCTTGGAATGGAATCGGTTGAGCGGTTTAGTGGCGAAATCGGGCGTGTCCGTGAAGAGCTGGATCGGATCGCTGCGGGACACGATGTCTACGTGATCGCGCATACGGAGTCCGAAGTCGAGCGACTGGCGGAATTGCTGGCAACGACGGAAGCTGCGACCAGCGGGCGTCTGTACTTCCACATCGGAACGATTCGTGAGGGTTTTCGGTTGGTGGAGGATCGGGTTCTGGTCATTGCGGCAAGTCAGTTATTTGCCCGTGGTCAGTTGCGCAGGCCGACGCCGCGCCGCCAAATGGGAAAGGCGATCGATAGCTTCTTGGAGCTTGGCGTTGGCGACCTGGTCGTCCATTTGGCACACGGGATTGGGCGTTACCGCGGCCTGAAACGATTGGACCGTAACGACCAGGTTGAGGAACATCTGGAGATTGAATTTGCCGGCGGTACGCGGGTTTACGTTCCTGCGGCGCGGATCGGCCTGGTCCATAAATACATCGGGGGTACGCGCAGCCGCCCAGCCCTGGCTCGGATTGGAGGTAAAACCTGGCAGCGACAAAAGCAGGCTGCCGCCATTGCGGCGACGGACCTGGCGGCAGAGCTGTTAGATTTGCAGGCGGCTCGCATGGCCAGGCCGGGAATCAGTTTTTCGGGTGATTCAGACTGGCAGCGCGAATTTGACGCCTCTTTTCCCTACCAGGAAACGCCGGATCAGCTGGCGGCAGCAGAGTCCATTCGGTTCGACATGGAAAACGTCAGGCCGATGGATCGTCTGGTTTGTGGTGACGTCGGTTACGGGAAAACCGAGCTGGCCATGCGAGCGGCTTTCAAGGCGGTTGATAACGGTTACCAGGTCGCCGTACTTGTGCCCACTACGATCCTGGCGGAGCAGCACTATCGTACATTTCGTGACCGGATGTCAGAGTTTCCTTTCGATATCGCGCGATTGAGTCGATTTTGTTCCGTGGGGGAACAGCGCGAGATCGTTGAAGCACTCGAGGCAGGGCAAGTTGATATCGTGATTGGAACCCATCGTATTGGGTCGAAGGATCTCAAGTTCTACAATCTGGGTCTCGTGATCATCGATGAAGAACAGCGATTTGGCGTTGCAGTCAAAGAGCGCCTGAAGACCTTTCGGGCCACTGTGGACGTGATGACCATGTCCGCTACGCCTATTCCGCGAACGTTGCACATGTCACTGGTGGGCGTTCGAGATATATCGAATCTGCAGACCGCACCGGAGGATCGGATTGCTGTTGAGACCAGAGTTGTCCGTTGGGACGAAGATCTTATTCGCCGCGCCGTGTTGCGAGAGCTGAATCGGGGAGGCCAGATTTACTTTGTGCACAATCGTGTTAATGACATTCATTTAGTCAGCGAAAAACTCAAACGAATTGTTCCAGAGGCTAGCGTTCAGATCGGTCACGGGCAAATGCCGGAGACAGAACTCGAACAAGTGATGGTTGACTTTGTGGCACACCGTTTTGATCTGCTATTGGCGACTACGATCGTTGAGAGTGGTTTGGACATTCCCAATGCCAACACAATTTTTATTGACGAAGCCGATCGCTACGGACTGGCGGACTTGCACCAGCTGCGGGGGAGAGTCGGGCGTTATAAGCATCGTGCGTACAGTTATCTATTGGTGGACTCCCGAAAGCCACTGACTCCTAATGCGACGCGTCGGCTGAGGGCAATCGAGGAATTTAGCGAGATGGGAGCGGGTTTTTCGATCGCCATGCGTGACCTGGAAATCCGTGGTGCGGGGAACCTGCTAGGGACACAGCAGAGCGGGCACATCGCCATGGTTGGTTATGAGTTGTACTGTCAGTTGCTCGAAACAGCTGTCGGTGCTCTCAAGCAGGCCCCACCTCCAGCGACGATTGACGTCGAGATTGATCTGCCAGGGGTTTCGTACTTGCCAGACGATTACGTTCCAGACATACGATTGAAGATTGACTTTTATCGCAGGCTGGCGCGGATTTCAGATTCGGCCGAGCTCGAAAAATACCAGGAAGAGCTAGTAGATCGCTTCGGCTCACCGCCGCCTCCGGTCGAGTGTCTGATCCAATTGGCCGAATTGCGGATTGCGGCGTCCCGCTGGCAGATTACTGCAATCCGCCACGAGGATCGATTTCTACGTTTTTCCTGTGCTGACCCAGGTCAACTGCGACGGCTCGCAAAAACGACCTCGGCTGACTTTCGCGTTGTCGATGACGGTTCGGCGTATGTCCCTTTGGGGAAAGAGGTTGCGAGTCATGAGGCGTTGTTCGATTTGGCCAGATCGGTGTTGCCGCAGGGGTAGAGCGACCCTATAATCCGCCGCCCGCTTTTCATCGCGTTCCTGCGAGCGGTTAATTTCCAGGCCTTATACTCGGATGGACTTGTGGTCCGTATGTTCCCTCGTAGGTTCGGTCTTGTTGGCGTCGTGAGTGTTCTGGGGATTGTTGCCAGCGCTCAATCGCCGCGGTCTTCAGATTCCACTACGGCTGCTCGCCCGCCAATTGCTGGACCGGTTACGCCTGGGGTGGCGCAACTGCCGTACTCGCCCACCCAACCCGCGGTGGTCAGAGATGGTGCTCTTCAGGCGAAGTTGAACGCCACCGGACAGCCGACCGCATTGTCGGCATTGCAGGTTTTTGAGCAGACGGAGTTGATCGGCGCGGTTGGCAACGAACAAATTCTCGCGGGCGATGTGTTGCCCATGGTAGAGCAGGAAATTCGTCGATTGATGCAAAAGATGCCAGCCAATCAGCGTGCGGCGGTGACGCCGGCAGAATTGGCGACTGTTCGCAAGGCTTTGATGCAACGTATGCTGCAGCCGATTATTCGCAACAAGTTATTGTATGTGGATTTTCTACGTGACGGTGCTCAGAACGCCGGTGCGCAAATTGACGAACAATTGAATCAAATCAACAGCCGCGTTGACGCGGAATTTGAAAAGAGCCAGGTGCCCCATTTAATGAAGACAGTCAAGGCGACAAGTCGCGCTGAATTAGAGACATCATTGCGGCGTTTGGGTTCATCGCTCAAAGGGCAGCAGCAGTTGTTCCGCGAGCAGGTCATGGGCATGCAGATGCGGCAGCGTTACGTAACGAACAATCCGGAGATCTCACTGGACCAACTGTTGGAGCGATATCAAGAGAACATCGACGACTATCAAGTTCAGCCGAAGGTGCGGTGGGAGAAGTTGACGGTGCTACTTGAGCGTTATCCGTCACGTGATGCGGCTTACAACGACCTTGTCGATATGGGGAATCGCGTGTTTTTCGGCGCGTCGTTTTCTGAGATTGCAAAGTTGCGTTCCCAGGGAGTGAACGCAAAGGAGGGTGGCTATCATGGCTGGACGAACCAGGGAAGTTTGGTTTCCAGCGTGATTGACGAGGCATTGTTTACACTCCCAGTCGACCAGCTCAGCCCAATTTTGGAAGACCAGTCCGGGTTTCACATTGTCAGGATCCTGGAACGCACCGAACGTTCTCGAGTTCGCTTCCGCGATGCTCAGGAGCAAATCAAGAAGGATCTGCAGGAAGAGCAGCAGCAGAAGGAATGGGAGGGTTACCTGGCCCGCCTGCAGAAAGAGATTCCGGTTTGGACGGTCTTCGATAAGACTACGCGGAGCGCGCAAAAACCGCCGACCGTGCCCGCAACACCGCGTTGAATACAGGTTGCGGTTTCTCCACTTGGACTGCAGCAGGTAGGGGATTTGCCCTCCGAAAACGATGCGCCGGATGTCAGCTCCATTCGGCTTCAGATGCTTTGGTTACTGGGTTTGTCACGCCTGGTCTGAAGGACACCTCTCGGGCAAAGCGCCGCGATCGATTACACTTGCAAGAAGGCCATGGCGCGAAGACGCGTGGGAATCTTTGTAGGTTGTTGATCCGGGAACGCGATCGATGTTTAACGCATTCACTTTACTGCGTAGGTTGCACCTCTTCGCTTGCGCGTCGCTTTGCTGGCCAATGACGCTTTCTGCCCAGCAGGATGCCGACGCGGTGGGCGTGACATTTTTTGAGGAAAAGATCCGCCCGGTACTCGTGAAACATTGCTATTCATGCCACTCGGCTGAGGCCAAGATAGTCCGTGGAGGGTTGCGCCTGGATACCAGGCAGGCCTTGCTGCGCGGCGGTGACTCCGGGCCCGGAATCGTACCTCGGAAGCCGGCAGCGAGTCAGCTATTGGCCGCATTGCGTTATGATGGCCTGGAAATGCCTCCGGGAGGAAAGTTGTCGACAGCAATCATTGCTGATTTTGAACGCTGGATTCGGATGGGCGCGCCGGATCCCCGGGATGCGGTGCTTGCTCCCAGATCCCAAAAACGGATCGATTACCGAGAGGCGATGAAATTCTGGGCGTTTGTGCCGCCCGCGGATGTGAGTCCGCCCGTGGTTCGCGAGCCACATGATGTGCAGAATCCCATCGATCGATTTGTGTTGGCGAGGTTGCAGGCAACTGGTTTGAAACCAGTTGGATCGGCGGACCGCGGCACATTGATTCGCCGTGTCACATTTGGCTTGACGGGATTGCCACCTTCGCCAGCTGAGGTGGGTGCCTTTCTTGAGGATGACCAGCCAGGGGCATTTACACGCGTCATCGATCGTTTACTCGGATCGCGGCATTATGGAGAGCGTTGGGCACGGCACTGGCTTGACGTGGCGCGTTACGGAGAGGATCAGGCGCATACTTTCAAAGCCCGCCGGTATCCCCACGGCCATCGTTATCGTGACTGGGTTGTGGCCGCATTAAATGCCGACATGCCGTACGACCGGTTTGTTCAGAACCAGATTGCCGGCGATCTGATTGGTGACTCGTCAAATCGGTTTGCTCGCTTGGCTGCCTTGGGTTTCTTCGCGATGGGGCCAGTTTACTATCAGGACAACGGCGAAAAAGCCAAGGCACTGGCTGACGAGTGGGACGACCGCGTTGATACACTTTCTCGCGGATTGCTTGGCCTGACACTTTCATGTGCCCGTTGTCACGATCACAAGTACGACCCGATTACGATGGAGGATTATTACGGGCTCGCCGGCATATTTGCGAGTACTCAGTATCAAGAACGTCCGGTGGTTGCCCCTCAAGTGGTTCGTGCGAGACGCCAGGCTGACGACAGGGTCAAGCAACACCAGTTGGAAATGGATCGCTTCCTGGACGGACAAGCTCGAGATCTCAGGCCATCGCTGGTCGATCGGATTCCAGAATATGTGGTTGCGGCCTGGACGCTTCATAACCGGAGGCAAGCAGCCCCGAACGACAAGAAGTTGTCTGAAAAGGTCGCCCAACAGCTGCAGCTCAGTGCGGAACTCATCAAACGCTGGGAAGCTTATCTGTATGATCGGGAGAAAGCGGCATCTCGCCCTTACCTGTCCAACTGGTTTGCCTGGCTGGCGACCCAGTCTGAAAACCGGGACCAATCTGGCGATGCGAGCCTACGCGAAGCAGTCCGCCAGCAAGGCGAGACGCTCCACAGGGCTGCATCGGCCGCACTGCCGCGACGGCAAGAGCTGTTTCGCCGTTTCGGCGAGAACGTGGCATTCGTGAACGCAAAAGATCGCGCAGTCGTGGCCCCTGGCTACGTGCCGCTGGGTAACTTGTTTGACGACAAGGCAGGGACTTCTCTCGATGCGGCGCTCGCATCAGATCGTTTCAAGGCGATTGCGACGTCCGCGAGCCTGGGTGTCGACCGCGTTGCCGCCGGGTGGGGGAATGTCGCTCAGATCGCCGCCGGGGTTCGTTTTCATTTCATTCATCTCGGCAGTGACGACAGAAGTCACGGAGCGATTGCCAATGATGCCTGGGGCAAGCAGGGGGGAATTCGCACTCTGGGACAACGAGCATCCGCTAACCTGGGCCGTACCGAACAGGGTATCGGCATGCATGCCAACGCCTTGGTCACTTTTGATCTTGATGAGATTCGACGGGCTGGATTGTTGCCGGCGGATCAGAAGTTCGTGTTCAAGGTTGATCGAGCGGGCATCAACGACGACGTATTTGGTAGTGATGCAAGCGCTCACATCTCGATTATTCTCTCGAAGCCACACAGCAAACCGGAAGTCTACGATGCGATCCTCGCTGGTTATGTCAACGGGCGGCGCCAAAAGGTCGAGGAGAATGACAAGGAATACTATTTTGCCGGGCCTCTGCCACAGCCTTTGCGGGCCGATGGCAAATACGCTGAATTCACGATTCCCGTGCCGCCGGCAGCCAGATACCTGACGCTGGTGACTACCGGTGCAGGTGCGCCGACCGCGAACTCGATTAACTGTGATCACAGCGTGTTGTCCGGGGCACGTCTGGAGCTGGATCCTCTCCCGGAAGCCACCCTGGCGGCGCGGGAAGAGAGGCGTGACGCGGATCAAAACCCAAGTTCGCGCGACCAGCCAGAACGCCTTACTGCACTGTTGCTTTCTGAGCTGTTATTCGACCAGGGTCTGCTGGCTGTTCCCGCGAGCGAAGCAGCAGAACTGTTGCCCGAGCCGGTAGCGGGCCAGTGGAAGGCCCGACAAACGCATCAAGAGAAATTGAAGCAGCGGGCGGCATCTATCCAGATCTTGCTCGCGCACGCGTTACAAGATTCTGGAGGAGCGGATCTGCAGATTTACCGTTCTGGCGATCCTGCGACCCCGGGTGAAACGGCGCCTCGTTCGTTTCCCGCGATACTTACTGACGGAAAACGGCGGCCGTTTCAATCCTCTGGGAGCGGCAGACTGGAACTGGCACGGGCGATTACAGCGCCGGGGAATCCACTTACGGCGCGGGTGATTGTCAATCGCGTCTGGGCTGGTCATTTTGGTTTCGGGTTGGTTCGCACGCCATCAAATTTTGGATCGCTTGGCGAGCGTCCGACGCATCCGCAGTTGCTGGATTGGCTCGCGGTTCGCTTCGTAGAGCATGGTTGGTCACTGAAGTGGTTGCACAGGACGATTCTGCACTCGGCGACCTATCAGCGAGCGGCCGATTTTAGCCAGCAGAATGATGCGGTTGATGCCGACAATCGTTTGCTATGGCGCATGAATCGAAGGCGTCTTGAGGTCGAGCCATGGCGCGATGCGATGTTGGCGGTTTCAGGGAATCTTGATCGTGCCCAGGGCGGGCCGTCGCAGAACCTGAATGACGCGGCGAACCGGCGTCGCACGTTGTATGGCTTCGTGAGTCGTCACAAACTCAACGAGCTGTTGCGGTTATTTGATTTTCCGGATCCGAATATTACCAGCGATCGCCGTACATCGACCACAGTGCCCCTGCAACAACTCTTTGTTCTCAACAGCGACTTTATGACACGCCAGGCGCGCTCTCTAGCTTTGCACCTGATGCGTGATGTGCCGATAGGTGGCACCACGCGGATTCGGCGGGCCTACGAATTGCTTTTCGCCCGATTACCGAGCGCAGCAGAGGTAGCCGTGGGCGTCGAATTCTTGGAGCAGGCCAGCAGGGCCTCAGCAGCGGGGAGCAATTTGTCGAACTGGGAGCAGTACGCTTTAGGCCTGCTGGCAAGCAACGAGTTCACTTATTTAGACTAGTTTGACGGTTGAAGGGTAGTTGAGATCAAGGGATGTGTTCCGATGAAGCATGATACTGACAAAATTTCGATCAGCCGTCGCCGGATGTTGACACATAGTGGTGCTGGCTTTGGCTGGCTTGGGTTGGCAGCGACTCTGGCCCAGGAGCAGCGGTTGGCCGCGGCGCCACACGTTGCTAATCGTAATCCGCTGGCTCCGAAACGCCCGCACTTCAAACCACGGGCCAAACGAGTCATTTTTCTGTTTATGAACGGCGGTCCGTCACACGTCGACACATTCGATCCCAAGCCGGAACTCGTCAATCAGGCAGGAAAGAAAGGGCCGGGTGGCAAGTGGATGCCGTCGCCGTTCAAGTTCTCGCGACACGGACAGAGCGGCCTGGCGGTGAGCGATATCTATCCTCATGTGGCACGTTGTATTGACGATATCTGTGTGGTTCGGTCGATGTACACCTCGACGCCGAACCATGAACCTGGATTGTTCATGATGAACAGTGGGATCCAGCAGCCGCTGCGGCCATCAATCGGATCCTGGCTGAATTACGGATTGGGGACCGAGAATCAGAATTTGCCTGGATTCGTTGTCTTGTGCCCGGGCAAACCGGTCGTGGGCCCTGCCTTATGGTCGAACAGCTTCCTGCCTGGCATTTATCAGGGTACGCACATCAACAATGCGAAGCTTGATCCACAGAAAGTGATCGGCCACCTCAGGAACGAGAACCTCAGTCAGCGATCCCAGCGACGGTTGTTGGATCTCACCCAGAGGTTGAATCGCGAACACTTGCGTCAGCGAGAGCACGATACTCAGTTGGACGCCCGCATTAGCTCACTGGAGATGGCGTACCGGATGCAATTTGAGGCTCAGGAAGCGTTTGACATCGGTCGAGAGTCGCAAGCGACGCTCGATGCGTATGGCAAGGGGCAATTTGCGGATGGCTGTTTGATCGCTCGTCGCCTTGTTGAGCGTGGTGTCCGCATGGTCCAACTATTTTACGGAAGTGGACAGCCGTGGGACGCACACGGCAATATCATGGATCACAAGCGCGACGCGGGAAAAAGTGATCAGCCTATTGCGGCGTTATTGCAAGACCTGAAAACCCGCGGGTTGCTCGATGAAACCATTGTGATTTGGGGTGGAGAGTTTGGACGCACACCTACGGCCCAGGGTGCCCGTGGTCGTAACCATCACGCCACCGGATTTTCCATCTGGTTGGCTGGTGGTGGTTTTCGCGGCGGGATGACGTACGGAGCCACGGATGAACTGGGGATGCACGCGGTGGAAAGCCGGATGAGCGTTCACGATTTGCATGCGACCTTGCTGCACCAGATGGGCATCGATCACGAGCGTTTGACGTTTCGTTACAGTGGCCGCGATTTTCGTTTGACGGATGTGCACGGAAACGTTGCCCATCAGATCGTCACTTGAATTGTGTCGTCGAGGCACGGCCGCGACAGACGTCTTTGGCGACGGGTCAAGAGTTTACCTCGGAGCGTACTTGTAGCGCATCGAGCACGGTCTGGATGTCGGCGGGAATAGGCGCCGTAATCGAGAGGAGTTCCCCGCTGTGGGGGTGTTCGAATGTAAGTCTGTGGGCGTGCAACGCTTGCCGATCAAGTAGTATGCGTGCATCGGCTCCCTTACCGGTGAGTTCTCCACGGCTGATTTCAGATCGGCCTCCGTAGAGTGCATCGCAGAGCACAGGGCAACCCACGTGTGCCAGATGAACACGAATTTGGTGGGTCCGACCTGTTCTGGGAAGCACGCGTACGACCGCGTAGTTGCCGCGTCGGTCTATCACTTCATAGAAACTCACGGCCTGACGACTGCTGGAATGTTCTTTGCGAACAGCCATTTTTTCCCGTTGCCGAGGGTGGATACCAATTGGTTGTTCGATCAGATCACGATCACGATCGGGAGCAGCGGCCAGGACAGCTAGATATTCTTTTTTCACGGTCCTCGCCGCGAATTGGCTGGCGAGGTGATGATGTACCTGGTCGGTTTTCGCGACGACCAGTACGCCGCTGGTGTCTCGATCGAGGCGATGGACAATTCCAGGACGAGCGGCGCCACCCAGTTCGCTTAGACGGTGGAAATGAAATAGCAGGGCCGAAACCAAAGTGCCAGCGGTGTGCCCCTTGCCTGGGTGGACCACCATCCGAGGGGGCTTGTTGACGACGACGAGGTGGGCATCTTCCCAAAGAATGTCGAGCGGGATGTTCTCACCTTGTTTCACCGTGGTGCGAGGTTCAGGAAATTCGATTGAGACGAGTTGCTCCGCCCGGAGCCGATACGACGGTTTAACCGTTTGCTTGTCGACGTTGACGGCGCCACCGGTAATCGTCCGTTGCAACTGTGCGCGACTGAACGCCGGAAATGCCTGAGCGAGAAACGCGTCCAGGCGTTGGCCAGCCTGGTCAGGTGTCACAATGAGTTGCTGGCGTCCCTCCTCCGCAGGTTTGAGGGGCATGGCTCACAGCACTTGATATCAAGGAGCGGGTCCGTTTGTGATGTACCCGTTGGGCACCTTGTGTAACCAGCCGCTGACCCGGGGCTGGCTGGCAAGCTCCGGTTGAGGTCGCTGCGCTTCAGGGGTTTTCGCCGTCGTTGGTTTCGGGTGTGGATTCGGGTGAGGTTGCTGGTGAGGTTTCTGGCACGGTTGCGGGGTGGTTACTGGGGTGGTTTCTGGTTACTGGTTTTTGGTTTCTGGTTAGTGGTTACTGGGGTGGTTA
>PAQH01000068.1 GCA_002709225.1 Planctomycetaceae bacterium
GGATCGGCTTGCTTACCATCGACCTCAATGGTCCCAGACAGACGATGTGTTTTGCCGTCATCCGAAATATGGCGGACGATGGCGGCACTGATTGGTTTTCCATCAACTGTGCTCCCAGTTTCCGCTTGGTGCCAGTTGCCATTCTGCTTGTAGATCACCAAGTTCCAGACATTGCCGCCGGAGGAAACCCAACGGCCATGGATCTGCCGTTTGCCCGCATCGTAATGGAACAGGCTGGTGCCCGAGCCGGGTCCGCCATTGAATCGGCCCAGCAGCACATGGCCGTTGAGACTGGTTCTGAAGTCTGCATAGGCGGTCACCTTGTCCCCTTTCTTACCGAAACCGGGCCAGTCGGTAACCCAGATCACCTCTCCTAGCCAGCGCCCTTGCATCGCCTGACAGAATGCTGTGAAGTCGGCACGGGTGGATTGCATCTTGTTATTGTCATCGGCGGCGCGGGCTGGTCGGAACGGACCGCTGGCGGCAACAAAGAACAGGCCTACCAGACAACCAGTTGTCAGCGCAGTCATCGGCATCCATTTTTTCATCGCAGTGATCCTTGAGAAACGGGGTTTCGAATCAGGGTGGTCAGGGCAACCGCTGGAGCCTGACGCGCACTAATAATCGTCATATTCAGATATGTCGATTCGTTGTGCAATCCGCTGGGGCAGCCAATTGCCCGATTTTTTTGAGCCGCCGTCGGGCTGGGCTATAGGATTCGCGGACCCACGCTTGGCCGTGAGGTGCTGACGTGCCGCCTGGTGGCGTTCAAGGGATCCGCGTCACCGCCACCCTTGCCACGCCCTGCGCGGGGAGATCGACTCGCATGTTCAAGACATGCAGACGACCGTCGTCACTGGCGATTTGCGATTCCACCCGGCCGCCGCTGGTTTCGTATTGGCCGGCGGGCACCACAAAAGTCACCCGGCAGCCAGGATAGGCTTCAACCAGTTGGTTGGTGACGGTCGCGGTGTTGTGGGACACGGTTCCGTCATTCGCGTGGCGAAATGCCACCCGCAGGGGAGCCGTGGTATCGCGGGGAAAAGGAATCGGCGCGGTTTCATGGCCGTTGTAGGTGCAGGACGCCACCCGGTTGTTACGAAAACGCACCACGCGGAAACTTTCGGAGTTCGATTTGCCGATGCGCCGCGTGGGTGTTGCACCCAGGTCGCTGACCTTTTTGCCGATGCCATGCGCATCGTGAATCATGGCCACACGATGTGTATCAAGCAGTGCCAGTGGTGCATTGGACTCAAAGGCGTTGATCACGCGAATAGCGGTGCCGCGTCGCGATGCCAGTAACGCCATGGCTTTCGATTGATCGGTGTGCCAGGGGTAGCCGAAGTTCAGTACACTGACATGCGGTCCGCACTCGATCAACCCGACAGGATTTCCAAACCAGGCTTCGTGGCCGGGAAACTGGTGATTGCCGAAATTGGCGACCAGCGGCATCTTCAGCCCCACCAATGCGCCGGTAACGTATGCCGGGTTACAGGCGTTGCTGCACAACACCAGATCGGGCGCCAGCGTATTGATAACGCTGACCAGGCGCTGAAGATATTCCGCCTGGTACTGGGCTGAGGTATCGAGATGCCCGAACGTGACGAAGACGGGATCTGTTGGATACGATTTGACCACCTGGACACTCCGCGGAGAGCGGCACACACCAGTGCGACGGCCACCGGTTACCCTGACGGTGAGATCATAGAGGCCGGGTGGCATGTCGTCGGGCAGCGTGGCGATGACTTCACGATCATAGTAGTAGGCCGCCGCCTGATCTTCTCTAAACCGAATAGCGCGCGAGATCAGTGCGGGGCCCACCTGCCGGGTGAGCTTGACTTCATCGATCTGGGTGTCAAACCCAAGAAAGCGCGCGCGAAACGTCTCGCCCGGTTGGCGGATCGCGGGTTGATTCAAGCGGGGAAAGCGAAATCGCTGGCGGATCGTCGCCGCATCTCTGCGCAGATAGATCGGTGGGAGATCGACGGCTTGATCCGCCGTGATGTGAAATCGTTGAGTACGGATTGTCTGCCATCCCACCGCCTGGATTTCCAGGGTGTAGTTGTCGCCTACGGGCAAGCCAGACAGTGCGCATTGTCCGGTCATCCAGTTGCGCACCAGTGCCGTGCGGACTACCGTGTTCCCGCGGCGGAGGGTGGCGCGGCAATCAACGAGATGGGCGTTTGCATCACCGTTCACATGAAATCTGATTTCGCCACGGCCGTCGTGCCAACTTCGCAACGACTCGATCCGGCAGCCGCCCATCGCACCATTCTGTCGGTGCTCGATTTGGACCGTGTGTGTTCCCGCTGGCAAATGATTGGCCAGTACGATCTCGCGCGGTAGCCCGCGGGGCTGCAAGGCGCGTTCCGCTTTCCCATCGATGGTCACGACCAGCTGACCCAGATTCGGTGGGCCGTATGCCGGAACGTTGTGGCCGCCAAGTCGTACGGCCACGCCACTGCCGACGAAGGTGAACGCCAGTGCGGCACCCTGCTCGGAGGTTTGCAAGGATGTCGCTTGGGCGAAACGAAATCGACTCTCTCGCCAGTTTCCCCAGCGGCGCACCTGGTCCAGGTCAGTGGCGGGTATCCTGGTTGCTGCGCGCAAGAGCCCGGAGGTGGCATCCGGGTGGGCCAGGTGGAGCACACCCAGACATCTCCCCTGTTCGTTGCGGGGGCCACGGGCCACCAGGAACTGATCCCGAGCAACTCCGGCAATACCCAGTGAGCAGTCAAACTCGTAGCGTCCCTGCATTTGAAACTGGGCGTCGGTTCGCAAGAGGATTTGGGGTTCACCATAACAGCCGAACCACCACGATCCTTCATGGTAGGTGGCGGTTTGGATTCCCAGTTGGGTCCACCCACTTTGGATGACATGTTTCTTGCGAAAGGTGAAGTCCGCGCCGTACTCGTAAACGTAATTTTCGGCGATGCCAGTGGGTAAGCCGCCCACCACATAGAAGCGACCGTCCCGTACCCCGATCCCTCCCGCACCGTGAAAGACTTCCTGTGTCGCGTGTTTGGCGAGCAAATCCAGCGATGTGGCATCGTAGACATAGACCCACGAATCCGCGTTTCCCGCCGGATCGTTGAAGCGACCGAGATTGACGGCCACATAGACCTTTCCCGCGTGAAAACACAAGTCGCCGTGGTGGTTGGCAACGGGAATCCGCTGCAGGACCTTCCCGCGCTGATCTGTCTTCACTAATTCGGTTGTGAAGGACCAGTAGATGGTGCCTCCTTCGTTTGTGCAGACACCTTGCAGGTGATGCTGGTAGTCTCCGCCGCAGTGAACGTCCGCTGACGGGGGAGCGGCCCAGCCGCCTGGTGAAATGAGTACCATGGCCACGGTTGCCGCAGCAACCTGTGCCAGCTTCAGGTCCAGCTTCGTTTTCCCTGCCATTACGCGTTCTCCGCATCATCGCTCGAAAAGACCAACGCGACACACAGGATCAGATACCAAACCGCAGCGACGCGCTGGCGCCAGTTGTTGGCGGGACCGAAAACATGCTGCCCTCGGTTAGTACATGACAATCTTCTCTTGCCGACCTATCGTAGATCGTGCGTCAGCCGCGCGGCAAGCACCAGGGGGCCTGACTCGCTGACGGTGGTTGATCAACTCTACCCGGTTCCGTCTCAGCGGTACAGCGTCGGCTCACCCCAAACCGTCAGGTTATGGCCGGGAGTGGAGTTCCTGGCAGCGATGGTTTGTAAGGAGAGTTTCACCACGTCGGACTTTGGTAGCGTGACGTCAATCGACACGGGGGCGGCACCCGCCTTGACGACAGGAGTTCGCACGAGTTCGCTGCCGTTGGCTGTGACGACGAAGACGACGGCTCCGCCCGACTCCGCCGTGGGGTGCAAGCCGACGCGGCAGGTGAAACGGTTGAAAACCTGACCGGGTGCCAGGATAAAGTTGAGTGCGAAGGGGGTCCCCATGCCGTAGCCGAATTCGAGCTTCGTGCTGGGTTGTTTGCCGGCAAAGGTAAGAGGGTGGAGTTGTCGCCGCACATCCATCGCCTGGTTGGCCAAAAACGGGGTTACATAATAGGGATGCGGGAGCATCTGGCTACGAAAGTCGGGTAGCCAGTCGCTCAGCCGCTGTTCAGCGTAACTCGGTTGACCTTGGTCAAATCGGTTGGTCGCCAGACAGAGTGCCGTGTAGATGACGTCGGCCGTGTGGCGCGCATTGGCAAGCGCTGCCGTGGCGCGGTGCTGGTCCGCTTTTTTGCCGTTACCGTACATCATGTCCTGGACGATGGGGATGATGTGCGTGCCGGCGTCTCGTTGCAGCAATCGCTGATGGTGGTAGATGCGCAGTGCGGCTTCTTCCCGCGTTCTGCCGAGGAGACGTGGCCGGTAGGCGACATCGGCGATCCGGTAGTCGCCCGTGTCCATGATGCCCCCTGCGCCATACAGGTAGTTGAAGGCGGCCTTGTCCGGGGGTGGTGGGAGCAGTGTCTTAAGTTGCACTTCGCTGACGGGACTACTATGCGCGCCGGGACAACCGGGATCTTCGTTCCAGTGGCAGAGCACACCCAGGAATTTCATCGCTTCGTCCGTGGCGCCCGCAGTCAGCGTTTCCGCGATCCGATCGAGATACCAAAGGAGCGCTTTGGCGCTCGGCTCAGCGGCGTTCACGTCGTGCAAGGAGAGTCGCACATCCGGCACAATGCAGTACGGATCGAGCTGGGGGGCGTTGCCGCCAGCGTGTTTGTCCTGCAGTGAAGTGTATTCTTGACAGAGGCGATCGAGTGACTGCTGACCGATAAGATTGCGTTGCCAAGCCGGCAGCCGTGAGACCGCCCACAACCGGATCAACCGATGACCCTTGCCCCAAGCGCACGCCCGCAGCGGGCAGCTTATCGAGGTCAGGATGACCAACATACCGCAAAGCAGGCGCCGCGCTTTCATGAGCAGTTCTCCGGAGAAGAGAGTGTGACCGTCGATCGAGGTTCAGAGTCTTGACAAGCTGCTAAGACCGCTATTTTTGGCGTCAACACGGAGAATGAACTGTCCGTGCAGATAGTACGAGGGTTTGATTTGTACCGTGATCACATTTTGGTCGATCCGCGTGAGGCAGGTAATCGGGTTGTTGTGAAATGGAAACGCCCAGGATTCGATCGCACCAAGCAACAATCACCGCAGTATGATCTTGCCAACTAACTGACGGGCGGCGGCTGTTGAAGTGGACACGACCGCTTGCATCAGGCCATCGCCCAAGCTGGACGACACGTCCAGCGTAACGACAGTGTAACCCATTCGGTTGCTGTTGGATGTCCAAGGGGGGCAACCCAGTGAACCAGTCACCGTGTCTGATTGTGGCCCATCGCGGTGGTGAATCGAGGACTGTCTCGTTGTGGTTGAGGCGACTGACTGGGATCGATAGCGCCGTCCATTAGAATAGTGCACCAGCTAAACAACTCGAAAAACGCCAGCCAGGAAACTGGCTGGAACCGCGACCGCGGGCCTTGGGAACGCGTGATTCGCGAGTGCATTGCCAACATCAATACAGGGAGCCGCCGTCATGTCACGCCCACGCTCACCGACGCCGCGCCGCGCCTTGTTACTCGGCGGTGCGTTACTCGGCGGTGCTGCAGCGGCGCTAACGGAACGATGGCCCCTCAATGCGGCGGGCGCAGCGAAACCCGATTTTCCGTTTGGCAAGACCGGACGGGTTATTTTGCCGCGCGGGCCGGCCGGCTCGTTTGACTCGACGCACGCCAAGTATCCCTGCGTCCTAAAGTATGGCGACCGGTGGATGATGTGGTACAGCGGTCGGGGTGATGATGCTTTCACCGGATCGATTGGGTTGGCGACCAGCCGCGATGGGTTGCATTGGAATAAGGCCGCCGAGGGGCGGCCCGTATTGCAACCTGGAGGTGTGGGCACGGCAGATGAAACCAAGGCTGACCATCCAGCCGTGGTGCGTTTCGCTGGTCGATTTCATATGTGGTACACGGCGGGCCCCAGGGACAGTCGTTACCGAATCTGCTACGCCACCAGTGAGGATGGTTTACGCTGGCAACGTCAGAACGGAGGTCGTCCGGTTCTTGGTCCGGGCGCACGGGGGAAGTTCGACGATCGTGTCGTGTTGCATCCGGCGGTTGTTCGTGATCCGCGTGGCCTGCTTCACATGTGGTACAACGGCGTCGGGCCACAGCGGGACTTTCGGATCGGGCATGCAACGAGTCGTGACGGCATCAAGTGGCAACGGCAAAACGGTGGCGATGCCGTGCTGTCACCGGGTAAGGTCAGCGGTCGCCACGAAATCTATGTCTACAACGCGATGGTATTACTGGAAAATGGCGTTTATCGAATGTGGTATAGTTCCGCGCTGGAGATTACACCGCAGGGACGCCTCGCCCCGCACGGTAGTGCGATTGTCTATGCTGAGAGTCGTGATGGCACGAACTGGATTCGCGATGATGCCATCACACTGTTGAGCGGGGATCAGGGGGCCGAGGACGCCTACGCCTGCTTCGCGCCCTATGTGGTACGACGTGGCAATGTGTTGTGGATGTACTACTCGATGGGCTCGGCGGACCAGCGTTATCAGACGGGGTTGGCAAAATGTCCTTGAATCGAACGCGGGTGCTGCCAGCGCTGGCATTCGTCGTGCTTGCCAGCGGTCATGTCAGGCTGCCAGCCGACGATCCGGTCAGGAGTGCCGCCGGTTATCCCAATCTGATTGTCAACCGCGCTCAAATTCAAGCCATACGGCAGAAGATCACACGCCAGCCGTATCGGGCGTTGTGGGAAAGGATTGTCGCTGATGCCGAGCAGTTGGGACGACGGCATGTCAATCAAACCATCCGGCAGGCGCATCGGTGGGAACGGGCGATCGAATTTGCGGTGACTGGCGATCGGGAGAAGATTGCCGACTTGCGCGGTCATTTTCTCTATTGTGCTGGCCGTCCTGTCCCGCCAGTGACTCACTACAACTGGCACCTCGCAGCCGACGCGGTCATCTACGATCTGATCGGTGCTAGTTTTTCGGTCGCCGAGCAGCAGCAAATCCGCGAGTATTTCGTCGAGCAGGCCCGTGCCGTCATGTTGTTCCTCAAGTCGGATCGCGGTACGGCCAACATGATGTCGCTGCAGAGGTACAACGTGGCGTTGATCGGTTACGTCGCCCGCAGCCAGGAGATCATCGAGTGGGCACTTAACACCGAATGGGGCTTCAAAGATGTCATCAACCGGCTTGAAGATGGTATCTGGGATGAAGCGAATGCGTACGCGATTCACTATGTACTGCCCGGCTGGATTGCAGTGGCCGAAGCAGCGCAGAATTACGACGGGACGGACTTGTGGGCGTATCAATCTCCAGACGGAGACGATTTGCAGACGTTTCTGGATCGCTATCTCGATATGGCCTGGCCTGTCGAGCGGACGGGCGTCGGTCGAGGTTCGATCAGGATTGCCAGCTATGGCGACGGCTCCACGGCAATGCCGATGCTGGGTTCGCCCGATGATATTTATCTGATCAATGTACCCGCTTTCGATCCACGTTCGGCTGCCGGTCGTGTCAGCCTGGGGGCTGCGCTGGAAGTGGCTTACGCGCGGCGGGGCGACCCGAAGTACGCCTGGTTACTGAGTCTGACCCGCAAGCGTCATCAGTCTCACGAGCGAGCTTATTTGAACTACACCGCGCTGACGCACGGGGTTGACTTGCCAGCAGACATCAAACCACCCATCGCCGCCAGCAATGTGTGGCCCAAAGCCGGCCGGGCCATCTTGCGTGCGGACGAGTCCCCCGCTTACTGGACGAGCGGTTCGCCGGCCGCTTTTCTGGTGATGAATAAGTGGTATGGCCACGACCATCGTGACCGACTCAGCCTGATGTTTCATGCGAACGGTCGGCTACTTTATCCGGATATGAACGTGATCCAGTATGAGCCGCAGCACATCGGCTGGACGCGCCATGGCATTGGTCACAACTTAGTGCTGGTCGATCGTATCGGGCCGTGGGGTGGGCCTCAGGAGATTCGCCACATGTTCACGCCTGAACTGAAATTCGTCGCGGTGACGGCAGACCCCAGTGCCCAGGTTAACCGGTTCATGAAGAAGCTTGAGGTTTGGGAGACGCGGGCACTGTTGTTGACGCGTGAATATCTGCTCGACCTGTTTTGGCTGTCGTCACAAACTGAGAAGAACCGTGAATACACCTGGGTGCTGCACGGTCTCGGTCAGCTGAACTCCGATGATATCGGGTACTTTAGGCGGCCAGAAATGCCGCGTTTGAACCACTTCAAGTGGATCAAAGACGAACAGCACTGGCCCACAGATACGAACTGGTCTGTTGCCTGGCGGCAGCAGACCGGTGGCCTGCTGCCGGGAACGACGACACGTACCGGAGCGTGGTTTGACGCACCGCCAGTCGGCGTGCGGATGACGATGCTCGGTGCGCCAGAGACTGAAGCGCATATCGGACACGGCCCACTCGGATACAGTATTCGGTACGGGATCAACCCGCATCATTCCGAAGGTTCCATTCCCCTCGCCTTAGCGCGCCGTAACGCCCACGCGACGATCTTCACCAGTCTCCATGAACCGTTTGTCGAGCAGAAGTTCGCACGGCTACAGCCGGTGAAGTTGCGTCGCGTGATGGAACGTCAGGACGATATCGCGGTCGCGATCATCGGTGGCAATTTTCGCGATTTCGTGCTGAGTGATCTCGGCGGCGAAGCGGAGTCACGCGCGCTCAAAGTCATCGACCGGGCTGATTGTCAGCAGCAGTTCGAATATAGCGGGTTTGCTTGGTTGCGCGTCGCCGGCGATACAGTCACGGCCCGCGGCAATCTTCAATCGTTTCGCCTGTATGCCCCCAAAGTGACGCGGTGCCTGTTCAACGGCAAGCCTGTCGCAGTGGAAAGAGATAACCATGGCTACATCGCTTTTCAGGCGTTGCCAGCCAGCCAGCCGCGGCCCGCGGAGCTGACGATTCCAGAATGGAACCGCCCACCGCCCCAGCCGGCGGTTGTCACACCACTGGGACCGATTGTCGCGACCGTTGCGCTGCGCGCGGGCCGAGTCAAGTCGCAGCGGCTGAAGATCACAAACCTGACGGACTCGTCCGCACCCGGTCGGATCCATGTAAGTGCACCGAGAGGACTCGTGGTCGGGCTCGCTACCAACGTGGCTGGCGCGCCAGTTTCCGGTCGGATCGGGTCGCCAGACGGAGGCTTCCAGCAGATGTCTCTGGGACAACTCGCTCCGTACAAAGAATATGAATTCAGTCTGCGCCTCAAAGCGACCCCTGAGCTCCTGGGCAAGCTGCTTCCTTTGGAAATTACTCCCGAAGTCGCAGGCCGGCGGGGTCGTCCGCTGTCTATTCCTGTTGCCGTGGGCGTTTGTCTTGAGGACGATCGGCAGGAACGAATGTACACCGCCATCACGCCTCACTACCGCGCCATGATTCCCAAACAGTGGGGGACGATCATCAATCTCGAAGACGCCGCCGGTTTGCGCCGCTCGGCGGGCAATGAGACGGGCCTCAATCACTGGGGCTTTCCGGCGGCCGGCCTGCCGGCCCGGGGAGAGCGGCGGATTTTTGGTCTCAACGGGAATGTCGCTGGTAGCGGGCAAGAGGTCAAACTTGTCGCACGGACGAGCGACACGTTGACTTTCCAGCGGTCCACCCCCAGCGCGTATTCCAATGGTCCGGCGGAAACGCTGCGTTATCGATTTGGGCTCGAACACATCGCGATGTCCATCACCGCTCAGTCCGAGCAGACCGACAAGGGAATGCCCATGGAGATCACGCTGGGAGCATTTGAACGCCATCTCACGGCGCGTACCGTACTCCATTGGTCGGACGGAGATAGCACGGATTTCAGCCCTGCTGCGATTGGTCTGACGTACCATCAATACCCAGCGCACGGTAAACCGTGGAAGCGGATCCAGTGGGTTGCCATTGAGCAGGCAGCTCCCTTTGCCGCGGTCGTTCTCCTGCTTGAGTTCCCGCCGGAAGCCGAAGTCCAGGCAGGTACGCACAGCCAGCTTTACTTCAAGCTCAGAGTGAAGAGTGGCGAGTGGGTAATAGCGCACTTCCTTACCCCGGAGCAATTTGCCGCCCGACAAGGCAGCCAGTAGCGCGGTTGCTGTGGTCATTTGTGAGAGCGCATTGTTCGGCTCATTTGGAATACAACGGTTCGGGCAGAGTGACGGTATACCGAAATCGCACACCGCGGGTGTTCGTTGTAGAATGTTGTGATGAAGACCCTCTCAAGTTGCGTATTGATTGTGACGTTCTTCATGGCACGTCACACTGCCGCCGCTGATACTGCCGCCACGGGATATGCCGCTGCGATCCGCGCCGACAAACCCGCGCTGTACTGGCGTTTTGAGACGATTTCGGGCGATCTGGTGCGGGATGAGTCCCGTCACATCGAGATCCACGGTCAGGTAATAGCGACGGGGCCCGGACGCCGTGGGATCAGCGGGCTGGCGGCTTCCTTCACACGAAGTCACCTGGCGGGGCGGGTCGAAGCGCAGCTCACTCCGCAACAAAATACAGCGCTGGAAAAGATTCTCAACGGTTCATTCACGCTCGAGCTGTGGCTGCTCGATGAGGCGGCTAAACCGGACAATGTTGTCAACGCAAGTCTGTTCTATAAGGCCGACGAGGCGAGATTCTCAGGCAACTCGATTTGGTTTTATCGCGCCCGCCAGGATGGACATTATTACTTCTGGATTCGTGACACCATGAAGCAGCCCGTCGGCGTATCGATCCGTAATCCCGCAGGTGACAAGGCGGCTGGAGACGGCAAGTGGCACCATGTCGCAATTATTGTCGATCGGGCCCAATCCGCAGGGAGCATCCGTGCGCTACTCGACGGCAAGCAGGTGAGTGAATCGACGTTTCCCGCAATGACCAAGATCGCTAACAACGGGTCGTTGCGCATCGGCAACGGGGTCCACCCGAATTCACCGTGGCAAGGGGCCATCGACGAGTTCGCACTCTATGATCGTGCGCTGTCGATCGCCAGGGTAGGTGGTCACTACCGCAGGGGCTTGGATGCGATGAAGGAACGTCCTCGGCGGACACCCTCAATCGCTGCGAAAGAAGAGTTCTTTGAGTTGCAGGTGCGACCGCTGCTCATTGAACGGTGCGCGGACTGTCATACGGGAGGTACCGACGCGACGTCGGTCTTGTCGGTTGGGTCACGGCGTGCGTTGATTGTCGGCGGTGAGTTTGGGCCGGCTCTGGTCCCCGGCCGGGCCGACGACAGTTTGCTGATCCATGTGGTAAAGAGGATCCACAAAGAACTCCACATGCCGCCTGAAAAGTCGGCGGGACTTTCGCGCGATGAGATTGCCGTGCTGAGCCGCTGGATCGACGATGGTGCGATCTGGCCGAGTGATGAGGCGGTGGTCACTGAGACCGTGACACCGGAAAAAGCCGGCAAAACGCCCGTGCTCAACGTCGATCCTGTCGAGGATTGGGCGCTGAGACCACGCCGGGTTGTGGCGCCTCCAGCTATCGATGAGGTTCGCTGGTCCGCTACGGCGGTAGATCGTTTTCTCGAAGCCAGACGGCGCGCATCCGGTATTCTGGCGACGGGTCGCGCGGATCGGCGGACGCTGATTCGGCGAGCCACGTTTGATTTGACTGGATTGCCTCCGACTCCCCAGGAGATCCAGGAGTATCTCTCCGACCCGGACTCCGACCAGCTGGCTTTCGCTCGCGTCGTCGATCGTTTACTCGCATCGCAGCACTACGGCGAACGCTCGGGACGATTATGGCTGGACGTAGCCCGCTATGCCGACACGCAAGGAGACGTCGGTGACATTCCGATTCAGACTGCTTACCTCTATCGCAACTGGGTCATTGATTCCCTGAACGCCGATTTGCCGTTCGATGCATTCCTGCAGGCTCAGATCGCCGGCGATATTCTCGCGCGCGACGTTGTCGATGAAGCAACGGCCCGTGGTATGACGGTGGCCACCGGGTTCATCGCCTTGTCACGACGCTTTGGCAACACCAAGAAAGACGATCTCCATTTCACCATCGAGGACACGATCGACACCATCGGGCGTGGTGTGTTGGGGATCACGTTGCGCTGTTCGCGATGTCACGACCACAAATTCGATCCGATTCTGAACACGGATTACTACGGTTTGTACGGAATCTTTGCGAGCACGACTTACCCATGGATGGGTATGTCGAACGAGAAGTCGCCTTCGGGCCTCGCGCCGGCGGTTCCCAGTCCCGCCGCGTTCCAGCAGGGCAAGGCGTACTGGGCGCTGATCACACGTTACGAATATCAGATCAATAATCATCACCGACCCTGGCTCAAGCCGACCCTGGACGAATTCAAAGCGGTGTCCCGCCAGCTTGAGCAGGCGCGGGCAATCGGAAAAGCGACGGCACAACTAGCGGCACGCCGGGACGTGTTACTCGATTTTCGCGAGGGCGCATTTCGCGAACTGATGGTGCATGGTCTGGCTTGGATCAAGCAGGAGAAGCAGCGGCTGGCCAAGGCTCCACCGGTCGAGTTTGTTTTTGCCGTTTCCGAAGGCGAACCGCACGATGCCAGGCTGCATCGCCGCGGTAATCCGCGTCAGCCTGGGGTGAGCGTACCACGTCGTTTTCTGCAAGTCCTTGATGGTGCGACACCGCCTTTGATTGTGCGCGGCTCTGGTCGCCTGGAGCTGGCCCGCTGGTTGACAAACGCCGATCACCCGCTGACGGCGCGGGTCATCGTGAATCGAGTCTGGCAGCAGCATTTTGGTCGTGGACTGGTCGCCACACCCGATAACTTCGGTCGGCAGGGTGACAAGCCCTCACACCCTCAGCTGCTCGATTGGCTCGCTGAAACCTTTGTGCGCGATGGCTGGTCACTGAAGAGGCTGCATGCGCGGTTAATGCGAACCGCGTCGTATCAACTGAGTTCGGTGGCGCCCCCCGACACACTCTCGTACGACCCGACGAACGTTTTGCTAACGAGGTACCCGCGGCGGCGTCTTGATGCGGAGTCGATCCGTGATGCGATGCTGGCGGTGAGCGGCAAACTCAATCGTACTCAAGGAGGGCCGCATCCAATGCGGCCCTGGTATGAGAACCGCTTTAACCTCAACAGCCCATTTCGCATGGAGCCTGCTTCCGATCTTCGAAGTGTCTACCTATTGACACAACGCTTGTTTCGCCATTCGATTCTCGACCAGTTCGACGGCCCGGATCGCAACAGCAGCACGGCGAGCCGGCGGACTTCGCATGTTCCGGCGCAGGCTTTGTTTCTGATGAATTCGGCGTTTATTCGTGAGCAGTCTGAGGCGTTGGCGGCCCGGATTGCCGCCATAGATGGTCGGGCCGCGCGCATTGAGAACCTGTTTCTTTCGGCATTTGGCAGAGCGCCGGAAGCGGACGAGGTGGCGTCATTGCAGGACTTCTTGAGCGCCTATCGCGCGGCGCAGCCAGCCGCTGACACCGCGTGTCGCGATATGGGGCTGGTTGCACTGGCGCGGGCTATTCTCACCAGCAACGAGTTCTTCTTTGTCGATTAACACTATGAATCCAGTGCACCGACGCGAGGCAATTTGTGCGACACTGGCCGCCGCCGGAGCCATGCGGTCTGCTGGGTCCGCGACCGCGGCCAGTCCACCGGTTCGCCAACCGCATTACACCCCACGCGCCAAGCATGTGATTGTCCTGTACATGTCCGGCGCCTACTCTCACGTCGACACGTTTGACCCCAAACCGCGTCTGATTCGTGATCACGATGTCTCGATTGGACCAGAACTGCGCTCTGCCGTTTCGGGGCAGCCCAAGACGGAACGTTATTTGAAGGCGCCGCTGTGGCGGTTCAGACCAAACAAACAGTGCGGTACGGCAGTCAGTGACTTGTTTCCACACCTGCGTGATGTGATGCACGAGGTGGCGCTCGTCCGCTCGATGCAGTCGGATCACCGAGATCATGGTGAGGCCACGTTACAGCTTCACACGGGAAGTACGACCGTCGCAATGCCGAGTTTGGGGGCCTGGTTGAGTTATGGTTTGGGCACGTTTAACGACAAGCTGCCAGCGCATGTGGTGATCTCGGAACACCGACCTTACAGCGGACCACAGATCTGGGACGCGAACTTCCTGCCCGGGGTCCATTCCGGCGTGCGGATTAAGCCGGGCGATGAACCGTTGTCTCATCTCCAAGCCGCTTCGCCTGCGCATCTGCAGAAAATGGAACTAGGCCTGCTCGAAACATTGAATCGAAAACACCTGCGCCGTCGTCCGGGTGACGCGCAGCTCGCTACACGAATGGACTCATTTCGCACTGCCAAAGGGTTGCAGGATCTCGCGCCAGAGGTGCTCGACGTGCGGCGGGAATCCAAGCGGACTTTGGCGTTGTACGGGGCACAGCCTGGTGACCGCACATCCTACGCAGCGCAATGTGTGATGGCCCGGCGTTTGATCGAGAACGGTGTGCGTTTCGTCGAGATTATCGATGCAGTTGGCGCCTGCCGGGACAATTGGGATGCGGCACACCGCGATGTGAGTACTCATGCGAAATATGCCCGCCGCGTCGATCAACCGATTGCCGGTCTCATCAAGGATCTTCAGCAGCGTGACTTATTGAACGAGACGTTGCTCGTTTTCTGTACTGAGTTTGGCCGGACCCCTTGGGCACAAGATGGCAAGGGGACCAAAAGCCGCAACCA
>PAQH01000069.1 GCA_002709225.1 Planctomycetaceae bacterium
GACGATATCGCGAGCCAGATTCCAGACCCGTTGGCGCCCGTCCAGCTCGCGGATTTCCCATTCGATCCCCGTCAGATCACAACCGTAATGTGCCTTGGGAAAAACCGCCAATTGAAGCAGGTCTCCCTGCTGCACCTTAAGTTTTCCGAGGTCAACAGAACCACCCCCCACCAGCTGCCCCGCCTGACCGGTTGTTACATCACCCTGGGCGAGCGCTCGAAAACCGCGCGCCGCCTGGTGATCAAGTGTCCAGAGCACGCTGTCACCGCAATTGTGTTGATCACTGATCCGTCCGGTCACTTGCACGCGCCCGGCAAAAGGACTGCGCCAGGCAATGGCCGCCGCCGTTTTCTCTCCGGGATGCACCGCGACACTGTGCGCCGGAACCACACCCGGAATTTGAACCGCCTGCTCAGTCGCATTGACCACTAAACTGGGCAGCTCGTGGGCCGTACGCCAAACATGAACGCCCTGGCGGCCACCCAAGTCAACAACAGACTGATCGAGACGACGTGTCTCAATCTGGGCCACAAAAATGTCTAATGCGCGGGCCGTCGCTGTCACTTTACCACCAGCCTGCGACGCGGTAACCAAGGGTTCAAAGGGCATGATACCGATCGCCAGATTGTCAAACTCGTGCGCCGGCTTGTTACCTCCGGGAAACCCATAACTGTCGACAAAAAACTTGTCGATCGTACCATCCCAGTCAGCGGTAAAGCGAATGTCGCGGAAGGGAACAACCCGCTCAGGCGTCGAAAGTGTTCCACTGTAAATCCGTTGCTGCAAATCCAGCACGACTTGCAAGTTGTACCACTGGCCATATTCAAGAGGCTGGATGATTTTCCAGCGATCACGATCTTTCACCGTAAAGTGGTGACGATTGGCAGACATTTCAACCGCCGCGGAATTGCCAGGGCCGCGACCAAGGTAGAACCGGTAACCTCCATCCCCTTCATTCTCTTTGCCTTCCACGGTGTTGCGGAAATCAATGTTGAAATAGAGACGGGCCGTTTGACTATCCTTCCGAACAGGAATAACCGCCTTGCCAAAATTAAAGTTGTGGCCCCCCGCGGGCAGATGAATTCCCCTTGTGCCTTTTCCATAGACATGTTGATACGGACTCTGCGCCGCCGCGGTGACACGCACACCATCATGTCGCGTCCAGGGATTCGCGGGTGCCGCACCCAGTGCCTGAAACTCGAAACCTCCATCGCCGCGGGAGATTTTGTCGAGGCGCGATTGCAGTGTTGCCTGGCGCGCAGCGAGCTCCTTGACGACCTGCTCGGAGCGCGCGAGCTCTGCGTCGTACATCGCCTTCTTGTCTTGAGCCTCGGCTTCCGGAATTGCCGGCACCATGTCATAGGGACGTTTTTTCTGCTCACTTCCTGGAAAGGCATAACGGGTGCTCTGAAAAATGCCGTAGAGCGCATAATAATCCTGGATCGAAACCGGATCGTACTTGTGGTGGTGGCAACGGGCACACCCCAGGGAAAGCCCCAGCAGCGACTGGCCGACGGTGTCAATCGTGTCCTGGATCGTCAGGTAATGATAATTCTCGGAATCAAAACCAAACCGCCGTGAAATCGCGATGTAACCCGTTGCCTTGATCAAGTCACCATATTCTTGACCCGTCGTTCCGCGCGACATGATGTCACCCGCCAACTGCTGTCGTACGAATTGGTCGTAGGGAAGATCTCGATTGAAGGCTGCAATCACCCAATTGCGATAGAGGTACGCCTCACGCACCGGGTAGTCACCCGTTTCACCAGCAGTGTCGGCATAACGAGCGACGTCCAGCCAGTGGCGCCCCCAGCGTTCGCCGTAATGTGGAGAACTCAGCAGACGATCAATGACTTTTGCATACGCCGTCGGCGAATCGTCCGCCAGGAACTGCTCAATATCCCCGGGCTGAGGTGGCAATCCTGTCAGATCCAAGGTCACGCGGCGCAATAAAGTCCGTTTCTCCGCGGCTGCCGCAGGCGCAAAACCAGCCGCCTCCAAAGGGGCCAGCACAAATTGGTCCAGTGGTGTTTTCACCCACTCCGTTCGGCGAACGGTCGGCGGCACCGCATGCTGTAAAGGTTGGAACGACCAGAAGGACCGATCGTCGTCACTAATCGAAAACCGACCGCGATCCTGACGAATCTGCGAATCACCCTCGGCGCCGGGCCAAGGCGCGCCTTGTTGCACCCACTCGGTAAGCGTAGCAATCTCCTCGGGACTCAACTGCTTGTCGGGAGGCATCTTGATATCACTAAGGTAATTCACCACTTCCAGCAATAAACTCTCCGCAGGTTTACCTGGCACAATCGCTGGTCCGGAATCGCCACCAGACAACAGCGCTCCCCGCGTGTCGACCCGGAAACCCGACTCCCGCTTGTTGGGGCCATGACAATTCTGGCAACGGTTGGCCAACAGAGGGCGGATGCGGTTTTCAAAAAACGCCAGTTGGCGCTCTGAAAAGGGCGCTGTCGTTTCTGCGGCCGTTAGCGGGCCAACCCCTGCAAACATATTCCAGCTGGCCAATACCCAGCCGGCCAATACGATAGGACGCAGCCTCTTCATAGTGATCGATGCTCTGAAACAATCGCGCGGTGGCTGGCGGACACATAACTCCAAGCCAAACTGTTAATATACCAGCGTGCCGCTGGTGCCACAGGGTAAAAACACGTCCGCATTGGAACCACCGCGATACATGCCGATCGGCACTCCGGCAGACGGGCAGCTGCGCGGCGCGCTGACTACGTTCCGTCTGTAAATAAGCCGGTTGGTAGCTCGTGTTTTCCTGACTCTCGACAAACACCGCTACCGCTACCCGCAGAAAGGACTTTCTCCATGCCGACGATCGCGATCCGAGAAACTGGACGTCTGGATGAACGGGAATCGGCTTTCCCCCAGGCGGCCCAACTACCCAACGGTGATCTCATCTGCAGTTTCAGCGTCGGTGGCGCCGCGCATGTCAGCGGGGGAAGTGACTGGGCCCGATCGACCGATGGAGGTCGGACCTGGCACTTGGCAGGAACGGTGTTGCCGATGGACCCAGAACACGGCTGGGCCAATGCGCTAAAAACGAGTTACGACTCCGACAGCAACACACTCTACGCCTATGGATCTCGGATCACCAGTGACACAGAAAACGCGTTTGGTGAGCGAGCCACCACGGCAATTTACTGCCGTTCCGAGGACGAGGGTCACACGTGGTCACCGGCCGTCGAAGTCCCCTTTGGCGCCGATTGCCCGTTGGAAGTTTCCCATGGCATTTTGCCACTGGGCAATGGGCGTCTGCTGGCCCCGGCAGCGACGCTTCCGGCTAGTGACCGCCTGGGCGAACAGGTCCTGGTTGCGATTTCCGATGACGGTGGCCAATCGTGGCCACAGACCAGCGTCGTGTTGGAAGATCGCCAGCAACAGCGGGTTTTCTTTGAACAAAAACTGGCACATCTGGGGGACGGCCGCGTGTTAGCCACCGCCTGGACGGCGGCCCGCCCAGACTACATCGATGAACCGAATTCGTTCGCCATTTCCAACGATCGCGGGACCAGCTGGGGACCCGTTCAGAGCACCGGGATTCAAGGCCAGACGATGACGCCGATTCCGCTCGGCGATGACCGCTTGCTGGTCCTCTACAACCGCCGTTACGGAGACCAGGCAATTGTTATGTGCCTGGTGACCATGACCGACGACTCCTGGACGGTGCACTACGAGGGAATCCTCTATGATGCGCAGACACAACACCAACGCCAGGCTTCAGAAAACTGGCAGACTGAAGAACTGGCGGCTTTTCAATTTGGATTTCCAACCGCCGTAGTCCTGGCAGATGGCAACGTGCTCGCCACCCACTGGTCGGTAGAAGACGGCCGCTGCGGAATTCGTTGGACCCGGCTGTCCATCGACTGGAATTGACTCTGTCGACAGTCACCCAACGAGCCAGCTTGAAACAATTTCCCTACTCAGCAATCGGCAAATGGTAGAGATCGTGCCGGCCCGACCGTTCACTGACCAGGACGATTGAGTCGCCGGCCGGGTGCCAGGTCGCGTAGTCATCGCGTTCTGGATGATTCGTGATCCGCCGCAGGTGCGACCCGTCAGCGCGCATCGTGTAGATCTCGTAGTTCCCATCCCGGTTACTGGTGAACACGATCCGTCTGCCATCGGGAGAATAGCGGGGCCGCAAGTCCTGGAACGGACTGTGTGTCAATTGCTTGATGTTCTCGCCATCGGCGTCCATCGTGTAGATTTCAAAGTTGCCATCGCGCGTTGATCCGAACAAGATTTGTTTTCCATCCGGTGAAAACATGGGCCAGTTGTCGATCCCCACATGATCTGTCAGTCTGCGACGATTTTGGGCTTGGATATCGACCGAAAACAAACTTTGTTTACCCTGCTCCGCAAATGAATAGACCACCCGCTTGCCATCGGGTGAAAATGTGGGGCTACGGTAACCGGCGAATCCGGGCGCCGGTGGGATCGCAGCATCTTGGTTCTTCCGTCGATCTCGTATGACCAGGGCCAAACTGAGGGCTCCACGTGTTTGTACAAAGGCACAGTAGCGACCATCAGCCGAAAACGCGGGTTCCATTTCAGGTGCTTTGGCATCGGAGTGTAACGCCTCGACGCGGCCGTCGGACAACCTCATCTGCTGGATCTGGAACAAAACCGGTTTGACGAAATCGACGTAGACCAACTCGGTCTCATCAATGAACACCGGACTGAACTTTCCCCGACCGTCAGTGGTCAGGCGCTTCGGTTCAGCCGCGGTCAGAGAAGTGCTCAGCATACCGACCAGTAGGGCCAGCCAGCAGCCAGTAATCCGGGACCCAGTAATCCGCGAGGCAGTAATCCACCACGCCGAGCTGGCCGACATCCGCCCGTTCTCCAGTCGCCAGAGGGGGGACTTAGAGCAGTCCATCGATGACCTTTCCACCGCTGAGCACGTTTATTTCCGCGCGGTCCTGGGAACTTATTCCTGCCAGCTCGGCAATCGTGGTACCCACCATGAGAGGTGAAATGGGATCGGTCTTGGGATGTTCGCCGAGACGATCACTCTCACCAATCACCCGGCCCGGTTCAATTCCTGCGCCCGCCCATAGTGAAAAATAGCAGGGGGGCCAATGGTCACGGGCCGCGCGGTTGTTGATCTTGGGAGTGCGGCCAAATTCGCCCATACAGACAACGAGCGTATCTTCCAGCAGGCCCCGCACGTGCATGTCGTCCAAGAATGCAGAAAAAGCGCGATCAAAAATCGGACAATGCAAATCCTGTAAGAATTCAAAGTTGTAGATGTGCGTATCCCAGCCGAATTCAAACCCGGGGGTAATCGCTTCTACATGGCGACTGTAGTTCAATTGAATGTAGGGCACTTGCGCCTCAACCAGGCGCCGCGCCAGCAGCGAACTTTGCCCGAACACGCTTTGTCCATACCGCTCGCGGGTCTGACGACTCTCCCGAGTCAAATCAAACGCTTGTCGCGATCGTGGATCCATCAACAGCTTGTATGCCGATTGATATGTTTGATTCCAACGATCAAAACCGGACAACGCGAGCGTGCGGGGAACCGCATCCAGCTGCCGAGAGAGCCGCCGGCGGTCGTCAATCCGGTTGGGGACGAGGCCATCGAGCAACTGGAGCGCTGGAATTTCCACCTCTCCCAATTCCGAGGCACCAGCCAAGAACGGATCGTACAGTTGACCCAAGGTTCCGCCACCGTACCCTTCGATCCGCCGCGCCCCGTCCATCACCGTACCGCGAGCAATCGAAATAAACGGGGGCAGATTTCCGACGCGCCCACGGTGGCGGGCCACGATGGAACCAAAGTTCGGCTGGACCGGTTTAGGATTCTCCTCAAATCCCGTCAGCGCGACGGTGCCGGCATCGGGATGGCCCGGCGCCGTGGTGACATGGCTGCGAATCAAGGTGTAAAGATGGCTGCGCTGCGCGACCTGTGGGATCAACTCGCTGAAATGAACGCCCGGGGTGCGTGTTGAAATGACACCGAAAGGACCCCGGTATTCGGCTGGCGCGGCGGGCTTGGGATCACACGTATCCAAATGGCTGGGCGCGCCCCAAAGGAAAACAAACACGACCGACTTGGCACGGGCCGTGGCAGCTGCCAAAGCCGGCTCCACGGAGCTTCCCATTCCCAGCGCGAGCGGTAGCGATGAACCCAACCGCAAGAACGAGCGGCGCGAAACACCACTGCAAGTGCGCGCTTGAAAACTGCCCACATCAAACATCCAAGAACTCCCGATGGCATCGCCGGCGGCAGAGGATCACTTGTTTCATCGTACCACGACTTCCGGAGCCATGACAACGCAGACGATTACCGGCGCGTTGTGGAGGAAAACTCGTCCCTCGGGGAGTCGCCAGGCGCTAAATTTGCCGGGAAGTCCGCGACCCAATGGCGAATTTCGTCGCGGACGCGACGATAGCAGGACAGCCGCGCTTCCTCATCCGCTGCCTGCTCGGCCAACCGAGGCGGGTCCTCAAAGCCGTGGTGCACCACGCGCGGGGTACCGGTCCACACCGGGCAATGCTCATGGGCATGGCCGCACAAAGTCACCACTAGATCCAAGGCGATTGGTCCCAGATCGTCGACGGTCTGGGACCGCTGTCCGGAAATGTCTACACCCGCCTCCTCCATGACCCGGACCGCTCGAGGATTCAAACCGTGCTTTTCAATGCCCGCCGAATACGCTTCGATCTGGTCGGCCTTGAGCGCCCGCGCCCAGCCCTCCGCCATCTGGCTACGGCAGGAATTTCCGGTACACAGGAAAAGCACTCTCAGGCGATCCGGCGCGGTCATTACACGGTTCCCATTTCAATCCAGTCTTCGCAACCAAAGCAACATCGCCGCCAGTCGCGGTCTAGTTGGCAGGGGTTTTTTTCCGCACTGCGCCGGGAAACTTCCAGCGTGGTGTCGATATGTCCGCTCCATCCATCAAACGAACCAGCTTCGCTACACGTTGCGGGTACGCTGCCGCCACGTCGGATTGCTCCCCGAGATCATTTTTCAAGTCGTAGAGTCGAACGGCCGAGCGAATAGGTTGCTGGACCGCTTTCCAGCGACCACGGCGCAGCGCCCGCGCGCCCCGTCGTTCGTAAAATGCCCAATACAAAAAATCATGCTGTCTCTGCGCTGTGGCGTCACCTGACAGTGTGGGCGCAAAAGAGATGCCGTCAATGTCATCTGGAACATGCGCTCGGCTATCCGCCAAAGCAGCCAACGTCGGCATGATATCTTGAAAGCCACCGACAAAATCGCTGGTCACGCCAGCGGGTGTTTTTCCAGGCCAACGCACGATCATGGGAACTCGGATACCACCTTCTGTCAGGTCGCGCTTGATGCCACGCAGAGGACCATTGGAATTCTGAAAATCAGGATCGTTTCCCCCTTCACGATGGGGACCATTATCGGTAGTAAAAAAGACGACGGTATTGTCCGCAATGCCATGACGTTCCAGTCGCGCCAGCAATTGCCCCACATCGGAGTCCATCCGGGTAATCATCGCGGCGTGTCCTTTTTGAGGTTCCGGCCAGGCGCGGTCACCGTAAATCCCGTAGTCCGGGACCTCCATGCCTTTGGCGCGGGCTTCGTTATTGGCATGAGGAATGGTCAATGACCAATACAAAAAAAACGGCTGATCGTGGTGTCGGTCGACAAATTCAAGGGCTTCACGGGTAATCAAATCATGACTGTAGTCGACTTTTTTCGACGCTACCCCTTGGCCGAATTTGCCCTCGCGGGGAACCACGTTGTTGAGCGGCACACGCGACTCGTTCCGCACCAGAAAACTGGGGTAGTAATTGTGGGCATGGTGCTGATCCAGGTAGCCAAAAAACTGATCGAACCCTTGCCGTGTAGGCAAACCACTGGACCCTTCATGTCCCAAGCCCCATTTACCGATCAGTGCAGTTGCGTAGCCAGCTGGCTTGAGAACCTCGGCGACCGTGACATCGGACGGTCTCAAATTATCTTTTCCATTTCCCCGAATAAACGCATGCCCGGTATGATATCCGGTCATTAATACGCAGCGCGATGGTGCGCACACTGTGGAGCCGGCATAAAAATCGGTAAATCGGATTCCTTGGCGCGCCAAACGATCAATTTGCGGCGTCTGAATGCGACGCTGTCCGAAACAACCCAGGTCACCGTAACCCAAATCGTCGGCCATTATGAAAATGAAATTGGGTGGGGCGGCGCGCACCACGGGTAGCGGGCCAGCCAGCAATAACAAACAGAGGAGGGCGTAACGGGGCAACTGCACGCTCCGCTCGCGGCGCGGCGCGGTACGGGTAGCGGCGCGCGGCCTCGCTGTCAGTATTTCGCGGGCCAACAGCACCTGCGCACACGGTGTGAATCTGGGTCGCAATGAAATCATCATGCCACTCACTCCCGTCCTCTGGTATCGGGACGGCAACGACCCATCTGCGCAGTGAACGCAGATGGGTTGTTACGCGGGGCTTGTAGTATCCGGACGGTTCGAACCGAGGTCAATTCCCCAAGTCCGTGCCGGTACAAGAGATGGATCGCGCCGTACGGCCGATCAGGATTCTTGGAAAAATCGCAAAGAAAATAAGTCCGCATGAAACAACGTGAACTTCAGGCGAATCGCCCGGCCGGCCAACGAACCGATCTCATTACGCCCTTCCCAATGCACGATGTGGCTGATCTGATCACCGAAAAATTCCTGACTTTGCTCATAACCCGCAATCGGTTCCCCGGTACGCGCGTCCAAAATCGCCACGGAGATACCCCCAGCGGCGCCCGTCGCCGCATTGATTTCCAGTCGATTTCCCTCAAACACCAACGGGTGGGTGACCGCAGTACCCCCTGGAAAACCGACCGCGCGCAACGACACAAAGCCATCCGTACGCAACGTACCACGGCGTAGATGCGTGGTTGGTTGATGGTCGTGCTGGAGGAAGTAGATCGACAACTCATCAGGCGCTGTCGCCAACATGCCCCAGGCGATCATATTGCCGTGCTTACTCCAATTGCGAATATCGCGGCCGGGTGGCATCAATGGCTCATCAAACAGGGAAAAGCGTTTGCCGTCGCGACTGAACATCAAAGCACTTTCACTGAGCCCAAACGAGGTCCCCCTTAAAGGTCGCCGCGGGACCGTACGCAGTGGAAAACCAATCAACAAATGTGGCGCGCGGTGGTAAGGCCGCAGCGCGGTAGTGTACAGCTCATGCTTCCAAAACCGACGCGGTTCCCCAAATTCAATCGGTTCGATGTTCGACCAATCAAGAAAATCATCCGAAGTAGCCCGCATGACACTGCGGATCACTCCTTGGACCTCGTTACCATCACGCCGCAAGGCGGGCAGGTAGGCGCGAAAATAGAGTGCGTAATGACCCCGCGCGGGATCCCAGAAGGCTACATTCAGGGAATCCAGAATCGCCCGCTCCTTGCCCGGGTTGTTGCCCCAGCGGATTGCCCCGTATTGATCAAAGGCAGCCTCGTCGCCATCAACAATCGGAGACTCTTGGAGCTTTTGCCATTCCAATCCATCTGCCGAGGCGAACACGTAAGCCCGCCCATTGCCACCCACCGCCTTGTAGCGCTGGGTGGCCGAAACTCCTGGGCGTCGATCAATGAAAGGCGCAAAATTATGAGAGGTACTTCCCCCTTTGCGAAGAATATTGTTCCGTTTGGAACCGGCGAACTCCACTCGATTGAGGTCCGCGCGCGGCCAGTGCCGGCCATCGGTACTCTGCAAGTAGCCGGTAAACTGCGCGCTGGGATCAGCCGGCTTGAAGCGCAATCCTAAATAGGACGCGTAATAGAGTCGGAAGCAGTCTCCGTCCTGCATCGTCACCGGATATCCGATGACACTAATCCCGTGATCGCGACGACCTTCCCAAGGCGCATCAAACTCCAAGACCTTTTCGGCCAGACGGGGCGGGTGTAAACGGAATTGCAGGTTCTCGAGCGAACTGAACAGATAATCGTCCAGCATCAATTCACGCCGAGATCCCAGTTGCATCGGCGGCGCCGGGGGAGCGCCACAAACATCTCCTACGGGAATCAACACCAAGCAACAGGCCACCGCGGACCATCGGGCGCGATCCAACAAACAAGCCAGTGGGTAGGCCAGCAACGACCACCCACCACATCCGCCAAAGAGACGTCGACTGTCAGGATTCATGTCAACAATTCTTCATAAAGTTCTGTGTGCCGCTGTACCATCCGGTCAACAGAAAATTCCGTGCGCACCCGCTGCTGGCCAGCCTTTCCCAAACGGTCCGCGAGCCGGCGATCCTCGAGCAATGCTTGAGTCCACCGGGCAAAACCGGCGCGATCCCCGACCGCGACCAGAAATCCGGTTTCCTGATCGACCACTAGCTCCCGGTTCCCGGGAATCTCGGTTGCCACGACCGGCAGGCCGTGTGCCATCCCCTCCAGAATGGCATTCGATTGACCCTCGTAGCCACTACCCAGCCAAAGACAATCACAGACGGGTAGCAAACGCTGCACATCGTCGCGCTGTCCGAGGAAATGAACGTAATCGGTCGCTCCCAGCTGGCGCGTATAGCGTTCCAGCCGCCAGCGCTGCGGGCCTTCACCGAGAATCAGTAAATGAGTGTCCCCACGGGCCGCCTGCAACAGATGAGCAGCCCAGATCAAATCCTTGTACCGTTTCTGCGGCCAAAGGCGACCAATGGCCACCACCAACCGAGCCGTTTCAGGGACACCAAATTCTCGTAAATCGCGCCGGCTGCGCGCTGGATCCGGCGCGGAGCTGCCGCTGCCGACATCGATTCCGTTGGGAATCACACGAAACTTCTCTGCCGGGACACCATGGCGTGCGTAGAAGTCGCGCACACCCTGGCTGTTCGTCACGATGCGGTCGGTGCGCCGCGCCAGATGCCGATCCAACGCCAGTTCATGCCAAGCTTTCCACTGATCGACGCAACGTTCACCAGCGACAATGCGCGGCACACGGCAGGCAATAGCCGCTTGCCGACCGTAACTATTGGCGGCGAACAACCAGGTGTGCACCAGGGCCGGCCGCAATCTGGCAATCTCGCGGCGCAGTCGCCAGTACGCTCCCGGATCCAGTTTCCACTTTTTGTTGATCTCGATCACCGGCACCCGCTGATTCTGCAGTTCCTCACGAAGCGGGCCGGCTCGCGTCAATAGGGCGACATGGACATCGAACCGGTCGCGGGGCAGGCGTGTCGCCAGGAGGGAAAGCTGTTTCTCCGCCCCGCCGCGGTCGAGCGTCGGTATGATGTGAAGGATGCTCTTCATCGGTCAAACACCAACTCGGTTGAACATCAAATCAACCCCGGTCATGGGCTCCGGTGGTGGAAGGCGGACAAAGTTCCTCAAACAAACTCAGGTGTTCGCGCACCATATGTTCCAACGAAAACGATGTCTCTACGCGCCGCCGCGCTTGGACCGCCCAATCCTGGGCCTGCGCCGCATGCTCGATTTGTCGAATGATGGCCGCTGCTAGCGCCTCCACACTACCGGGATGAAACAACAGTCCGTGCTCTCGATGTTCTACCAGCTTACGGTTGGCGCTGATGCCACTGGCCACCACAGGCGTTCCACTCGCCATCGCCTCAAGCAACGAAATAGACATACCTTCGTGATAGGACGGCAGGACAAACAGATCGGCCGCGACCAATAAATCGACCACTTCGTCGTATGCTCCTGGCAGGAACACAGCCCCTTGCAAATGGAGCTCCTTGGCTAGCTCCCACAGCGCTTGGCCAGCCGGACCTTCCCCCACCATCCAGAGCCTCGCCTGGGGCCATCGTTTGAGAACGTGCGGCCATGCGCGCACCAGGTCAAATAACCCCTTGGCCTCGTGCAGGCGCCCGGTATAGAGTACCACCGGGGCGTTCGGCTTGACTTGTAGATCGCGGTTTCCGTCTGCCAGCGCGCGACGGCTCTCTGCGCGATTGGGCAGCTGGTCAAGGTCGGAAATCGGCACACCATTATCAATACGCTGAATCCGCCGCGGAGAAAAGTCTGCGGCCTGCAATTCTGCCGCAATGTCATCGCTCGGCGCGACGACCGCGTGAGCGGTCTGGCAACGTTGACGGATGCGGGGGCCAAACCGAGCTTGCAAATGCCAGGCACAGTCTCCCGTTTCTCCGGCCCCTTCCGCCCGTAACACGACGGGTTTCGACAAACCGCGCAAGGCACCCAAGGCAGCGTAGGCATCGTGTTTGAGCATCGATACATAGACCAAGTCAAACTGATCTCGGTGGGCGCGCAGCCAGCGTGTGATTCCACGCATGTAACGGTAGGTCCCCCAGCCCCGCGCTCGGGGATTTGCAATCCGCGTCACTCGGGCACCCCGGTGAACCAGCTCCGTGGGCCAGTGCGACTCCCATTGGGCTGTCAACACGCGCACCTCGACACCCATCTGCTCGAACTGGGCGGCCAACCTGGCCATGACCATCTCGGCACCTCCCATCTGGGGCCAGTACCGTCGCGTCAGCAACACCAGTTGGAGAGGTCTCATTCCGAATCGCGGGAAATCTCACCCGGCTCCAAGGCAGCCAAATAGGGGAGGTTTCGATAGGCATCGCAGTAGTCGAGTCCGTAACCGACCACGAAAACATCAGGAATGTCGAACGCCGCAAAGTCCGGCTCCACGTCAACCTGGCTACAACCAACCTTGCGCAATAAGACACAAGAACGAATCGACGCTGGCTGTAGGCGCTTCATCAAACCCATGACTTCGCTTAATGTGTGGCCCGTGTCAAAAATGTCATCCACGAGTAAAACGTCACGTGTGGCGATCTTCGGCATTAACTCCACGTTGATTGTCAGCGGTCCCCTCTTGATACCTTCTCGATAGCTACTGGCCTGTACCACTCCCACGCGCGAGGGCATATCCAGCAAACGGATCAAATCCGCCAACAAGACCAGGCTGCCCGTCAATACGCCAATCACGGTCAGGGGTTTGCCGGCCTGACTGCGATTAATCCGGTCCGCCATGGAGACGACCCCCGTCCTCAAGTCGTCGGCGCTGAGCAGAGTTTTCACGTGAAGGTTACCGCCTGGATCTTGACAAAACGTTCATTCTAGAGTTTCGTCACAGCAGCGAGTAGAGCGCCTGGCGATCGACCACGGCGGGGTCCACTTCATCACCGCACGGAAACCTTGCCTTGAATGCATCAACTGGAATCTGGACTGAAGAATCGGTTGGCGGACATCCATGTGATGTTTACCAGCCGCCACATCATCACCCGCATGGGTTCGTCATCTTGTATCTACATGGAGTCCATCTGCAACGCTTACACGATAAAGCGCCCTTCATGGAGGCCTTTGATCGCCATGGCTTGCCGGTAATCGCCCCGCACACGCAAAGGAGCTGGTGGACGGACCGGATCTGTGCGGAATTCGACCCCCAACTGACCGCCGAAGCCCATGTCCTGGAAAATATTGTTCCATTCATCCGCCAGCGCTGGCAGCTGGCCGACGGCGGGATCGGTTTACTGGGTACCAGCATGGGCGGCCAAGGTGCACTCCGCCTGGCATACAAACGCCCCAGCGTGTTCCCTGTGGTGGCTGCCATTTCCCCGGCAATCGATTACCAGCGCCGCTTCGAAGAAGGGGATGAAACGCTGCCTTTGATGTACCGCGACGCGGAGCAGGCCAGACAAGACACGGCCTTGTTGCATATTCACCCGTTAAACTGGCCGCGCCACCAGTTCTTTTGTTGTGACCCCAACGATTACCCCTGGTTCGTGAGCGCGGAGCGGTTGCGGATGAAACTCGGGTCACTGGGAGTGCCCTTTGAATGTGATCTAGAAACGAGCGGGGGGGGGCACGGCTTCGACTATTACAATCAGATGGCCGAGAAAACCGTTGGTTTTCTGGTCGATCGGTTGGAAAAAGAACGTTTACGGGTACCCTGATGGTGATCACAGGGCCCGCGGGGCCAACCTTGGTCCACATCAGGCACCGCTGTCAGGGACGAATTGGCGGGCGTGAACAAAGTTCTACCCTAACAACGTCGGGCGACGTTTTCTGGAGACGAGCATGAATCAAAAAACCTATCGTGGTGGTATCATCGGCCTCGGCTTTATCGGCGGCGCAGATCAGGTCTCGGGTGATGCGCTCAAGCAGCAGGTGATCGATCTGGATGGAACGCATCTGGTAGCAATGCAAAATCACCCGCGGGTTGAAATCGTTGCGGGCAGCAGCCGCGATGCGGGGCGGCGAGAACGTTTTGCCCAGCGCACTTCAGCGCGGACCTATGCTGACTGGCGGGAAATGCTGCAAAACGAATCACTGGATATCGTCAGCGTTGCCACCTACGCGCCGCAACACGCGGAGATGACGATCGGTTGTGCGGAACGGGGCAGTGGCGCGGTCTGGTGCGAAAAACCGATCGCTCCCACTTTGGCCGCAGCCGAGGCCATGACAACGGCCTGTCAACAAGCCGGAACTTTGCTGGTCATCAATCACAATCGTCGCTTTCACTCGGTCTTCCGCAGATTACGCGACGGCATCGCCACGGGTCTCCTGGGAGATCTGACCTCCGCCAACCTGCAGTGGGGTTCTGGTCGTCTGGGAAACGTCGGGACGCACATGTTCAACGCCCTCTGCATGCTTACCGGCCGCGCGGTAGAGGCAGTCAGTGCCACCTTGGACTTGTCGGGACGGCCCGATTGTCGTGGCGACGCGTTCAGTGATCCAGGCGGATGGGGTTGCTTGCGGCTGGCAGATGGCTTGATCACGACATTTGATGCTGCAGATTTTTCCCAGGTACCCGGCACGATCACGATCAATGGGTCACTCGGTAGAGCGACGACCGGCACACACGAAGTCAACCTGGAACTCTGGGACGGGCGTAGCGAGCATTGGCAACGGGACGCGGCGGACCCTTCATCGATGGATCTCGCACTGACGGAAATCGTGCTGGCATTGGATGGAACCCAGGCATTCCCCGACGAACCGCAGCATTCGGTCCATACGCTGGAGACCATTGTGGCGTGCCACGCGTCCCACCAACAAAATAGCGCCTGGGTCGATATTCCCTTAACCGGACCCGCTCGTGAACTGGAAGTGAACAGCGGCTGACGGCAACCCGCAGGCCCAAATCGGTCGCCTCAGATGGGCCGCTGCGGACGGGGCATTCACCCGCAAAGAGATGCAGGAACCCATATCATGACAGGTCGTCTGCAGAATAAAGTAGCCATTGTTACCGGCGCCGGATCGATCGGACCCGGGTGGGGCAATGGCAAGGCAGTTGCAGTGTTGTACGCCCGTGAAGGCGCACAGGTGCTGGCCATCGACATGAATCAAGCTGCCGCCGAGGAAACGGCCGAGATCATCCTCGGTGAAGGTGGCCAGGCCACCGCCTGCCAGGCCGACGTGACCGACAGCGAGCAGGTGCAAGCCGCCATCCAACAGTGCCAGCAGGTCTACGGTCGCATCGACATCCTGCATAACAATGTGGGGATTCCCGATGTGGGCGGACCCGAAGAAATTGACGAAACGAGCTGGGATCGTGCGCTGGCAGTCAACGTGCGCAGTATGTATTTGACCTGCCGTTACGCCCTGCCGGTAATGGTGGCCCAACAGCAGGGTGCCATTGTGAACATTTCCTCGATCGCTTCGCTGCGATCGATCGGCTACCCGTGTGTCTCCTACAGCGCCAGCAAGGGTGCTGTCAATCAATTGACGCAAAACATCGCCATCCAGTATGCCGACCAGGGCATTCGGGCCAACTGCGTGCTCCCCGGTCTGATGCACACACCACAGATCGAACACTACATCCGCTCAGGATATGGTGGCGATCTGGATGAGATGATCCGTCGCAGAAACGAACTGGTCCCCATGAAGAAGATGGGGGACGCCTGGGATGTTGCCCGGGCCGCGCTGTTCCTGGCTTCGGACGAAGCGCGGTACATCACCGGTACCGAACTGGTGGTCGATGGCGGCATCACCTGCACCATTGCCTAGCGGAAAGACCGGTTCAGACGCGAAATTCGAGTTTGCTACTTTGCCCCGCCCGTAGTCGCTCACAGTGTTCGTGAAAATTCAACATGGATTCCAGGCTGGTGCCGGCCGCCATGCGATCCAGTAACTGTTCTTCCTGACGCTGGATCCCCTCTGCCACTGGCAACAATTGTGCCCACTGCTCGGCGGTCGCTACCAAAATCCCATCATCGTCGCCAAACAGAATATCTCCGGGATGCACCCTAACCCCACCGCAGTCGATCGGGATCTGAGTCGCGAACAGATGTTGCGTGGTACCCGGCCGACAATCGACCGAGCGCGCGTAGTAGGGCAGCGACAACGCGCGGACAGCCGCCGTGTCGCGGCAGGGACCATCGTTTACGATGCCTGCCAATCCCTTGCGAATTGCCTCCGTCGGAAACAGCTCGCCCGTCAACGCCCGCCGGCTACCCTGTGAGTCAATCACAATCACTTCACCCGGTTCCGCTTCGATCAGCGCCTTGATGACCGTGAGGAAATCATCTTTGCACTGAACCGTGTGCGCTGGCCCGACGAGTTTGAGTCCTCGACGGATTGGACGGATGGCTGGATCAATGACCCGCAGCTGCAACTGGAGCGATTTTTCCGCATCGCAGACACAGGCCGTATCGAGTCGCTCTAGACGTCGTCGAATTACATCCAGTTCCATCACTGCCTCACCATCGAGAATCACAGATTCCCATGCGGCCACCAACGGAGCACGGACGGAAATCGGCGCTAAGCTGTTGTTTTCAATACTTCGTTGGAGACCGTCTTTTTGTGCTCACACGACCTTCACATATCGGTGCGGCAATCAGGCCGAGGATGAAATTTACCACACCCGTCACCAGCGGCCCACACAATGACTACAGTAATCAACATTCCGAATCCCCAGACAGCCGCCCCTGTGCGCCATGACTTTCGCGAAAGAAACGATACCGACTGGGGTACGAGTGTGCCTGTATGCCACCACTCGATTGATCAAGAACCGCGCTAGAATTACGCTGTTGCGACATCCCACCAGGTTCCTCATCCGCTTCCTTAACGGACATCAACTCGGTACTAGAACCTCGGTACTAAATCCGGGTACTAGCATTTCCAGAGAGATGGCTTTGCATCACATGCACTGACGGAGGCACGCTGACCAAACAACATGCGATTAGCGACCCGCGCGCTCGGATCACACTGCACGACCGCCAACCAGGCTTGGAGAACCCGGGCCACGTCTAGAGTGCCAGGGCGTGGCCGCCCGTCACCAACGGCAGTGGCTGTCCCTGTCGAGTCAGCAGGGGCGCGTGGGGATCGATTCCCAAGGCCGTAAACAGCGTGGCAGCCAGATCCTCGGGCGACACCGGCTTCTCGAGGGGATAGGCGGCATGCCGGTCGGAAGCTCCGTAGAGTGTTCCGCTGGCCACCCCGGGCCCCGCCAAGAGCGCCGGAAAACAATAACTCCAGTGGTCCCGGCCGTCGGGAGTACCCCGATTTTCATAGCGGGGCGTGCGACCCATTTCTCCCACGCAGACCACCAGTGTTTCCTCCAGTAAACCCCGCTGGCCCAGATCTTCCAGTAGCGCCGAGAATCCCTGATCCAATCCAGGCAATAAATGATCACGCAAGCTCGTGGAAAGTTCTTCATGGGAATCCCAGCCCGAGGGAGCTCCATCGGGCATGTCCCAGATTACGGTCACGAAGCGGGCGCCCGCTTCGATCATCCGTCGACCCACAATCAACGATTGCCCAAATAGATTGCGGCCGTACCGATCGCGCAGGGGACCGGGCTCTCGCCGAATATCGAGCGCCTCGCGAAGCGCAGGCGATGTCAACATCTCCCATGCCTGTTGACAGACCTCACGGTGATCACCAATCGGACCTGTCTCCAGCAAACGCTGCCGGGCGTGATCGAATTGATCGAGCAGACTGCGGCGGCGATCGAGGCGATCGAGCGAAACCGCTGGCTGAGGCTTCAAACCCTGAAACTGAAAGTTCAATTCCTCATCGGAACAGGCGCGGTAGTAGGGATTGTCGCCGCTGGCGCGCTTGCGAATACGGGTCGCCAGGGCATTGTACTGGCGACCTAACCAGCCTCCGTATTGACCGAGTCGATCGTAGCGACCACCCAGTTGGATTTCACCATGACGATTGGGAAGATAGATATAACTGGGCAGTGGTGATGCCGGCCCGCCACGCTGCCGCTGACGATCGAGAAATTCAACTACCGAACCCATCGAGGGCCAGTCATTGGGGGCAGCGTTGACATTCGCCGGCCCGCGTTCAGCGGGTGGCATCGGATGTCCGGTCTGGATGTAGTGCGCCGCGTTGTGGTCATTCTGGGGATGGTTCACGGTACGGACCACACAGTACCGGTCCGAGGCGGCGGCCAGACGTGGCAAATGCTCGCAGATCCGCAAACCGGGGGTGCGGGCCGCGATGGGCTGGAACGGACCACGAATGTGGCTCGGCGCGTCCGGCTTCATATCAAAGGTCTCCAGCTGGCTGGGACCTCCGAACAGGTACACAAAGAGCACGGACTTGGCGCGCGGCGCACCTGACTGCAGCGCACCGTGCAGGTTAACGGGAGAAAACCCGCGCAAACCGCAGAAACCGGCGCCACCAGCCTGCAATAATGCCCGCCGACTGAGCCCATTACAAAGCCGACGGCGATGGCTCAGTAAAGTCAGCATATCCGTCTCCTGGCATTTGCCGACGAGATTCAAAAAAAGGGGAAATAACCCGCCCCAGAGCCGCTCGTTCCCCTTGTCTGCGGCCAGACGGGTCCCATCATAATCGGTCGCAACACAAACCACCACGGCATCCGGGTGACCAGCGGCGATCGGCGCCATCCAGTTGTCAGACGGGGGAGGGGGCAACAGGCGTACTAATCCTCGTTGCTAGCTAGTCGACCGCCAGCGATCCCAAGTGAAATTGGGTAAATCTGTTCAATTTTAACGATCAACGGTCACCCTGCGGATTAGGTAAACCGATAGAGAGGGTGAGGTATTCTCACAGATACTCCGGGGGGCGTGAAGGAACGACTGCTGCGACGCACAGTCAACCGGAGACATGTCCAGAGTCCAACTTACGCTGCTGGCAACTGTTGTCGGTGGACTGGCGTGGACACCCGCCGCCAGCCAGACGCCGCCTTGGCGTCCGGTGGTGCGCGCCGTGACATTGCACGAGGACGAGAATCAAACGCGACGGACTGGGACTACGGCGACATCGTTGGCGTCCAGCGCAGCGCCCAAGGTGTTCACCCTGAGCGCCCTGGAAGCATTGGCGCGAGAATATCATCCCAGCCTGGCCAGCGCAGCGGCGCGCCTTACTGCCAAACAATCCGGCCGCGTCCAAGCCGGCCTCTACCCCAATCCAGAAATCGCCTATCGCGGCATGGAAATGGGAAACCTGGGGACCCCCGGGATGCAGGGCGCGATGGTCCGCCAGCGGTTCATCACGGGTCATAAACGGCAACTCGACACGCGCCTCGCCGATCAGGACGTCTCCGAATGGACGGCCAGGTACCAGGCCCAGCAGCAAACCGTTCGCGGAAACGTGCAGCGGAGATTCTATGCCACCCTGGTAGCACAACGCAATCTGGAGCTTACCCGGGAACTGGCACAGCTCAGCAGCCAACTGGCAACCGCCACGCGGCAGCTGGTCGAAGCCCACCAGGAAACCGAAAACAGCCTGCTGCAAGCGGAGATTCAAGCGGAAGAGTCCCAGATCCTGTGGCACAATGCGCAGCAGCAGCGGACAGCCCAATGGCGGCAGCTGGCGGCAGACGTGGGCCTTCCGCAGCTACCGCTGACCGAACTGTCCGGTGACCTGACGGGTGAGTTACCGGACTACAGTTGGCCGCAGGCGGAAAGTCTGGTGCTCGCACAACACCCCTGGCTGATGGCGGCTCAAGCTCGCCATCAGCGGGCCACCCTGGCCGTTCAACGGGCGATCAAAGAGGTCGTCCCCAACATCGACGTCTCCGTCATGGTCCAGCACATGTACCCCTCAAATAATGACACCACTAGCCTGGTCATCGGGTTTCCGATTCCCATCTGGAATCAGAATCAGGGTCGCATCGCCCAGACGCGCGCCGAACTAGTCGCGGCAGAAAATGACATCCGCCACATCGAACTGGAGCTGCGGTCGCGGTTGGCCGACAGCTACGGGCACTATGCCAACGCACGGCAATCCGTCCACAGGTACGCGCAGCGCATCCTGCCCCGCGCACGCCAATCGCTCGACCTGGTGCGCAATGGGTTTGAGCGCGGACAAATCGATTACCAGACATTGAATCAGTCCCAACAGACGTTCGTCCGTACCAACCTGGCGTACCTGGACTCGGTCCGGCGCCTGCGGGACGCCGCCAGTCTGATTGAGAGCCAACTCATGAGCAGCAAACCGGATCATCGAGATTAATTTGTTGCCGCAAAATGTCTATAAAAGAAGAAATTGCCTGCCGGTTACCATTGGCGTATAATCCTGTTGTGTGCCCTCTTTGGGGAGTTGTTTCGCTATGCTGGCCCGCGCAATCCCTTGGCTGCTGATTGGCAATCTGCTCGCCTGTCCGTTGGTTTGTGCGGCGGCGAATTGCTGTTCGCTGCGCAGTGATGCTGACGATACGCGAATTGGTACGACCAATTGCTGTACCGCGAAGTACAGCGCCCAGCCGGCACCACACGCGGATCGCACGGCACCCAATCCTGCTCACCCTCTACCCGGCAGTCACGAATGTCGGTGTCTCTGCCAAGCCGACTTCTGGGTAATATCCGGCACCAAGTCACTGCTGGAACGGTGCGAACCGTCACTACAGCGGTCGGTCGAGCACTTCACATACCGCAGTCGCCTGTGGCCGGCCACCGTTACGGCGGATCTACATCACCGGAAACCGCCACCCATTACCGGGCGGCGGGTGCGCTGCCTATGCAGCTCGCTGTTGTGCTAAAACTCTGCTGGGTCCTTGGCAGTACGTCACTGATGTTGGAGGTCCCCTGCGGCTTTCATGTGACGCTCACGCAACCCATCTCCGGGCACACATGGCTTCAGCGATGCTCTTCTTTCGACCACTTCCCTGGGAGTACGCCGTCCGCAACCTGTTTCGGCGGCCTCTGCGCACGTTGCTGACGGTTTTTGCCTTGACCACCGTGATGCTCGTAGTGCTGATCGTACTCGGTTTTACGCGTGGACTGGAACGCACGCTGCTGGTCAGCGGAGATCGTCAAACCGCGCTGGTTTTTTCACTCGGCATGGGGGAGAACCTGGAATACTCTTCGATCCCCCTGGGAACTGGCGACATCGTGGCCGCCAATCTGAACGGCATTCTCGAGCGCTACGGAAAGCAGTACGTCTCACCCGAACTCTATCTGGGTACCGAAATGACCGTCGCCGGAGCGGACCAACCTTCATTCGGTTTGGTTCGCGGCGTCACACCCGGTGCGCTGCGCGTGCGCCGCCAGTTACAGCTGGCAAGTGGCGATTGGCCTGGCCCGGGCGAGGTACTGGTGGGACGCCTGGTAGCGGCCAAACTGGGTGTCCCCGCCGCGCAATTGGAAGTCGGCGGGCGTCTCGCACTGGAAGGGCGGGAGTGGCGCATCAGCGGACTGTTTTCCTCCGCGGGCAGCGCCTTTGAATCAGAAGTCTGGTGTCGGTTGGACGACCTGCAGGAAGCCATGAAACGTCAGGACCTGAGCCTGGTCGCACTGACGTTGGCGCCCGGCAGCGACTTCGCCGATCTCGATTTGTTCTGCAAAGAACGGCTCGACCTGGAACTGCAAGCGCTCCCCGAAGTCGAGTACTACGCCGCGCTGCAACGGGATTATCGACCCGTCATGATGCTGGCGCGCCTGGTGGTGGCGTTGGTTTGTGGCGCCGGATTGCTGGTCGGTTTAAACACCATGTACGGGTCCGCCCTGGGCCGCATCAGTGAATTGGCCACCCTGCAGACCATCGGCTTTGTGCGCGGCGCGATCCTACTGAGTTTAATCCAAGAGGCCGTCCTGCTGGCCGCCGCCGCCAGCCTGCTGGCGACCGTGCTGGCCCTGGTCTTTTTCAATGGCGCGGCCATGCGATTTACGATGGGCGCCTTCACCCTAAGCATCGACGGCGTGGCCGTACTGGTCGGCTGCGGGATGGGGGTTCTGGTCGGCTTTATCGGAGCCTTACCCGCCGCCGCGCGGGCTTTGCGGGGCTCCATTGTCACTGGCTTGAGGACCACCTAATGGACGTACCCTGGCAACCGTATTACAGGAACAATCCGTCAATGGTCGACACTACAGGTAGACTCTTCCGGAAAGGTGGTTGCTCACAACTCAACCCAATTTTCCCGAAAGGAATGATCGTTATGAAAGCTACAATCCTCACACTGGCATCCTGCACACTGTTGGCAAGTATGGGATGCGGACCAGGGGGCGATTCAGACTCTCTGCCAGTGAGCACCATCGACGGCACACCCTATCTGCTGACCGAAGAACCGGCCGATGCGCAAGAGGTCATCGCAGCGCGAACCAGCGCCGAGGATCAGCAGACGGTGGCCGTTGTCGGCCGCATTGGCGGCAGTGCCGATCCCTGGGTGAAGGGGCGAGCCGCCTTTTCGATCGTCGATGTGAGTCTCACGTCATGTAGCGACATGGGGGATCACAATTGCAAAATTCCCTGGGACTACTGCTGCGAGACCGACGAACTCGCTACGGCCACGGCACTGGTGAAGATTGTCGACAGCGAAGGCAAGCTGCTGAAGGCTGATGCCCGCCAGTTGCTCAAACTATCGGAGCTGCAAACCGTGGTCGTCCGTGGCACCGCCCAGCGCGACGACGCCGGAAACCTGACCGTGCTGGCCAGTGGAGTTTTTGTCCGTCGCTGACGTTGCCACCAATTACTCTTGTTCACCGACAAGCCGTTCCTCACAGCACCCCGCATGAATCAAGTCGACCTCTCCCAATTGGCAATTGACCGGGCAACTCCGGTGCGGCACAAACGCCGGCACCTGCTGACACGGTACGTACTGCCACTGGCGTTGCTGGCCGGTTTTGCCGGCCTGATCGTGTGGGCCAGCTGGGAACAGCTGTTTCCACCGCAACCGGTGACGGTGGTGCCGGTACAAGTCGTGCAATCCCAGCAACAACCTGCCGGGACTCCGTTGTTTACCGCCGCCGGGTGGGTCGAACCGCGCCCCACACCGATTCGGGTCTCGGCACTGGCTCCGGGTGTCGTCGACAAACTGTTGGTGGTAGAAAATCAACAGGTCTCCGCCGGCGAAGTCGTTGCCCAATTGGTGAAGGACGACGCCGCCCTGGCTCATCGCCGGGCTGCGGCCGACCTGCAACTGCGTGAGGCGGAACTGACCGCAGCGCAAGCCGACCATACCGCGGCGCTCACGCGGTTGGAGCACCCCGTCCACCTGGAAGCCCAGCTGGGAGCGGCCGAAGCCCAGCTGGCGTCCGTCGAGACACTCCTTCAGAACCTGCCCTACGTTACCCGTCAGGCCGCGGCCCGCCGCGAATTCGCCCGGCAAGATTACGAGGGAAAATCGGCGGCACCGGGTGTCATCGCCCGCGTTCAGCTCGACCAGGCGAAGAGTGAACTGGAAGCAAACGCTGCCCGTCTGGAAGAGCTTCAAGGACAACAGACGGCGCTCGGAAAAGAACAAACGGCACTTCAACAACAACGCGACGCACTCCGCTTGCAACTCGAGTTACTGATCGAAGAGATCCGCGATCGGGATGCGACCGCCGCCCGCGTGGTAGCCGCCCGCGCGCGGGTGGAACAGGCCCAAGTCACCCTGCGCGAAAACCGATTACGACTAGATCGAATGACGATCCTGGCACCCATCGATGGCCGCGTCTTTGAACTGGTCGGTTATCCGGGAACCACGATGGCTGGAAACATGCAGCACGGTGGTCGATTCGACAGTAGTACTGTGATCACACTCTACCAGCCCGAGTGGTTACAAGTCCGTGTCGACGTACGGTTTGAAGACCTGCCACTGGTCCAAAACCAGCAACCCGTACAAATTCGCAACGCGGCGCTACCGGCGCCACTGCCAGGAAAAGTCTTGTTGATCGGATCCCTCGCCAACATGCAAAAGAACACGCAGGAAACCCTCGTCGTCTTCGACCAGCCACCCGATATTCTCAAACCCCAAATGCTGATGGACGTCACGTTTCTAAGTCCCCAGTTCAATAACAACCCTGCCGCAAAGCAAACATCGACGACCGTCCGATTGTACGTTCCCAGTCAACTGGTCCAGGACGCGAACGGCACACCGTTTGTTTGGGTCGCTGATCAAACCGCTCGGGTGGCGCGGCGAGTCGGCGTGGAGCTGGGCGCCGTGGGACAACGTGATCTGGTGGAGATCAGAAAAGGCCTTAATCGCACCAGCCGCCTGATCGCCAGCGGCTGGGAGTCTCTCCAGGACGGCGGACGAATTTCTGTCCTGGGCGAAGCGACCCCCAACATCAATCCGCCAAGCAGCGCACCCTAAGTTGATTTGAGAACTCCATTCGAGTCGTCCATGGAACTTCACCGAACTCGTTACGAGCCCGACACCACCACTGGGACGCAACTCCATGTCGCTGGTTGAAATCCACAACGTCAGCAAACACTTCCACAAGGGGGGCGAGACTATTACCCCGCTGGATAACGTCTCGCTGTTATTGGAGGAAGGTGATTTTCTCTCCCTGATGGGTTCCAGCGGTACGGGCAAATCAACACTGCTAAATCTGATCGCCGGCATCGACCGACCCGACGAGGGCAGCATCATCGTCTCGGGAACCGACATTACCCAATTGTCACGGAACCGCCTGGCCCAATGGCGGGCCGTCAACATCGGTTATATTTTTCAGACACATAACCTGGTACCCGTGTTGACCGCTTACGAAAATGTTGAACTTCCCCTGCTGCTGCTGTCAATGTCGCGTCATGAACGGCAACGCCGCATCCAGGTCGCACTGGAGGCGGTCGACCTGGTCGACCGCGCAGAACACTACCCACGCCAATTGTCAGGTGGGCAAGAACAACGGGTCGGTATTGCCCGTGCGGTTGTGGCACATCCCAAACTGGTGGTGGCCGACGAACCAACGGGCGACCTGGACCCGACCACCTCCAATCAAATCCTTCAGCTCCTGCTACGTTTGAACGCGGAACTCAATATTACCCTGTTGATGGTGACCCACGACCAGGATGCGGCGGCTGTGGCCGCACGTCAAATAAGATTGGAAGCAGGCCAATTACGCGAACAGCCAGAAACGCAGCCCGTTGATTAAATACCTGTTAGCAGACACCCGCAGGCAACGCAGTACCAAGCCAGCCAGATTGGCGCATTCAAACTGAACCATGAAGTTCATTCCCTATGTCCTGAAAACCCTGCGACGCCATCGGGCCCGCAGCCTGTTGACAGTAACTGGATCTGCGGTCGCACTGTTTGTCTATTGTTTCGTGGCTGCCGTTGGTGCTGGACTCGACCAGTTGGAAGACCGTGCCGAGGGACAACGGACATTAATCGCATTTCAGGCCAATAAGTTCTGCCCCGCCACCAGCCACCTGCCACAAGACTACGACCAGCAGATCCTGAAAATGGCGGGTGTCCGCGAAGTGGTACCCATCCAGGTCTTTACCAACAATTGTCGGGCCAGTCTCGACGTGGTGGTGTTTTACGGACTCCCCCCCAACCAGTTGCAACGGGCACGCACCTTTCAGCTGCTGGCAGGTGATTGGAGTCAATTCAAAAAACAGCAGGATGCGGCGGTGATGGGACAAGCCGTTGCCAGTCGACGAGGAGTCCAGATTGGAGACCGGTTCACGATCGGTGACTTGAGCGTCGATGTCGTCGCCATTTTCGCGGCCGACGATCGAGCCGAAGAAAACTACATCTACACACACCTGGATTTTCTGCAGCGCAGGCAGAGCGAAGATCGCGTTGGTACCGTGACACAACATGAAATCCTGCTTGCCGCGGGTGCCGACCCATTGGCCGTGGCGCGGCAAGTCGACGATACCTTTCGCAATGGTCCGGTGGCCACCGACACGCGTCCCAAAAGCGCCTTTCAAGCCAAGAGTCTGGGAGACCTGACCCAGGTGATCGAGATGACAGGCTACCTGGGACACGCCTGCCTGGGACTAATCCTCTGCCTGGTGGCGACGACGACCCTGATGTCCGTACAGGATCGAGTGGGAGAGCATGCTGTGCTGCAAACCCTCGGTTTCTCTCCACCACAGGTTTTCCGTATGGTCGTTTCCGAAAGCCTGATTCTCAGCCTGATGGGAGGCGTCGTGGGAGTGGGTTTGGCGATGGTCGCGCTGCAAGTCAGCCACCTGGCGATCGGCGCCGAAGCGGTTACGATCGCCGTGGGACCATCGCTGAAACTCGCACTCAGCGGTTTGACAGTCGCCGGCGTCTCCGGAATTCTGGCGGGGCTGCCGCCTGCCTGGCACGCCGCGCAGGCGGAAATTGTCCCAGCATTGAGGCAAATGTAACCGATTCGATGAAAGTTTTCCTGGACAGCCGTCGCGGTAGCCTGGCGGCGATACTGTTGACACTCTGGCTGACGAGTTGGCCCCTCAACGGTAACGCACAAACCTGGTCGCGGCATTCCATTGACGATTCGTTGCGCGGCGCAGATGGAATACGACTCGCCGATGTCAACCGCGACGGACACCTCGACCTGGTGACACCCTGGGAAGAGGCCGGCGTCGTACGGGTCTACCTGCATCCGGGAGCGGCGCGGGTCCGGCAACCGTGGCCGGCCGTCACCGTGGGCCAGGTCAAATCACCCGAAGATGCTGTTTTGATCGATTTGGACAGGGATGGTCAGGTCGACGTCATTAGTTGCTGTGAAGGTGCCACACGTACGATGTACGTCCATTGGGCCCCCGCACGGGCTGACCATTATCTGAGCCCGCGCCACTGGAAAACCGAAGCCATTCCCGCCACAGAGGGAATCGCAGCCTGGATGTTTGCACTTCCGCTGACGATCGATCCCGGTACGTCGACTGACCTGATCGTCGGTTCCAAAGGTCCCGCCGCGACCGTGGGACTGCTACGGATCGCGGCCGACAGTCGTGCGGTTCATCGCTGGCAATTTCGCCCCTGGCATCAAGCGGGTTGGATCATGTCGCTCCAGTCGCACGACCTCGATCGGGATGGGGATCAGGACCTGCTGTTGTCCGACCGCCGCGGACCGCATCGCGGGGTCGCCTGGTTTGAAAATCCGGGGGGCACCACAGCTGGAACCAAGCCCTGGCAGCGACACAGACTCGACGGAGGTGATCGCGAAGTCATGTTTCTGGCGGTCGGGGATCTCGACCGGAATCACAGCGCCGAGATCGTCTGCGCGGTGCGCCGCGGAGGCATCTCGCTCTTGACCGCTGGTCGCGATCCACGGCGGGCTTGGTCTTTCCATGAAATCAGGCTCCCCCAGGGTGTGGGAACGGGTAAAGGGGTAGCAGTCGGCGATATCAACCGCGATGGACAGCCGGATCTGGTGTTCAGTTGTGAAGCAGCGACTGGCACCAAATCCGGAGTGCGCTGGCTCTCCTACACCGACTCGCCTCGGGAACCCGTGTGGCAATCGCATGAAATCAGTGGCCCGCGCGGGATCAAATTCGATCGCCTGGAGCTCGTGGACATCGACGCGGATGGCGACCTGGATGTCTTGACGTGTGAAGAACGGGAAATCAACGCCGTACTGTGGTACGAAAATCCCCACGTTCAGCGGACCAAGTCACAGGACTAACAACGCCGGCCTCGAAACTTCAATACGCTTCTGGCAATGTGCGGTTCCATTGAGGAGTCCCTGGATCAGTCATGCTGTCAGCCGGCGACATCCACACAAACCGCTTTGATCCGGTTGTTGTTTCGGTCGCTGATCAACAGGATCTGGTCTCCATAAAAACAGAGCCCGTGCGGCTCGTTCAGCCTGGCAGCCACAGCTGAACCGGAAAGACCCTCGTCTCCCGCAGTCGCACAACCGGCTACTGTCTCCAGTTGCCCGCTCACTGTGATGCGCCGGACGCGATGGTTGTACGAATCGGCAAAGTAAACCCGCCCATCCGCGGCAACAGCCAATCCAAAGGGCGTGTCAATCTGCGCTGCGCGGGCACTGGTTCCATCCGGTGAAAAGCCCGGTTGGCCGGTGCCTGCGATCGTTTCAATGCGACCTGCCCGATCGACCTTGCGCAGCACGTGATACTTCGAATCGGCAAAATAGAGTTGTCCCGCGCGATCAAATGCCAGGGCCGTGGGATGGCCAATCTGAGCGTGGTCGGCTGGTCCCCCATCCCCCTGGTAGCCAACCTGCCCGCAACCAGCAATCGTCTCGATCACACCGGTGTTTGCATCGACCCGACGGATCCGACCCGCACCAGCATCGCCAAGGTAAAGGTGATCCTGGGCGTCATGGGAGACCGACAGCACGTGTACCAAACAGGCGCTGTTGGCGGGACCTCCATCCCCTTTGTCCCACCGGAACGCCGCTCCCACTAGAGAGCGGATGATGCCAGCGGAATCCACGTAGCGGACGTGCCCGTGGCGGGTGTCGGCAATACAGAGCCGGCCCTGGCGATCCACCGAGACATCGTGAGGGTTCCCCAAATGCGCGGCGGTCGCCCGACCATTGTCCCCTCCGTAAGCCCGGGCCCCGGTTCCAGCCACGGTGCGTATCAGACCGCTCTGCAAATCGATGCCGCGGATCCGCTGATTCCAGACATCAGCGACATACAGCTGATCCCCGGGCCCCATGGCGAGTCCACCTGGACCACATAAGAATCCCTGCTCCGCCGGTTCACCATCATGGACTCCCGTCCCCCCCAGGACGGTTGTCACGATCCCGGTTTGACCATCGTAACGCCGCAATCTCCCTGAGCAGTCCGACCATAACACCGTGCCGTCCGCATCGGCCCAGATTCCCGCTTCACAAGAATTGCAGGTCGTCTCGGAACCAGGCAGGCCCTCTTCTCCAAATCCGGGGACACCGGTACCTACGAGTGTCGTCACGATGCGCGTTTGCGCAGCCACTTTACGAACCCGAAAACCATACTTTTCACCAACATACAAATTGTCGTGTGCGTCCAGGCAGAGCGCGTCCGGCATCAGCGTGCTGGCCTGGTCCGCCGGGCCACCATCCCCGTTGGAAGCCCGCCGACCCGTACCCAGCACGGTGGAAATCACCCCCGTGCTGGCATCGATGCGACGAATGCGGTCATTGGAATTGTCACACACGAACAGATGACCGTCTGAATCAAAGGCCAGATGTTCGGGATGATGAAAAGCCGCTGTTCGCGCCGGTCCCCCGTCACCGTGATACCCCTGCAGACTCAGCCCGGGCCCAGCGAACGGTCGACTCGGGCCACGTTCCGAGGGGTAGTGTCGTGCAGTGAGCCCCGCCCAGGTCTCGATGATTCCGGTTTTTGCATCGATACGACGAATGGTACAAGCCCACTCGTCGGCCAGGAACACGTTCCCCTCCGCGTCCACGGCCACACCGCAGGTGCAATCCAGCTCCGCGTCTACCGCTAAACCCCCGTCACCTCCGCGGCCCACCTGTCCATTTCCGGCCACCCGGGTAATCTCACCCGTTTGCGCGTCAATCCGACGAATGGTACGGTTCCCGAGGTCCGACAAGTAGAGGTTCCCTTGCCGGTCCTGAAAGAGATCGTGGGGGTGACGGAAGCGGGCCGCCACAGCGGGTCCACCATCACCCGTATCACCCGGAATGCCATCTCCGGCGAAACGATGGAGAATTCCCTCCCGGTCAATTCTCCATAAACAATGCGCCTGATAGTCGACAACAATCAGCTCTCCGTGGGCGCGACGGACCACTCCCATGGGCCAACCTGCGTCTGCCTCGCGCGCCGCAATTCCCGTCTGGTAACCAACACCCGCTACCAACGCAATCCGATCCAGCGGTAATTGCCGAAGGACATCTGCCAGCTTCATCTAGATTCCCCCGTGCGGAGATTTCAGCGGAAACTTGTTCAGCTGTTGTGAGGCCTGTAGAGGTCGCCAAACACCTAAGCGATCAGCTCGTGAATCACATCACCGTGTACATCGGTCAAACGAAAATCGCGCCCCGCATACCGGTAGGTCAGGCGTTCGTGGTCCAACCCCAACAGGTGCAGCAGCGTGGCATGCAAATCATACATCGTGGTCACCTTCTCGACCGCGTGATAGCCAAACTCGTCAGTCGCACCGTATGCCATCCCACCTTTGACACCACCTCCTGCGAGCCACAAAGAAAATCCATAAGGGTTGTGGTCGCGCCCATCCTTGCCCTGAGCCATCGGTGTGCGTCCAAACTCAGTGGCGAAAACCACCAGTGTCTCGCTGAGCAAATTGCGCTGCTTCAAATCGTTGATCAAGGCCGCGATGGGCTGATCGACTTCACGTGCGTTCACCTCATGCCCATTTTTCAGACCTCCGTGCTGGTCCCATTTGTAGGTATGCGAACACTGCACAAAGCGAACCCCTCGTTCCACCAACCGTCGCGCCAATAGACATTGACGGCCAAAATTATCGGCTGGTCCCACATCAATCCCGTAGGCACGCTGGGTCGTTTCGGTCTCCTGATTCAGGTCGATAGCCACCGGAGCGGCGGTCTGCATGCGAAACGCCAGTTCAAACGCCTCAATTCGCGCATCGAGGCGCGAATCTTCCGCCACTTGCGCGCGGTGAGCTCGGTTCGCTCGCTGGATTAAATCAAGTTGCAAGCGTTGTTGGCGGACCAGCCGTTCCGCGGGCGAAAGGTTTCGTATGCCGGCGTTTTTCATCGGCAGTGTCGCGTTACCGATCGACGTCGCCTGGTATGCGGCCGGAAGAAATCCCGACGCCGCATTCTGGGCAGCACCATGGATCGTCGGCGGCGAAAGCGTCACAAAACCGGGTAAATCTTGGTTCTCGGATCCAAGCCCATAGACGACCCAGGCTCCGACACTCGGTCGCGGAAACACTGCGGAACCGGTGTGCAGCTGCAAGATAGCCCCCCCATGATCGACTTGCTCGACTTTCATCGAGCGAATCACACAAAGATCATCAATGCACGTACTAATGTGTGGAAACAAGGCGCTCACCGGTAATCCAGATTCACCGTGATTCTGGAATTTCCAGGGCGAGCGCAGCAAGTTTCCCAAATCGCCGGCAAATTGCAGGCCCTGCTCAAACGGCAACGGTTTCCCGTCCATTTTGTCGAGCATCGGTTTGGGATCAAACGTGTCGACGTGAGAAACACCACCGTGCAAGAACAAGAAGATGATGTTCTTGGCGCGCGCTGGAAAGTGAGGCTGCCGCGGCGCCAAAGGCCCGGCGGCGACCGCCGTGGCGCGACCGCCAGCCTGTTGATGAAGCATGGCTAGCAAGGCGGTATGTCCAAATCCGCAGGCAGTGCGTTGCAACCAGTCTCGACGGGAGGAATTCATAACCGGCTCGGACAACAAAGCTAGTCGACAAAAATAAATCCGTTCATACAAAACACGGCTTGGCAAAAACTCTGCCAGGCCAACAAATCGGGGTGCAGTGCTTCCAGCGTCTGGCCACTGCCCGCCAAAAAGTGACTGCGAATCGTATCCTCGTCGAGAACCTGATTGTAGATCGCCACCTCGTCGATTCCACCTGCTAACCACTCCTTGTTATCGGCGCGTGATCCAAATGTGAGCGGGGCTCCGCCGAAAGTCGGTCTGGCTGTTGTATTGAATGTGTCCACAAGCTGTCCGTTGACGAAGAGTTTGCGCGCTCCTGCCCCCAGACTGAAAACGACATGCGACCATTGGTTCGTGGCGACAACTGCCTCCTTGTTCTGTGGGAACCGGAAGCCACCGGTATGAAAAAACTCATGGTAAATGACTAGTTGCTCTCGCCCCTCAACTGGGGCAGGATGCAATCCGCTTTTCCAGTAGCGCTTGCCTGCCGCCAAATCATCCAGTCCAACTCCATACTGTTGGGCCACCCGAGCCGGCTTGATCCAGTATTCCACGGTAATCGCATTGATTGCCTGACCGAGAAACGCTACGTCGTCAACTTGAATGCGTTGATTCACGCCATTGAGCTCAATCGCGGTGTCGCGGGCGACTTCTCCTGGCTGGTCGAGAACGGCTCCGGCCACTCCAAACGTCGCTCCATTGACAACCCGCCCGGGACTACGGGTCGACTGGAGGGCGTTGGGTGTCACCGCTTGACCATCGATGGTCCGCATTGCGTTGAGTCGATAGTAAGCCACCAGCCCGGGTGTATTGCGAACTTGATCGGCGTACGATTGCACCGCAGCTGGAGCCGCCGCCCGAGCCACGGCGGCTCGACCCAAACCGAGTGCCTGGCGGTAATCACCGACATAATCCTGGCTCTCCGCTTGTTCACCTCTCGTCGGCACTCGTCCCAGTAAACGCAAATAGATCTCGCGAATCCGTCGTGCATCGGGCAGGGTCGTGGTGGAGAGCGCGAGGCGGCGGGCTGCCTGGCGAGCAAAAGAACTGTTCATCAAAAACAACGCCTGTGGGGCAACAATGCTCTCCGTTCGTTTCGTGACGGGTATATGTTCGTTGGCCGTGTCGAACAGCGCCAACATGGGATGCATTTGGTTGCGAATCACCGGGAGATACACACTGCGCCGCGGTTGATGAAATGGCGCGTAGTTCTCGGGGTCACCGATGTCGACGACAGACAGCTTGACGTCTGGTCGATTAAAACTGTAACCCGAGGTGAACAGCGTCCCGCCCATCTGGCGATCCAGCATCTGGCTGGCAAACAGCATGGAGTCGCGAATCTCTTCGGCAGACAGCCTACGCCGCGGCATGCGCCACAGCAACCGATTGTCGGCATCCAAGGTGGCAGCGCGTCGATTGTTAACTGAGGCGGATTGCTGGTAAGTAGCCGACTGCAGCAATATTCGCTGGACCGCTTTCATCGACCAGTCGCGATCGACCAGTTCGTGGGCCAGCCAATCGAGCAATTCAGGGTGGGAAGGCGTGTCACCACGGACGCCAAAATCGTCCGCGGTGGCCACAATGCCACGGCCGAAGTGGCGCTGCCACAGGCGATTGACCAAAACCCGCGCCGTCAGCGGATTGCGTTGGTCTGCGATCCACCGCGCCAGCTCAAGCCGACCACTCGCTTTAGTTTCGATGGCTGGGTGATTCTCCCCAGCAATGATCTGTAGGAAACGGCGCGGGGCCTCTGCGCCCAACGTTCGATAGTTCCCGCGCAGATGGATACGCAAGTTGGCCGCTTGGGGTTGATCCCGGACAGCCATCACGCGAATCACCTCTCCATCTGGACCGGGAACCTCGGGTTCGATCCACATCGAATCCGCCGCCATGTCGTGCATGACGTGGGTACTCGTGAAAATACCGGCCAGCGAGTAATAATCCGCGGTGGGAATCGGGTCGAACTTGTGGTCATGACAACGCGCGCAACCAACGGTTAAACCCAGCAACGCGATGGTGGTGGTGGATAGCTGCTCATCCGCGATATCCAGCAACATTTGCCTTTTATCTCGCATCACCACCGGCTTGGGACCAACCTGGAGAAAACCAGTCGCCACCAATCGTTCCAGGTCGAGTGCAGCATCACCCGTCTGCGGTAGCAAGTCACCCGCCAACTGCTCAATCACAAAGGCGTTGTAGGGGTGATCGCGATTGATCGCATCAATCACGTAGTCACGATAACGCCAGGCATGCAAGTAGCCGTTGTTTCCATCGTGTGCCGCGGATTCTGCAAAGCGCACCACGTCTAACCAATGGCGACCCCACTTTTCTCCATACGCGGGAGACGCCAATTTTCGATCGATCAGCCGCTGCCAAGCATCGGGAGTGACATCTGCGGTAAATGCATTGATCTCGGCCGCGGTGGGGGGCAACCCAGTCAGATCGAATGTGACACGACGCAGCCGTGTCTGGGCGTCCGCAGAAGATGCCGGTGTCAGGTCGATATTCTGCAAACCCGCCCGGATAAAAGTGTCGACCTGGCTGCTGATCCAACGGTCGTTCAGCGGGGGTGGCCGAACGCGGGCGATTGGTTGAAACGCCCAGTATGATTTCTGCTCAGCGGTGAACAACGGTCTGTCACTCTGTGGCGCGCGAGGCCGTGTGTTGCCATACCCTGGCCATATCGCGCCCTGATGTACCCACTGCGTGAGAATCTTGATCTCCTGTTTCGAGAGGCGCTCAGCGGGCGGCATGGCCAGATCCTCGTCATCGCCACGGATCAAGCGAATCAAGCGACTCTCTTCCGGTTTGTTCGGTTTCACAATCGCCCCACGATCAGTGCTGCGGAACAGCCCGTCTGCGCGATCCAGCCGTAAACCAGCCTCTCTTTTCTTGGGGCCATGGCAAGAAACACAGCGCTTCAGCAGCAACGGTCGGACGTATTGTTCAAAAAATGCGACCTGCCGCGCCGGCGGATCCTGGGCGGATACGGAGGAACTCAGGGAACTTGCCAGGATCGCGACAAGCAGCCGCGGAATGCGACGAGCCAATGGCTTGAGCGGGGTTGCGCGAGTCGTCATGATGACTGTTTATTCTATCACCCGTGATGATTGAAACGAAGCTCCTGGCGGGGAACCCGGTCAGGAGACACCGACAGCGCGCTGGGACAATTCCAGGCTGGCCGGTTCGATATGCGATCGTCCCGTTCTCAACAAGGGAAAGCGAACCTGATGACATCTGATCAGCCGACCGACACCGCGAATACTTCTGATTTGGTTTTCACACCTGTCGTCGACTGGCAGCAGTTACCAGACGGAACCACTCTGAGTGAAGTGGTCAGTATTGATCTCGACTCCCGCAATCAGGTCTACGTCTTCAGTCGCGGCTCACACCCGGTGTTTGTTTTTGCCGAAGACGGGTCCCTGTTAAAAACCTGGGGTGACGGACTGTTTCAACGGCCCCACGGCCTGATCGTCGCGCCCGACGATACGATCTGGTGCGCTGATGATTTTGGACACGCGGTCTATCATTTCACGTCCGACGGCGAACTGCTCGCGACCCTGGGCACCCCTGGCAAGGCTTCCGATACCGGCTGCACCAATTTCGATTACCGCACGATCCAGCAGGCGGCCGGACCGTTCAACGCCCCCACCAATATGGCGGTAGCAGTCGATGGCAGCCTCTACGTTTCGGATGGATACTGCAATGCGCGAATCCACCACTACTCAGCTGACCTGGAATTACTGGCATCGTGGGGAGATCCTGGTGGCGGTCCGGGCCAGTTCGGTGTCGCGCACGATGTGGGCATCGCCAGTGATGGCACCGTCTTCGTCTGCGATCGCGAAAATAGCCGACTGCAATTGTTCGCGCCCGATGGCACCTTTCAGGAAGAGTGGACCGATGTGGCGCGTCCCTGCAATATCGCCTTTGACGACGCAGACCGGGTCTACGTCTCGGAGCTCGGCTTTCAGATCGGAATGTATGTTGGCAATGCGTTTCCCGATCGAAAGCCCATTCCTTCACGCGTTACAGTTTTTGATCGAGCCGGAACTCAACTGGCACGCTTTGGCTCAGGTGACTACGGCCAACCGGGCCATTTTTTCGCGGCGCACGGGATTGCGGTCTCCGCTGGCGGGGATCTCTATGTGGGTGAAGTGCGACCCGGGCATTACGGGGCCCACGCCAATGACGCGGCGCCGCGGGCACCGGCCGGCACACCCGTGTTGCAGAAGTTTTCCCCCAACAAGTAGCCAGCCTCATAATCCGTCAATACGACCTTCCCGTACACCGACAACGGTGATTCGAAAGGTGACAGCAATTCCGTGCGAATCCGGGTCCGAGCGGCGGCTACTTGGCCGCTTTTTTCATTGCTCTGACAATCTGGTAACGGTGCGGTTGAGGCTGATTGGCGACGTAAATCTTATCTTCGTACTCCTTGGACTGGGCATCAAACTCTGCTGCCTTGGCCTTGAAGGTGGTCAGAAATTGGGCAAATTTCTGAGCGTCTTTCTTGTCCAACCCCTGACGATAGTGATCGCGCAATGTTCGATAGTGATCGCGCAGCGCATGGACCACCTTTTCGTTGCGTTCCTTGTTCAACATGGCGACTCGTAGCGCTTGCTGGTACTGGGGTGTCTGGCGATTCGCATGCAACGCAATATTGCCCGCTAATGTTCCCTGGTACCAGCTACCAACTACCTGATCGTCGATCTTGAGCTCGTAGCGTCCCGGGGGCAACCCGACCACGCGCAGTCTTTCGGCACTCAAACGACCACCCGCTCCAAACAACCTGTAACCTTGCAGAGCTTCTTGGGGCACCACCCAGGGAAGGCTATTGGCTCGGAATGTAAAAGAGGGCAAGTCGTCTTCACCCACTTCGCTGACTTCACCGTTCCTGGCCCGCACCTGCCATGATTGTCCGCGACGAACCACTGTTAGCGACGATACCAGTCGATTGGCATGCACATCATCCAGCAAGGAAGCGGCCATCACCGCCTGGCCAGGTGCATCGGGATGGACCGCGTCCTTGATCAACGTGAAATCGGGATTTTGCCGGCGCTGTTGATAGGTGATACGGTTCAATCGAGAGAACATGTTGACAAAACTCAGGCCTTGCTGGCGCGAGTGTTCCTGCAACCAGGTTCCATAAAACGCCAACACACTGTTGTAGTACTTGTAGCGTTCTTGGACTTCACCATCCCGGGAAACTATTTCGCGAGCCCGCAAGTCGTGCATCGTGGGGTGCATTGGGATGGGCGTCGCACCCAGCTTCTGGATGTTCTCGATGAGCTCAACCATCCCCGTCTCATACGTTTTGAAAACCTCCGGTTTGAAGTTCTGGTAGGTACCGTCATTCATGCCGAGCAAGATGGAAACATATTTGGGCTTGGAAGGGGCGATGTCGATGTCAAAACGACTCAGCGCATCACCAACTTTGTCGCCTCCGACGGACGCGTTATGGAAAGTGATCCGCCGCTGGGGATATCGTGTGTAGAAGTACGTCTCGACATACTGCGTATAGAGACATTGGTGGGTGATGCTGTCACCACAAAAAACTAGTGTGTCGCCATCCTGGAGATCGAGACGGCGGACCGCTCTGTTTTGCGCCACTGCAGACGCCGATAGAAGCAAAAACAAGACAAGAACAGCATACCGCTGGGACCATGGCTTCATAACTGGAGAACTCCAATCGGATGAGACAAGGTGGAACTGACTACTCACCGGGTCCAGAGTACCGCAGACTCGAGAGTAAAAGCACAGCAGAGAAACGGAAATGAAAAACAACAGCGAACAGAAACCTGCCGCCGATCGCACTGTAGAGGTGTCTGTCCATGGGTCCGAGCAGTTCGCAAATCCAGTCCGCAAATCGACTCAGCGGCTGCCCGCTTAGCCTAATCTGCCACCTGGCCCAACGATAGTACTTCACGACAAAACCCAGGACAGAAAGGAAATGTTCCCGGCCAGACCATCGCACAGTAAGATAGTCGCATGTCACCTCGAAAAAACCGCGACTTGATCCTGTTCGGGCTTGTTTGCCTACTGGGCACGCTCGCTGAGGCCGCCGACCACCCGCTGGCCGCGTCAGGGGCTACCAGCTTGACCAATCCGGCAGTCCGCTACCAAATCGCGCAACGCGACTACGCGGTGCTAGCGCGCAGCGATGTGACCGCCGTCATCGTCACCAACCGGGCTGTCGATGACGTGACGCTGCCGGGACACCGTGCCGGCTACAGCGGTGTGGCGTCACTACGACATCGGCAGGAGACAGGGAACCTGTTCGTACCCACCTACGCGGGTTTGAATTTTGAGCATATTCACGATGGCACGCTGGCGGTCGAGAAAGAGCGTTTTGAACCGCGCCGCGCCCCGATGGAACTGCGGCGCATCGATCCCTTTACGGTAGAACTCTATCAACCCCCCACCCCCAACTGGAAGCTGGAAAGCTGCGGACGCTACCATCTGCTGGCTGACGGTACCATCGAATATACATTCGAGTGTATTCCTCGTGCCGATGTGTTCCAGGGAGGCTTCATTGGGCTGTTCTGGGCTAGTTACATCCATCGACCGGAAGATCCCGCCATCATCTTTGAAGGCAAACCGGCGGCCGAACCGGCAGCCAGTCCGCGGCGCTTGCGCACCATTTCTCCGCGACACGGCGTCGAGAGTACCCACCCTCCCGAGGGACCGTTGACCGACTTTCCTATCGATGCGGCGTTTCCTCTCACGCTGGTGAATCATCGTTCTCGGTACGTCTACAGCCAGCCCTGGTATTACGGCGTGCGGCAGCAACTGGCGTTGGTTCTGATGTTCCGTACACGAGACCGTGTCTGGTTCGCCCAGTCACCCACCGGAGGAGGTGCCACGAATCCCGCCTGGGATTTCCAGTGGTTTATTCCGGAGTATCGTGTCGGTCAGGCGTACAGCCTGGTAATGCGGGCAGGTTACCTGCCATTTACCGACCATGCGCAAATCAGGAAGTTCGTCAGACCTCATCTGGCGGCACTAAACGCAACGCGGAAACCGCGTTAACACGGATTTCTTTTCGAGCGCCACCACGGCGGCCCAACTGGCGACATCGCCGATCAAAAAAACAGGGTTGCCGAGCATCTGCTCGACAACCCTGTTACGATCCGTACCGGAACTCTAGGTTTCAACCCCTAGTAGGTCAAGATGATGTCCACACCGAACACGGTCGAATCGCGCCGCCCGGTAGAACTCGAAAGGGGACCATCCGAGTCAGCACCGCTGTTGATGTCCTGGTGGAAGTTATCAAACCGCAGTTCAGGACGCAGCAGCAAGTTGGAGGTAGCCTGGTAATTCAAGCCAACCGTGACCGCGTTGAACTCTTCGTTGTCGCGGCCGGGATCAACCCACTCCGAACGCAAACCAATCTTCATGCAATCATTCAGTACGTAAAACATGTAGTTGTTGAGCGTGATCTCGGAGTTATCACCATCGTGATCCGCCAACAAGATTGTCTCGAAGACGCTTTCGATCCGATCGGTGACTTGCCATTGGACAATCAGATCATGCACGTAGATCTCATCGCCATCCGCGGCATCTCCCGATGCCAGGGTGTAGCTCATGTGCATCTGGTCGAACAACGCCATCGAGGCGCTACCCATGAACATGGAACCACCACCCGATCCAAAACCCGTATCGAAGCCATCGATCCAGCCCGCGGAAACAGTTACGTGATCCCCGATGTTGTAATCGGCCAGCACACCGGTAACCGTACGGGGAATCAAACGGCCACCACCCCCCAAAGCAAGACCGCGACCATAACTCCGGGAGTAGAAGAAGTTGCCGGTAGACGCAACCGTTTCATAACCCATCGGGCTGAAGAAGTGTCCCCCTTTGACGCGCATTCCGGCGTAGGCAACCTCAGCGTAGAGCTGCGGAATCGCATGTCCGTAAGCAGACCCATTGTCCCAGTCTTCATCCCACTCGCCGGCGGAGTTGTAACCAGCCTGGGTGTCTGGTCCATCGGTCCCGTAGACGTAATCCAACCCAAATCCCCAGTCAAAACCCTTGCCACTGTGCGCGGCTCTTTGCACCTTCAACCACTGTTGATGTAGCTGGAAACGGTTGGGATAGTCATTAAACGAACCGGGCGTACCATCACCATTGGTCCCTTCGGTGTGGTAACCGATCTGGGTATGTCCATTAATCGTGATACGACTGGCGTTGTCGTTGGCAAACAGCGTCCAAGGTTCGCAGGGCGCGTGACAAAACTGGTCCAGAAAATCCCATTGCCAGCCTTTCCCACCCGCTTTTTGTGGAACCAGCTTGCGCGGATTCTGAATCGCTTTGCGACCGCGACCCGTTTCCTGGACTGCCGGCCGGTCACTGGGTGAGGCGGCTTCATTCTGGTGGTAGTAATTGTAGGCAACCCCTCGGTGCGAACCCGACTGGTAATACCCTTGAGCAAATGACAATTCAGCCTGGTAGCCCAGCAAGCCGCAGCCTGCGGCTACAGAGAGAAAGAAACGCGACAACTTCATGATGCACCCCGGTGTTAGAACGGATCAGTAAGGAACGAAGTTGCCTTGGCGCAGCAACCCGTTCACCCATCTCACACTTCGCCTGCGTGTGAAGTCCGTTCCCAGCGCATTCCATTTCAGTCACGCTCGCGCAGACATTCGACAGTCAACTGCCGAACAGCTAATGTCCTGTTCAATCGGCTATCGGATACAGGCACCGGGTACACCACAACCCGAATCACAAGATTCCAGAGAAACCGGCTGTCGCCCTTCTCCCGTATGCGGTTATGACGATTGCGCCTGCGGTGCCTATCTAAGGGCTGGCAATTAACGACGCGCTGGCAGCGGCCTAACGAACTGCCTACATTGGAGACTCCTGACTTGATCGCCAAGGAGTCGCTCATGTGCCCAGCGGACCGACGTCAATTTCTCGCCCAGACGACCGCCGCCTTAACCGCCAGCAGATTGGTTACTGAGGGTGAACGGACAACCCGCCTGGCCCAAGGCCGTTCCCAGATCCCTACCACGAATCGCGATCCGCAAAATCACTCCGATCCCAACCTTCACCTGCTGGTCGATGACCACGAAATTGCCCGCCACGAAAACGTGTCGCGCGTGCTCAATCGGATGCACAAACACCCCGGGCCGGTATTGGTCGCCGATCGCCCCTGGGAAGGGGAGCGGGCACAAGCTTGGGGCAGTGTCATTCAGGAGCCCGACGGGCTCTTTCGGATTTGGTATTTCGCCTTCAACACCGAGCGACGCTGGGACGAATTAGACCGCGGAGGATATTGCTATGCGGAGAGCCGCGACGGGATTCATTGGACCAAACCCGACCTCAATCTGTTCGAGTTCCGCGGCAGCAAACGCAACAACCTGTTCTATTCCTGTGCGCCCGACGGGGTAAACCTGGTCGACGAAGAACTGGCTCGCCGCGGAGTGGGCTTGCCAGCAATTGATGAAAAGGGAGAAACCATCGGCGTCATCAACAACCTCGACGGCCTGACCGTGGTCCGCGATGACGACGACCCCGATCCCCAAAAGCGCTACAAGTTGATCGCCAACATGCAAGACCACCGTATGTGGGCGCCCTACAATCCCCAGCGTTATCCCAATGTCACACCACAGCAAGTCAATAAATCGGCGCGCGTCTTTGGCCAGTATATGGACACCAGTCCAGACGGAATTCACTGGACGCGACGCCCGCAACGGTTGATGGCAGCCCGTGGTGGCGATTACATGATGGTCACCCGTGACCACCGCAACAAACAA
>PAQH01000070.1 GCA_002709225.1 Planctomycetaceae bacterium
AGTTGGATCAGCGGTTTGACTTCACGGAACCGTGAGACACTCAGACGGGCAGCGCGGTCCTTGGTTTCCGTAAGCGGAGCATGGCCCGAGAGCATGTGGTATAACATGACTCCCGCGAAATAAAGGTCACTGCGCGGGTCATTGCGGCGCACACCGGTGGAACGTTCCAGGCCTGCGTAGTCGATACTACGCGGGTTGAAGTTTTCGTTGACACCACCCGTTTTCACTTCCATCGCTGCCAACCCAAAGTCGACCAGCTTGCCCCGGCCCGTGCTGGAGACCAGTACGTTGGAAAGCTTCAAGTCGCGATGCGCGACACCCTGGCCGATACTGTATTCCAGGCCGGCCGCGACGTCACGGAGGATACGTAGGGATTCCAGCAAGGTGAGTTTTTTGCGGGCCATGACGAAGCTGCGAAGATTACTGCCTTCGACGAACTCCATGCCCATATACGGGCGGTTGCGTTCGGTACCCACATCGTAGATTGGTACCACGTTGGGATGACGCAATTGCATGACCATTTCGGCTTCACGTATGAAGTTCTCACGGACTTGCACGTCATCCCCATACCGTTGTCGGAGCACCTTGACGGCTACCATCTTGCCGTCCAATCGACCCACTCCACGGTACACCCGCGCAAACGTGCCAGCCCCCACCATGTAGAGCAACTTGTAATCGCCGTAGAAATACCCGAACCGTTCGGCGTTGATGAGCCGGTCGATCTGGAACTTCGTCAGCAACTCACGCCGTGTGGCCACCGCGATGAATTCATCCGCGCTGACTTGGCGTGTGCCTAGTTCGGACCAAGTCATTTCGAGTTGCTGGTTGTCCAAGAGGCCGACGTCGAAGGCGCGTTGGGCCAATTTGTCGGCGCTGATGTCGACCATCTGACGAACCACGCAAGCAAGGAGTCTAGCGAAGACTGTAGTTGTTCTTTCCGGCCACCGTGCCGCACGGATGACCGTACCCTGCCGCACGGATGACCGTACCAGGGGCACCGAGGAAAGACTATTCAGGTTAACGCTTTATCGTATTCCAGAGAGGGGCCAGACGCAATCGTAAAGGTGCTGCTGGCCGCGTGTTCACGGGGCAGAGGAGGTGGACTCAATCTTCCATTTCATCGCGGGCATCGAGTAGTGCGTCCCGTTCGTCACGAGTCGCATCGAGATCAAATGTCAAGTATTTCATGTCCAGACGCAATTGGCCAAGGGCTTCCTGGACCAAGGTGAGGATCCGCCTCCGCCGCCGGGTGCTTTCGACAACACGTGTGTAGGCGGATTCCAGCTGCTGCCGTAGCGAAACAGGCAGGTCGTTGATGAGGGTTCCCAGTTCCAGCAGATCCTTGGGAAGTTCTTCAACTTGGTCGACAGCGAAGCGACGTTGTGTACCAGTCATAGTGGGCTCCAGATCGATGCGTCAGTAGCTGGCTTAGAGAGCATCCGGCGTGCCAATTGCTGAGAAACGGCCGGACGATTGTTCATAAGTCTTATTTCCAAAGGGACTTATGTGATGCGTGTCCGGCGGGGATGGGTTGGTGGGCACGTGGGAAAAAGGCAACTGATTCGATCTGGTTTGAGATCGCAAATACTGTTAGAAGCACGACTTAGCAACAACGAACGGTGGATTTCGCGATGTTGCTTTTTGGCAACAGTGACCGTAGGCAACCGTGTAGGTGGTTCCAGGTCGCGTTGTTTGGAACGTGCTTGCCGCTGCCCGTTTGGGTACGGGAAGTGGTTTGACGGGAGGTGTGCGTCTTGTTGCAGCAGGCTGCTGGTGTGCCGTGTCACCCGGTGCGTTGCGGTTGGTTTCATCCGCGGCGGTGGCGCTCGCTGCGTCTCTTGACAGTATTGTCGCTTGTGTTGCTATCCGATAAGGCACGCGCGGCGAGCGAACTTCCCGATTCCTTTGAGACCCCCGATACCCGCTGGGAGCTGGCCGACTACGATGTCGTGCCGCGGGTTCAAATTCGTCGCGCCTATGACCGGGCACACCGGGGTAATGCGAGCGAGTCCATTCGGATCGAAGCGGGAAGTGGCAGCTTTGTCCATTTTCGCTATCCGCTGGGTCCGATGCCTGTTCACGATGATTTGAGGCCGCGTGTATGGGTGCAGTCCGACCGTCCCGGCGTGCAGTTGCAGGCGGTGGTCGTGTTGCCGAGATCGCTTCACCCGCGTACTGGACAACCATTGCGGACCATGATCGCCGGGACCGTTACAGACGGGAGTACCAGTTGGCAGGAATTAACCATCCAAGAACCACGGACCCTGTTGTCTCAAAAGTTACCCCACCTCTACCAGCAATTTGGTACACGGGTGGATCCCCGGGAGGCATACCTGGATGCGGTTGTCCTCAATGCGTACGGTGGCCCGGGTGTCACGAATCTTTGGATTGACGACCTGGACGTCGAAGGCTACGTGCCCCCAGCGGTGTTTGGTAATGTTGTGAACCAGGCTACCCGGGCTGGCGACGGAGGGGGCGCCGTCGCATCCAATTCCTTGTCATCGGTTCCTGCAGTGCGGCTGGAGTCAGGCGTGCTGTTTGTCGACGACCGTCCCTTCATGCCACGGGCCATCGATTTCAAGGGTGAATCCTTTGAATGGTTGAAAGGGCTTGGCTTCAATACTATTCGCTTGAGCCGCCCGCCGACAAACCAACAACTGCGGGAAGCAGAACAGTGGGATCTCTGGTTCGTCGCCCCGCCCGGAACGGGGCCCCAAGCAACAGGTGGGCTGTGGGGAAACCGCGTGTTGGCTTGGGATTTGGGTGAGGGATTGATGGGCCGTGATCGGGAGGCTTTGCGCAGAGCGGCGGAAGGCGTCCGGCAACGAGATCCACTGCGACGACCGACGGTCTGCGGGCCACGTTCTGGTTATTGGGATCTCAGCCAATACAGCGACATTCTGATGCTCGAGCGGAATGTGATCGGCACGACGTTAGAACTTGAGAAGTTTGGGGCGTTTCTGCAGCAGCGTCGCCGGTTGGCGCGGCCAGGGAAACTTTGTTGGGTGGGTGTGCAAACCCAGACGCCGCGCCAGCTTGACGAGCAATTTGTCCTGTTGGGGGCTGGGAATGGAACCGCGTTCGGGCTCAGTTCGGATCAGCTGCGGATGGTGGCGTATCAGGCGTTGGCGGCCGGTGTGCGCGGATTTTGTTTTCGTTCTCGAACTCGGCTGGATTCGACGGATGCAGCGACACAAATGAGGGCGTTGACGCTGAAACGCCTCAACCACGAACTGAAGCTATTGCGCCCCTGGATTACGATGGGGACATTTGTCGAGGCACTGTCAACGCGCGATGCGCGAGCCCAAGTTACCGTACTGCAGACGCGGCGGTCGCGTTTGGCTTTGGTGCTGGCGCGAGGAACTGGACAACAGCATGTGCTGTCGCCCATGGCGGCCGGCCCCCTGACGTTTGATTTGTACGGTATTCCTGCGACGGACCGGATGTATGGCTTGTCAGCGACAGGGCCCCGTGAACTCCGCCGGCACCACGGTCCCAGAGTGACGCAGCATGATCCGGATCGGGTTAATTTGATTGCGCTCACCGAAGACTCAGCGGTTCGCAATCACATTGCCCAATACATGTCACAACACGGCCGGGAAATGGTCCAGCTACGGACCGAATTATTGCGTGGCGCGGTCAGTCAGGCGCGGCTCGTAGATCAATCAATTACAGCTTCGGGGCAGGGTGCCCCGCAGCTCTCTCAGTCTTTGTTGACAGTCGATTCCCATCTACAGCGTGCTACGCAAATGTGGTTGGCGGGTGACCTGGCATCGGCGGACGGGCTCGCGCGGCACGGAGAACAGCTGTTGGACCAGGTGCGCCAAACGTATTGGCGCAAGGCGGCGGAAGGGCTGCCTTCGGTAACAACCAGTCCGTATTGCCTGTTATTCAGCTCGTTGCCCTCGCACTGGCGTTGGCTCGCCCAGATGCGGACCGCCACATGGAGTCCCAATGCACTGGCGGCTGGCGATTTTGAGAGTCTTCCGCAGATGTTGAGTAGTGGCTGGAAGCAGCAGCGCGAACCCGTCATGGGACTGGCGGCGGCGGTCGAGTTGTCGGTAACGTCACCTTGGCGCGGGCGCACCTCGCTCCACCTCCGGGTTTGGCCCGAGTCGAACGCGGCAGCGCCTGAGGTGGTCGAAACAGCGCCCGTGCTAATCCATAGTGCCCCTGTACCCGTGCGGGCTTCCCAGTGGGTTCGGATCCATGGTTGGGTACATGTCCCCGAAGCGATTCGGGGCAGTCATGACGGGCTGGCAATCTATGATAATTTGGGTGGTTGGGACCTTGCCGAACGGGTTCAACAGGGGACAGGTTGGCGGGAATTTGTGTTTTACCGGGCTGCGAAAGGGGACCGGCCCCTGGTGATTTCCTTCGCCTTGACGGGCATGGGCGAGGTTTGGATCGACGATCTCTCGGTCGCACTATGGGATCCAGTAACGGGGCCTGTGGGGACGCCAGCCGCTCGCCTCAACCCGACGGATTCGCGTGGCGCATTCGGTGTGCCGTTCCCCGCCTCGCGGTGACTACGGGGTTTCCCAGCTTCCGCTCCTCCCACTGCGGATCACCGCTTCCAGGACCTTCATGTTGGCCACGGCGTCTTCGATAGGGGTTGGAACCGGGGTGTCGTTGAGAATGGCCTCCGAGAAAAGGTCGCCCTGAATCCCGTACTGATCACAGATGTCAAACGCGATTTCCTCGATCCCACTGGCCGATTGATGCCACACTAGGCAGGGGCGATCCGGTGGTGCGTTGAACGGGATTTCGATTTCAACACGACCTTCGGTGCCGACGATGTTCACGCGTTGGTGCGGCGCGAGTTGCGTCGAACAGGTGAGCGTCGAAAAGCCGGATTCGAACTGCAGGACGGCGGTTGCCAGATGATCGGTTCCAAATCGGTCGTCGTACTCCACCAGGCCCAGGATACGTTCCGGTTCACTGGCAAAGATGAAACGCGACAGCGAAATCGGATAGCAGCCGATGTCCATGAGGCCACCTCCGCCAATGTCCGCCATGTTGCGAATGTTGTCCGGATCGACGTTGTGGTAGGAGAAAAATGATTGAATAGTACGAAGTGTACCGATAGCGCCCTGTTGGACGAGTTGTTGGGCTTTTTGCCACTGTGGGTGGTGGCGGTACATAAAAGCTTCCATCAGCTTCAAATGTGGGTGCTCCCGCCCGGCATCCACAAGTTGCTGGCCTTCGTCAGCGGACAACCCGATCGGTTTTTCGCACAACACGTGTTTCCCAGCCTGCAATGCCTGAATGGAGACGGGGACATGTAGATGATTAGGGAGTGGGTTGTAGATGGCATCGATGTCAGGGTCCGCCAGTAGCGATTCATACGAGCCGTAGGTTTTGGGAATGCCTAGCGCCGAGGCGGCCTGACTGGCCTTGTCGAGATCCCGTGATGCAATGCCAACAATGTCGCAATAGGCAGCTTTCTGCATTGCGGGAATCACTTTCTCGGTGCCTATCTTGGCGGTGCTGACGATACCCCAGCGGACGCGCTGCATGCTGATCACCTGTGTGCGATAAGGAGGTGCTGGAACGAATCAAGGAAACGAAGGGGAACGCGTAGATGTGTGTGTTGGGATAACAGAGTGGTGGGGGCTGGTCAACCGGCGAGCATCACTGTCCTGCGGACGTTTACTGCAGCACGGTGCGTTCGACGGTACGTTTTGCCAGACGGGATTCAACGGGTTCGGGAAGATTTTCGAAAGCCTTGACGTGTTGAACGCCATTTGATTTTTCAAGTTCAACCGGTGGGTCTGCGAGGTCTTCGTGGTAGAAACGCGCGCTGGGAAAGATGTCCGCCGGATAGGTGAAATTGTCGAGCATGGACAGGGCCACACATTGTGCCGAGCCGGTGGCGCTTTCGAGCATCCCGCCAACCCAGCAAGGAATGCCTGCCCGTTGGCAAATGTCGTGGATTGCCACAGCATTGGTCAGGCCACCGACGCGGCCTGGCTTGATGTTGACGAACTGGCAGCTTTTCATGCTGATTGCCTGTTCGGCCCGGCGCGGCGTTGTCATGCTCTCGTCGAGACAGACGGGCGTCTGAATCTGTGCCTGGAGGGTAGCGTGATCGATAAGATCGTCGTGTTGCAGTGGCTGCTCGACCATCGCTAATTGAAAACGGTCAACCTGCTGAAACAGATCGGTGTCGGCGAGCCGATACCCACTGTTGCAGTCGATGTGGAAAGGGTGTTCTGGGAAGTGCTTGCGAACTGCCTCCAACATCGACAGGTCCCAGCCCGGGCGGAATTTGAGTTTGACGCGGGGAAATCCGTCTGACACGGCCTCCTGGACCGATTGCAGCAGATCATCGATGGAATCCATGACGCCAAAATCAGCGCCCACCGGAACCAGGTTGCGGGTTGCGCCTAGGGCGACGTGCAATGGCGTGTTGGTGTGGCGGCTGTAGAGACTCCACCAGGCGTTGTCGAGAGCCGCCTTGGCGAAGGGGTTGCCCTTGAAGTGCGCCAGTGTCTCTTGGAGTTGTTGGCCAGAGCCAATTTCTTGATGAAGTACAGCGGGCCCCAGCCAGTCTCGCAAGGTCGCAAATACGCTCCCCGCCCATTCTGGGCTATAGCAGGGGGCGGCAAAGGGGGCGCTCTCTCCCCAGCCATCGACTGAACCACTCGACATCCGACAGAGGACTGCGTGAATGGCCGCGTCCTCACCGTAAGCAGTCCGCCAGGGATAGATCAACGGCATGGCGACATGGACAAATTCTAGTCGATCAATTCTTAGGGTCATCGTTGGTAATCCGGAATGTTCGTCGGTTGATCGCTAATGGGCCTGTTGCTGGGCTGCGACCAGATTTTGGAGTCCCTCGCCCGTGGGCACGTTGATAAAGAGTGCGCCTAGTAATTCCTCGTCGTGATCATTGCGTAATTCATGTTCCATCGCTGGCGGAATGTAGATCACGTCGCCGGCCGAGACGTCTTGCGTTGTGCCGCCTAGGTCGATCACACCGCGGCCTGCGGTGATCACGACCAGCTCTTCGGCGTCTGGATGAATGTGCAGTTCTTCCACGTGTCGCCCGGCTGGTGGGATGAACACGTGGTGGACGAATTGAATCGTTTGTAGGCAGGTGCGTTCTTGCGTAGCTTCGGTTTCAAACAGCCGGAGTACCGGTGCTGGAGTCGAGGCGCGATCGACCCAGTTGCCATTGGCGTCACGGACGCGGTATTCGACGACACGATGAGGGTTGTTGTACAGCAGACTCATGATCTTGCCGAAGACTTGTGTTTTCCAGTTCGCAGTCGTCATGGTGGTGCCTCGGTGGTCGACGTGGAATGCCCTGTTTCTGCGTGTTCCTGGGGAAACGCGAGGTTCCGCAGAGACCCGCCGTATGTCGAGTATACAAAAGGCCATCGGCCAGACTAACCCGCCGGTTCTCCACGATGGAATCGGTGCGGTCTGCTTGCGTGATTTGTCTAGACACTTTCAAATGCCTGTAATGCTCGGTGCGTTTGTTCGGTCTCTTAGTCTCTTTACTCAGCAGAAGCTGGTGTCGGAGAGACGCCGAGGGGTTGATCTGCTGACGATTTCTGTTTGGAAAGGTAGGGTGACGTTGTGGCTGAAACCGGTCTGGTGATCGTGGTTCCGGGTGATGATCCCGTGCAGATAGCGCATTCACCGCAACTCGATCGTTTGCGTTCGTTGGCGGAGGTGCGGGTGTTTCATGATCGTCCGGCGACACTTGAGGAGCAGGTGGCGCGCGCAAGTGACGCGCAGATCTTGATTAACTCGCGTGGGCAAGTGCATTGGCGCGAAGCGGCGTTGAGTCAGTTGCCCAAGCTGAGAATGATCGCGATTTGCAGCATTGGTACCGATTCGATTGACCTGGTTTCTGCTCGCCGGCGGGGTGTCGTGGTCTCCAATATTCCAGGCAAGACAGCACCGGTAGTTGCTGAACACGCCTTCAGTTTGATGCTGGCGGCGGCACGCCGGGTGGCGTTTCAGACCGCTGAGTTGAAGGCTGGTCGTTGGACCCGCGCTGAGAATATTTCCTTGACGGGTAAGACTGTGGGGGTAGTTGGGACCGGAGCGATTGGCCGCGAAATGATCCGTTTATGCCAGGCATTAGGTATGCGTGTACTTGCCTGGACGTTTCATCCTTCCGACCAGCGTGCCGCCGAACTGGGAGTGACATTTGTTGAGCGTGAACAGTTGTTTCGAGAGAGCGATGTCATCAGTTTGCATGTGAAACTGACGGATCAGACTGCGAATCTGGTCGACCGTGACGCACTCGCCATCATGAAACCGGGGGCGTTGTTGATCAATACCGCGCGCGGGGGAGTCGTCGATCGTGACGCCTTGGTTGAGGCGTTGCACAACGGCCACCTCGCCGGGGCTGGTCTCGACGTGTTTGCGACGGAACCGTTGCCGTCGGATGATCCACTGCTGCAGTGCGAACAGGTTGTATTGACTCCCCACAACGCCGACCAAACACCCGAGGGTGTGGAGTTGCTGAATACTGGAGCCGTCGACAACGTGTTGGCATTCCTGGAGGGAAATGCTCAGAACGTGGTGACGTGAATTCAGAAGCGGCGCGCGCCGTCCGCAGCGGGTGGCAGGGACAAGTCGGCAACTCGCCGGCGTACGAGCCAGCCAGCGATGCGTCCGTGCCGATATGCGGCGGTACGGATCAGGATCCTGTGGCGTCGAGCGCTTCCTGTAGTTTGGCTTTTGGCTGGGCGCCGACAAACCGGCTGGTGACTTCTCCGCCCTTGAAGACTAGCAGCGTGGGAATGCTCTGAACTTCATATTTCATGGCGACTCCGGAGGATTCGTCGATGTTGACTTTTCCCACCTTGGCGGAGCCGGCGTTGTCCGCCGCGAGTTCGTCGACCATGGGGCTGATCTGGCGGCAGGGGCCACACCAGGGCGCCCAGAAGTCAACCAGTACTGGCTCTTCCGACTGCAGGACTTCAGATTGAAAATTGTCGTCGGTGAGCTCGATCGTATTCGTTCCCATTGCTGCTGTTCCTAATAACCTGTTCCGTTTTCTGAAACAGGGCATGTTATGGTTGCGGATGTCTCAGTGAGCTGCAATCTTAGTGCGTCTTAGCTCAGGGTGTCAATGAAACGGGCTGTCGACCAAATTGTCGCCAGTGGTGATGTGTTGTCGCGTTTGGTGCCAAACTGAGCAAGTCTGGATTGACGAGCGACCGTACTCTGAGGAGAGAGTGACAATGCCAGAGTCAGATTTTTCGTGTGTCTGGATCGATCAATCTGACACGGGTGATTTGTCGCGGACGATCCACCGCATCACGCCTGCGCGACTTCCCGAAGAGGAGGTGCTGGTCCGGGTGGACTACTCCTCCTTGAATTACAAGGATGCGCTCGCCGCCAGCGGACATCCGGGGGTGGTGCAGGCGTTTCCGCATGTACCCGGCATTGATGCTGCCGGTGAAGTCGTGGGGAGTGACTCAGAGCGGTTTCAGCCCGGCCAGGCGGTCTTTGTGACCGGCTATGAACTGGGGGCCCAACGTTGGGGCGGCTGGTCACGGTATGCACGTGTGCCTGCGGACTGGTTGCTACCACTTCCGCCTGGGCTCACACTGGAGGAGACAATGCTCTACGGAACGGCCGGACTGACCGCCGCGTTGTCCATCGATGCGTTACGTCGGCAGGACGTTGTGCCGAGTTCTGGTGAGGTGCTGGTTACGGGGGCTACGGGCGGAGTCGGGAGCCTCGCAGTACTGCTGCTGGCAGGTTTGGGTTATCAGGTTGTTGCGTCGACCGGTAAGCCGGCCATGCACGACGCGTTGCGAAACTGGGGGGCCTCGCGGGTCGTTCCGCGTGAAGAGTTGGCTGGTTCCCAGAAACGTCCATTACTAAGTGAACGCTGGGCAGGTGTGGTTGACACCGTAGGGGGTGCCACGCTGGCGTCCGTTTTGAAGGGGACACGTCGCAATGGTTGTGTCGCTGCTTGTGGTTTGGTCGGGGGTGCCGACTGGGAGGCTACGGTGTATCCGTTTATCTTACGCGGAGTTACGTTGGCGGGGATTGATTCGGCTTGGTGCCCGCTGGCGCGGCGGCAGCAGATGTGGTCACGTTTGGCGCACGAATGGAAGCCAGCACGATTGGCGGAAGTAGCACGTTTGACGACGCTCGACGCGTTGCTTGAGCGGGTCGATCAGATGCTAGCCGGGCGGCTGACCGGTCGTTGGGTCGTGGCAATTACGGATGCTCCGGAGTCGTCCGAATCCGGAGCGGCTCACGGGTAACCCTGTAACGCATTGTCGGTCGTGATCCCACCCGTCAGGTAGCGTTGTGCAGCAGCGGAAATGGAGTGCTGGTGGCGATGTTTGAAATCTTTGACCACACCGCCGACCTGGGGTTGCGCGTGCGCGCTGACAGTCTTAGTGAGCTGTTCAATGAGGCGGCGCGGGGTCTCTTCGCTCAATTGGTGAGCAACCCGCTGGACGTGGTACCGTCTCACCAGCGTGAGTTTGTGCTCCAGGCGACGGATCACCCATACCTGCTGGTCGATTGGTTGAACGCGCTGTTGTACGCATTCGAGACCGACCAGCTACTGTTTCGAAAATTTGACGTCCAGGTGTCAGCGACGCGACTCGAGGGCAACGCCTGGGGGGAACCTGTGGACGAAGCCAGGCACCAGCTTGCCAACGAAGTCAAGGCGGTGACTTATCACGGCCTTTCGATTGAATCCTGTTCCCAGGGCTGGCAGGCCGAGTTGATCCTGGATATTTGAGGCGGCTGCCTTCCAGGGATTTTTCAGCGGGAAACAAGCCGACGGATGACGTCGAGGACACGCCCTCGAGCGGCCTGCCAGTGGGACGCGTGGCTGGCTAATGCGTCAGGTCAGGAGGGGTTGCAGTGATCTACGCGACTCTGCGAGACGCTCGGACGCTATACCATTGATTCTTCGGCAGCTGGTGCTGCGAACTGAAATCCCTGGCTTTGGCGGAAGAATTCCAGTGGGTTCTCATACACGACTCGTCGAATCAGGCTCTCGGGATGACCGCGTCGGCGCATTTCAAGAACCAGATCAGGTACGGCGGTTGGCTTGGAGGGACCCCAGTCGCCGGCTGAATTGACACACAGGCGTTCGCACCCATAAGTCTCAATAATGTCGACAGCACGCGCGGGGGTGCACTTGGTAACCGGGTAGAGTGTCATACCGGCCCAGAATCCCTCGTCCAAAACATGTTTAACAGTATGTTCTTCCACGTGATCGACCAGGACCCGGTGGCGCTCAATGCGGCTATCATCGCAGAGCATGTCCAGAATCATTCGCGTGCCCATGTACTTGTCTTCCAAGTGGGGCGTATGAATCAAGATCTGTTGTTCATGCTGAATCGCCAGTTCCATGTGTTCCAGAAAGATGGTGGCTTCATTACGCGTGTTCTTGTTCAAGCCGATTTCACCGATGCCCAGGACATTGGGGCAGTCGAGAAACTCGGGAATCATGGCGATCACTTCGCGGGAGAGTGAAACATTTTCCGCTTCTTTGGCATTGATGCACAACCAGGTGTAGTGCTGGATACCGTATTCCGCGGCTCGCTTGGGTTCAAATTCTGTGAGTTGCCGAAAGTAGTCCCGAAAACTCTCGACACTGCCGCGGTCGAATCCAGCCCAGAAAGCGGGTTCACTGAGACCGATGCAGCCCATTTTGGCCAGCGTTTCATAATCATCGGTAGTCCGCGACACCATGTGGATGTGAGGATCGATATAGTACATCTGCTGGGCTCACTTGTGAGGCGGGAAGGATCAGGAAGGATGTGGTGGAACTCGAACGCAGGTCACCGTGGTTGACTGTCAAATGCCGTATTGTTCTCGCCAGTCGTCTTCGTACGACCTGGAGAATATCAGTTGGATCTGTTCGGCGCGATCGCTGGTTGGGGACTGTAACGCGTCGAGTGCCTCCCAGATCCGCTGCAGTCGTGGATCCGCTGCGACATCACCTGATGCGCGGTTGAGTCGATCGAAGGCAGCTGCTAATTCCAAGGTTTTGCCACGGATTAGCAGGAATTCACGATCGAGGATCTCGTCAGCAGTCATCGTTGTCGCCATGGTTGTCTCTCTCTGGTGAGAATGACAGAAGGTAGTGGGGTGGTTTCCAATTCCAATAGGCCGGCGATCGGAACCGGCCAACCGTATTTAGTGTCTATGTCCGGGACGCCGAAATCAAGCGGGAATCCACCCACGCGGCCCACAAACGCTCTGACTGGCGTCAGAGTGGGCCTGTGAGTCAATGTTCGTCGATTGGGTGGATTTGCCGGGTTGGGCGAAACGGTAGCGAGTGGTGTGGTGCGACCGCGTCCCGGGCCTGGGACGCCCGCTTGTGCGACCGCACCCCTGTTTCACGGGCTGGCCCTGTTTCACCGGCTGGCCCTGTTTCACCGGCTGGCCCGCGCCGACTGAGGATGGGGGCGGGGAATGGCGGGACTTGCCACGCGTTTCTCCGTGTGGCATATTGCCAGTTTTTCTCCAACTAGACCGTAATTAGGGTATTGGTTGATGCAGATCTGGCCCGCTATCGACTTGCGCGGCGGCAAGTGTGTCCGTCTGCGGCAAGGTGATTACGGTCAGGAAACGGTTTTTGGTGAGGACCCGGTAGCGGTTGCCCGGCGGTGGGTCGACGAAGGTGGCCAGCAGTTACACCTGGTTGATCTCGACGCCGCGCGTGCGGGAGCTTCGGCGAACCGATCCGTGATAGCGGCGATCGTTGAGGCTGTGCCGGTACCTTGTCAGTTGGGCGGCGGAGTACGTGATGAAGCTCGCGTTCGCGAGGGCTTCGAACTGGGCTTGGCTCGTCTCGTGGTAGGAACCCAGGCGATCAAGGACCCAGAGTGGTTTCGCGAAATGACCCGGGCTTACCCAGGCCAAATGGTGCTGGGAATCGATGCTCGTGACGGATTGGTGGCGACCAACGGATGGTTGGAAACCAGCGAGTTGCCGGCGATCGAACTGGCGCACCGATTTTCCGATGCGCCGATTGCTGGAATTGTTTACACCGATATTGCGCGGGACGGAATGATGCGAGGCCCGAATGTGGCAGCACTGGAGGAGATGCTTGACGCGGTCCAGGTACCGGTGATTGCATCGGGGGGCGTCACCCATTTGGAGGATGTCACACGGTTGGCGCAAACTACGGTGAGCGGTTGTATTGTTGGTAGAGCACTATACGAAGGGACGTTGGGACTTTCAGATGCAGTTGCGGTTGGCCATGCTACACCCATCGGTGAACCCTGACGCCGTTCAAGCGGCGCGATGCAAGAATCAACGTGATCCAAACGATCCTGAGTATTTCTGTCTTCTAAGAGATGAGATAGTATTTGATATTGAACAGCTGCGATCGGGAGTATTCTCGCGGTGGTTAGCGCGTAACTGCAGAAGGAATTCGGTATGGCGACAGCAGTTGGTGACATTCGCAACGTGGCACTTTGTGGTCACGGTTCGTCCGGAAAAACAACGCTTGTAGACAAGATGCTGGTGAGCAAGGGGCTTACCAACGCCAATCCCAGTGTGGATGACGGTACCAGCGTTTGTGATTTTGATCCGGAAGAAAAGAATCATAAATACACGATTGAATCCAGCCTGATCCACTTTGAGCACGGCGGCAAACAATTGCACGTCATCGATACACCCGGATACCCAGACTTTATAGGGCAGACCATTGGGGCCTTGCGGGCTGTGGAAACTGCTGTTGTTGTTGTCAATGCGCAGGCGGGCATTGAGGTGAATACACGTCGTGTGTTTGACGAAGCCGGTAAGGCGGGCTTGGGACGCATCGTCGTGGTCAACAAAATGGATGCGGATAACATTGACTTTGACGCAATTGTCGGTTCGATTCGCGAGATGTGGGGTAATCAATGTGTGTTGTTGAATGTCCCCCTGGGGCAGGGCGCTGATTTCAAAGGCGTGGCGAGTACCTTGGTCGTTCCGGACGATACGTCGGGCGCGCTAGTTGACCCGAGTGAGATTCACGACGCCCTGTTGGAATCGATCATCGAAGTCGATGAAGAGGTAATGGAGCGTTATTTCGAAGGTACCCCGCCAACAGCTGACGAGTTGTCGCGTTTGATTGTTCAGGCGATCGCCGCGGGTAGTTTGATTCCTATTCTCTGTACCTCGGGGAAAAATGACATCGGCTTGACCGAGTTGTTGGATACGATCGTTCAGGGAGGCTTGTCGCCGCTGCACGTGACGCGAGAGGCCAGTCAGGATGACGATACTGTCGAAATCCAACCTGCCGCGGAGGGGCCACTTGTTGCGCAAATCTTCAAGACGAGAATCGATCCGTTTGTGCAGAAATTGAGTTACATTCGTGTCTATTCCGGAATTCTCAAGAAGGACCAGCAAACACCCGCCTCGTCGGCACGGAAAGGTGTCAAGATGGGGCAGTTGTTGAAGGTGCAAGCAAACGAGACGCAGCCCGTCGACGAGGCCGGACCCGGCGAAATCGTCGCCGTCGCCAAAATGGAGGAAATTGCCACCGGTACAAGCTTGGGCGAAAAGCTGATGCCCAAGATCGATTTTCCCACACCGATGGTCGGATTGGCGGTGGCGCCCAAGAGCCGTGGTGATGAAACCAAACTGTCGGGCGCACTCAATAAGGTCGTGGAAGAGGATCCCACGTTCCGATTGGACCGTGATGCGCAAACCAAGGAATTGGTGATGACGGGCATGAGCGAGTTGCACTTGACGATTGTACAGGAGCGTTTGCAGCGTCGAGATAAACTCGAAGTCGAGACCAAGGAACCGAAAATTCCATTTCGCGAGACGATTCGTGCCAATGCCGAAGGGAGTTATCGTCACAAGAAGCAAACCGGTGGCCGTGGCCAATTTGGTGAAGTGCATATTCGCATGTGGCCATTGCCACAAGGAGTTGATCCAGAAGAGCACGCAACCAAACAGCGTTTCCCTCAAATGAAGTCTTTTCATTACGATGAAGATGCGAACTTTATGTGGGTCGATTCGGTGGTGGGCGGTGTGATTCCCGGAAACTTCATGCCCGCGATTGAGAAAGGTTTTCGTGAACGCCTGGTCGGTGGTGTAGTTGCCGGTTATCCAGTTGAAAACGTTTGTATTGAGGTGCATTTTGGCAAACACCATCCGGTTGATAGTTCCGAGACTGCCTTCAAGTCAGCGGGCAAGATGGTCTTCAAGCAGGTCTTTGAGCAGGCGCAGCCCTGCCTGCTGGAACCCGTTGTGAAAATGGATATCACGGTTCCCGACGATAACGTTGGGGATGTCTACAGCGACATGTCGAGTCGAGGCGGTCGGGTGCAAGGTAGCGATGCGGCGGGTGGCAACTTGCAGACCGTTCACACGGAAATACCGTTGCGCGAGGTGACTACCTACTCACGCACTCTGTCGAGCATGACGGGTGGCCAGGGAAGTTATACGATGGACTTCAGCCACTACGACGTGATGCCTCCCAATATCCAGCAGGAGATCATGTCCAAGTCGCAAGTTAAGGATGACGAGGACGAATAGAAATCTTTCAGTCGGACAGTGATTTGCAGTCGGGACCAGCTGCGGAGTATTTCGGTAATCCGTGCCGGGTGACCAGTCACGATGCTCGACACGCGGTAGCCAGTATTCTCTTGGCGGTCAGTGCCCAGGGCGCTGCCGCCGCGGCTTTGCCCGGAATTACTGAGCTGGACTGCGCAGGGTTCGGTAGATCAAGGGTGGTCGTTCTGCGCGACATGTTTCAATCGTGAATGCCGTCTGCAGCTGATTGCCGATCTCCGCGGCTACGCTGGGCGCAAAGATCTCCAGTAGCGGTGTTCCGGATTCGATGTGGTCCGACACCTTGTGGAGGATTTTCAAGCCGACCTGGTGATTGATGTCATCCGTGGGCAGGCGTCGACCTCCGCCTAGTTCGATGACCGCCAGGGCCAGTGCTTCGGTATTGATCCGAGTGATGAATCCGGTCGCGGGGGAGTGGATGTTCGTCTGTTGTTGAGGGCGGGGAAGTCGTGCCAGGTCACCACCCTGTGCGGCAACCATTTCCGTGAATGTTTGCAGTGCCGTGCCCGAATCGAGAGCATCCTGAAGCGTCGCCTCCGCCTGGAGTTCTGTACTCGCCAGGTCGCTCAGGAGCATGAGTTCGGTGCCCAGTGCGAGTGTCAATTCACGCAGATCTGCCGGCCCTGCCCCACGTAGTGTGTCCAGAGCTTCCTCTACTTCGATCGCATTTCCCACAGCGGTCCCGAGAGGTTGGTTCATGCTGGTTACAAAGGCGGTGGTAGCGACACCCATTGCAGCGCTGGTTGTGACCAGGCATTCAGCGAGTTCGACTGCAGCACGTTCCGTTTTCATCAGTGCCCCCGAGCCGTATTTGACATCCAGCACGAGTGCGCCGAGACCTTCGGCAAGTTTTTTGCTCAGGATACTCGCCGTAATGAGCGCCCGTGAAGGGACTGTGCCGGTGACATCCCGCAGCGCGTAGAGTTTTTGATCGGCAGGGGCAATTTCATGGGTAGCCCCGCTGATCGCACACCCCAGCTGCTGGGTCTGTTCCTGCAGTTGCCGAGCTGTCAGATCAGTACGGAAACCAGGAATAGACTCCAGTTTGTCGAGGGTACCTCCAGTTGGTCCCAGTCCTCTTCCAGAGATCATGGGAACCGCCAGTCCCACAGATGCCAGCAATGGCGCCAGAACCAATGAGACTTTGTCGCCGACACCTCCAGTGGAGTGCTTATCGACAACAGGACGCTTCGCGTTGCCCCATTGGAGTGTTACTCCGCTGTGGAGCATATGTTGGGTCAGGGCTGTGATCTCGTCGGAGTTCATGCCGCGCAAGCAAATCGCCATGCAGAGCGAGGAAGCCTGGTAATCTGGAATGGACCCATCACTGTACCCCTCAATAAACGCACCGATCTCGCTGCTGGTGAGTGCCCCACCATCTCGTTTACGCGCAATGAGCAATGCGGGGTTCAAGCCGTTGCTGGAATGGGGCATGTTCAGTCAGTGAGGTGAGGAATCGAGAGGGAGTTTCTGTTTCCCTGCGTTGCGAGACGCGCTCTATTTTCCGGCAGGGTGCTCGATCCAGTCTTGAAAGCAAGGGTTGCAAAGGTGCATTGTGACACGTCGCCGGATCTGGTCCATTGCTTCTTGGGGCGAAAGCTGTTCCAGTTGACTGAGTTGCGACTGGATTTCCTGGCGGATGGCTTCCAGCGAGGGGGATTCAGTGATTTCGGGTGAAGCTGGATCTGCGACCGCATGAATTTCGATCTGGAAGAAGTTGCCGGAACCTGGCTTCAGGGTTTTCAGGCAACGGGCACAGAGCGGTAAGACCGTGTCATCTGTCATGGTAGCTTGCGGATCTGTGCTGGCTGGGCTCTGCGGTACTCTGGAGAGGAGTGAACCGCGGGTCTTTGTTCCACCCTGGTTTCCCATTTCCCGGACGTGCCATGCGAGGTACTTCCAGTGCGTTTTGAACAGGCCGGTTAGGCGGCGTCGGAGACGCGGTCGTAGAGGCGTGTATTTCCGGACTTTCCGACTTCTCGAACCGCTCCTGCCTGGCGCAGGCAGTAGGCAATACGCTGCGCAACCCAGCGTTGGATCTTTAGTTGTTTTGCCAGGTCCCCGGTGTGAAAGGGGGTGGGCAGACGGGTTGGTAACAATTGCCAAAGATCTTCAGCCGCGGACAAAAGCAAGTTGTGATCGACTCGGACCAGTATGCGGTCTTCGACCTCAAAATCAGTGGTACTCCATCTGCGGCGCCGACCGTGTCCGGGGTAGCGTCTTTCTTCCACCTCGACGAGAACGACTTCAAGGGTGAGTTGTGGATGCGGAAAAACTTGTGTGAAGTGAACCAGTTCATCGAAGATGTCGAGCAGGCGTCCGCGTTTGGGACTTTTTCTGCGACTGACGAGTTCGCCTTGGGGACGATCGAGTTTGATGAGCTGCTTACTGGCGATGATCGGTTTCACGACGCGGACGGTGTGTTTTTCAACCAGGTGTTTGATCTTGTCTCGAATGGCACTCAGTGATCCGTGCTGGATTTCAATAAGTTCGTCGTCTGTGACGACGTCAATGCGATAGTCGCCGAGCGGGACCTCGATACGAGCATTCCCCGACGCATAGCGTTCCTTGAGCTGGCGATGTAGAGAGGTTTCCATCCTGGGTGGGCCTGATTGTCCAGGCTGCAAGCAGACATGAGGAGGCGGAACCATCACACAAGCTGCCACACCTATACCAGGATGGGCGACATTGACCTAGATCGAAATGCAACTACCGCCCACGGAAAGTGTCAATCGGCGACAGCGATTTGTGGACGTTGGCTTCCGAATTGGGTTGCCTGCTGGAAAGCGTAAGCTAACTGCAAAACTCCCCAGTCGTCCTGATGCCGACCGACGATTTGCAAGCCAACCGGTAGCCCTGTCTCAGTAAAACCACAGGGAACGCTAATCGCGGGCAGTCCGGTGACGGTGACGAAATAGCAGGATTTCATCCAGTCGATATAGGTTTGCATTTTGACGCCATCGATTTCCTCGATGTAACGTTGCTGTAGGTCAAAGGGAGGTACCTGGGTTACGGGGAAGATCATGAATTCATGTGTTTCCATGAACTTGACGACGCGTTGGAACAGCTGCGTGCGTAGGTTTTCAGCCCGTGAGATCTGGGGGCCGGTCAACGCTTGTCCGAATTCGGCATTCCAGATGATCGTATCCTTGATTTGTTCGCGGTGCTTCTCGATCAGAGGTGTGAACTTCAGTTCAAAAGCCCAGGCACGTAAGACTTGAAAAATCTCGTCGGCGTCGCTGAAGTCAGGTTGTCCCAGTGCGACCTGGCAGCCGAGTTCCTTGAAGGTCTGGATTTGAGGTTCCATCACTTGTGTGACGTGTCGGTGCATGGGGAGTCCACCGAAGTCCGCGCTCCAGGCAATGCGAGTGTCGCGAAAGTCGCGTTCCAGTGGTTGCCGAAAACTGTCTCCGGTCGCGGGAATGGAGATTGGGTCGCGTGGGTCAGGGCCTGCAATCGCGCTCAACATCAGGGCGACATCTTCGACCGTGCGCGCCATCGGTCCCTGGACCGAAATCGGAAACCAGCCCAGCTCATTGGGCCAGACAGGTACACGCCCCGGTGATGGGCGAAAGCCGACAACGTTGCAGAACGCTGCCGGATTTCGGAGGGAACCACCCGTATCGCTGCCATCGGCAATCGGCAGCATCCCGCAGGCGAGACTGACTGCGGCGCCACCGCTGCTACCACCGCACGTCTTCGTCAGGTCGTAGGGGTTGTGGGTTTCTCCGAACACTTCGTTGAACGTCTGCGATCCGGCCCCGAATTCGGGGGTATTGGTTTTGCCGATAGTGACTGCCCCTGCGGCACGTAGTCGTTCGACAATCAACGCGTCTTCGTCGGGAACAAAGTCTCGATAAATAGGGGAGCCGAAGGTGGTGCGAATGCCCTCAGTGACAACCAGGTCTTTATGGGCAACGGGAAGTCCACAAAGCGGTCCCGGATCTTCACCTCGACCAAGCCGATCATCGATTGCCCGGGCTGCTTGTGTGGCGCGCTCTGGAAGCAGGGTGACAATTGCATTGACGTGCGGGTTGACACGTTCGATCTGCTCCAAATGCGCTTGCAGCACTTCAACGGCGGAGATTTCACGAGCTTTGATTTTCTGGACCAGCTCGGAGGCAGTTAGAAAGCACAGTTGGGAGTGGGGCATTGTTCCGATTGGGGGCATTGTTCCGATTGGGGCGTGCAAAGGCCACAATGCCCGTTTGCACAAGGCCAGCAAGCCTCCAGGTTGTCGCGTGCAGCTCACGGCGGCGCTACGCACCATGGTCGAGCTTCAGACGCATGCGCCGGTCCTCAGGTCACGCGGCCAGTCATGGCGCGGTCGTGACAAGAGGAGGTGCGGCTCATGGAGGCGTTGCTGCCACTGTGGGCTGGCGCCGCGGCGATTAGAGGCTCTTGATCCGGATGTTCCGAAATTGAACCGGATCGTTGTGGCCGGCGAAACCAAAATGGCCCTCGGTGAGAGTCTTGCCGGGATGGCGCTTGAGTAACTCCGGATCGTCCAATTTTCCTAGGTCTGTGTTCAGGATGACGCTACCATTCAATTCGACCTTGATGGTCGAACCAATCACAGTCACTTCCTGGAAATTCCACTGGCCGGCCGGCTGCAGATAACCCTGTGCGGCGGGAACCATTCCGTAGGCCGAGCCATGAAACTGGTACGGTGCCAGCTTGCCGGGATAGCCGATATCCAGTACCTGAAGCTCCGTCATTCCCTGATAGGCGGGGTTTCCGGAACCGGGGTAACGAATTGCCAGACCGTTGTTTCCGGCGGGGGGCATCTTGATTTCGAGTCGGACGACGAAGTCACCGTAAATCTTCTTGGTGAACAGGTTGCCGCCTTTTCCCTGCTTGCACTGAATGGCTCCATCGACGACTTGGTAATTGTCGACGGCGCCAGTCCAACCACTAAAATCCTTGCCGTTGAAGATCGTTTCAAACCCGAGGTCTTGGGAAGACGCTCCCAGGATCTTGTTAGCCTCTTCCGGACCAATCTCACGAATGAAGACATTGCGCCAGCGAATTTCACCACCGTGTGTTTGCAATTGGATCGGACCGTGGTGGAAGAGCGGCCGTGAGCGGGCGTAGTAGTTTTCCAGGATTGCATTGTTGACGACGAGTTTACCATTCAACCAAACCCAGGTCCGCGCACCGATTTGCCGAATTCGGAAACGGTTCCATTGGCCCAGAGGGTTGTCTGCCAGTACCAGAGGGTCTTTGCCGTTGGCGCCTTTACTGTTGTTCCAGAGTCCTCCGGATCCTTTGTCGGCACCGATACCGAATTTACTTTTGTCCGTGTAATCCCAGATTTGAACCTGCGGTACGCCTTTAAGATAGATGCCGCTGTCGGCTTTGGGGACGGTTTTGTAATCAATCCAGAATTCGTAACTGCTGAATTCTTCGTTGGTCGTTAAATACAACCCGGAACCGTCATTGACCAGTTCTCCATTTTCAACCGACCAGTGCTTGTTGATGTCTTTTAGGCTCTCTGCCTTGTACTGCGCAAGCTCCTCTTTCGACATGGCCCAGAGTTCTTCTGGATTCTTGGTCGTCCAGCCATACCATCCAGACAGATCGCTGCCGTTGAACAACGCTCTAAAACCCTTGGGTGGCTGGTTATTTTCTTGGGCGATGGAGCAGGTGTACATACTGCTCAACGCGAGTACCAAGAGGAGGGGGATGCGTTGTTTCACCAGGAGCTCCTTTGTGCAGGGGTGTCAGATGATGACCTGTGCCGATGTGCCATCCTAACCCCACTCTCACCTGGATTCCAGCGGGCAACTCGGCCCGAGCCACGTTCGTTCAAGATGAGGCTCCCATGGACGAGCGTGATTTCCAGACTGTCGCTGCCTCAGCCCGCGCTGCTTGCCTGTGTGGAGTACAATGGCGGAGCTGTCAATCGGAAACAGGAAGAGATTGAGGAGCGGTCGCGTGTCTGCATTTCAAGAAGCATGCCGGCTTTCATTATCGCGCGTCGTCTCAGTTGTGATGTGTGGCTTGACCATCTCGGTGAACGCCTCGCCACCTCCCGCGCAACAGCCAACGGCGCAACAATTGCGTTTTTTTGAGACTTCGGTTCGCCCAGTACTGGTGGAACATTGTCAGGATTGCCACGGGCCGGAAGGCGAGATGCCGGCTGGTTTGCGAGTGGATTCCTGGGGGGCGTTGCTGCGTGGTGGACGTTCCGGTCCAGCAATTGCGCCTGGCGAGCCACGTCGCAGCTTGCTGATTTTGGCGGTGGAGCATGATCCATCCGTTAAGGCGATGCCCCCCAAAGCAAAACTAGCTGCCCCGCAGATCGAGGCTCTGGTGCGGTGGGTCCAGATGGGCGCACCCTGGCCACAGGCTGCGGAGGAAATGCGAGCCTCCTCCAGCGAACAACCTGCCACCGCGTTGACTGAGGCCGATCGGGATTTTTGGGCCTGGCAGGCCCCACGGGTGATGCCACAACCAGAGGTGCGTAGGCGCGGCTGGTCACGTGGACCGCTGGATACGTTCTTGTTAGCCGGATTGGAGTCCCAGGGCCTGGAGCCTGCACCAACCGCCAACCGTAGAAAACTCATTCGCCGCGCCACCTTTGATCTCCATGGTCTACCTCCCCGGTCCGCGGCCATACAACAGTTTCTCGAGGACGCATCTCCGGACGCATGGTCTCGTCTTGTCGATCGGTTGCTGGCATCTCCTCGCTATGGCGAGCGTTGGGGACGTCGCTGGTTGGATGTTGCCCGCTATGCAGATTCCAATGGAATGGATGACAACATGGCCTATGTCGATGCCTGGCGTTACCGGGATTATGTCATCGATGCGTTGAATGCGGATCGCAGCTATGACCGGTTTATTCTTGAGCAATTAGCAGGAGATTTGTTGCCACGTCCCGACGCGCAGGCGGGACGTGAAACCGATCCATTCGCACCAGTGATCGCCACGGGTTTTCTGATGATTGGTCCCAAGATGCTGGCAGAAGATGATCCGGTAAAACAACAAATGGACATTGTCGATGACCAGATCGATACCGTGGGCCGTGTCTTCATGGGACTCACTTTGGGATGTGCACGATGTCATGACCATAAATTCGACCCGATCTCAATTGATGACTATTACGCCCTGGCGGGGATTTTCAAGAGCTCCCGTGTGATGCTGTCCTACCGGGTTGATTCCAAGTGGAACAGTCGGGCATTAGGGACACTCGATCAGGAGAGGCGTCTGGAGCATCTTGAACAGGAACTCAATCGCCTCGATGAAGCGCTTGTGCTGGGAAACTTCATCGGCCGTGAAGACGAAAAAAAACGGGTGGCGGCTGAATTGGATCAAGTTCGCGAGGCTTACGCGCGGGTTCCCAAGGCGATGGCATCGCAGGACGGAGAGGTTGAGGATCTGCAGGTGTTTCTGCGTGGGAATCACCTGATTCGTGGGCGGCTGTCAGCACGGCGGTTTCCCAGGTTGTTGTCGGCGGACCAGGATGGCTCGTTGCCCGGGAACGAAAGTGGTCGACGACAGCTTGCCGCATGGTTGACCCGGGATCAGCATCCCCTCACGGCACGCGTGATGGTGAATCGTATTTGGCAAGGGCATTTTGTTTATGGACTGGTACGCTCGGTCGATAATTTTGGCCGGCTGGGCCAACCCCCGACAAACCAGCCACTGCTCGATTGGCTGGCCCTTCAGTTTGTGGAATCGGGATGGTCGATCAAGCGGATGCACCTGCGATGTATGACCAGCGAGGCCTATCGAATGAGTACCCGGGCGGGCGATAAGCAGCTGCAAAGTGATCCTGCAAATCACTACCTGTCGCGCATGAACCGTCGACGGATGGAAGCGGAGGTATTGCGGGATTCCTTGTTGGAGGTAGCAGACCGTTTGGATGGCCGCATGGGCGGCGCGGTGCTCGAGGGAAAGACGTTTCGTATTCTCTCCGCAGAAACGCTCAAGGATCCGGGGTTGTACGCTTCTCTGCGTCGGAGTGTCTACTTGCCGGTCTTGCGCAGCGGACTCTACGAGATGTTCCGCGCGTTTGATTTTCCTGATCCGGCAGTGGTTTCTGGAAATCGCAGCGAGACCACGGTGGCGCCCCAGGCACTATTCATGATGAACAGCCAATTGATGGAGGAAGCCAGCGCCGCATTGGAGGTGCGTTCGCGTTCGCGGCATTCTAATTCGGCGGAACGTATGGAGTGGTTGTTTGAGACGGTTCTGGGCCGTTTGCCGCGATCAGACGAACTTGCCGAATGGCGCCGCTTTCTCTCGGTTTACCAGGCTGCACTGTCAGGGGAGGCACACACAGTTGAGCGAAAGACCTGGCGTGCCGTTTGTCGCGTCTTGCTGGCATCCAACGAGTTCCTCTACATCGATTGATGCAGAGCCAGAAATGTCGCTGGTGAGGCGACAGCCGCCTCGTCGTTGGCTCGCTGTCGTGCTACATTGGTGCGGCCATGGCCAAGACCCCGATGATGCGGCAATATGCTGAAGCTAAGTCTGCTTGCGCCGATGCGCTGCTCCTGTTTCGTATGGGCGATTTCTACGAGTTGTTTCACGACGACGCCAAGGTCGCGGCCCGCGAGTTGGGGCTCACGCTGACTAGCCGTGAAAAGGGTGAGAACCCGATTCCGATGGCTGGCTTTCCTCATCACCAGCTTGAGAACTATCTAGGCAAGCTCGTTGCTGCCGGATTTCGCGCTGCGATCTGTGATCAGGTTGAAGATCCCAAACAGGCGAAAGGACTGGTGAAGCGTGAGGTCACTCGGGTGGTGACGCCCGGCACGTTGACGGATGACGCATTGCTAGATCCACGGGAGAGCAACTACCTGGCCGCGGTAGTTGCAGTGAGCAGTAATGCGAAAGCAGCGAAAACAGCGGAAGTTGGGGTGGCTTGGGCCGAACTCTCGACGGGCCGTTTTCAAGCGGCGGTGTTTCCGTTGCATCGTCTGGCGGATCAATTGGCTCGCATTTCTCCCGCCGAGTGCCTGCTCTCCGACGGTGACCCACCGCTGGAGTCGGCCTCACACAACGGCATGGCCTTAACGGTGCGACCGGAGTGGGAATTTTCATTGCAGTCCGCAGAAGATGCCTTAACAAAGCATTTTTCGACTGCCAGCCTGGAGGGATTCGGATTCGCAGAGGAGGATGGTGCTGCGATTCGCGCCGCCGGTGCGGTATTGGGGTATTTGCAGGAAACACAACGGACCTCGCTGGACCACATCGATCGGCTCGTGCCCTACCACGATGGGCAGGCACTGGAAATTGATCAAGCCACACGGCGCAGTTTGGAATTGACCCGTACACTCCGGGACGGTCGGCGCGAAGGTTCTTTACTGGCCGTGCTTGACCGAGCCGTGACGCCCATGGGGTCGCGTATGTTGGCGGACTGGATGTCCAGCCCGTTGGTAGAAATTCAGGCGATTGAATCGCGACTCGATGCCGTCGCCGAGCTGATGGACGCTGAGGCATTGCGTGAGCGGCAACGCGAACAATTGAAATCAGTTTATGATCTGCAGCGTTTATTGGCTCGGATCACGACGGGCAGAGCGACACCTCGGGACCTCTCCTTTATCAGCCGCACACTCGGCATGTTGCCGGAAGTTAAACAGGCACTTGCAGGATGCCAGTGCGACCTACTACGGCAGCTGCACGCGGAGGTGGATCTCTGCGAGGAACTCCGGCAAGCGCTCGATGACGCTCTGGTGGATGACTGCCCTTTGAATGCCCGCGAAGGTGGCGTGGTGCGCGAAGGTTATCACGAAACGCTTGATGAATTGCGCGAGTTGGCGGCAGGGGGCAAAGAGTGGATCGCCCAGTATCAAGCCGAGGAATCGGAGCGGACAGGGATTGCCAGTCTCAAAGTCGGTTTCAACAAAGTTTTTGGGTATTACCTGGAGGTCACAAATACGCATCGTGCAGAAGTACCGGAAACCTACATTCGCAAACAGACACTCAAGAATGCCGAACGCTACATCACTCCCAAGTTGAAGGAGTATGAAGAACAGGTTCTCTCTGCGGATGAGAGGGCGAAATCGCTGGAGTATGACCTTTTTGTTCAACTTCGAGACGCCGTGCATACCGAGGTTCGGCGGTTACAGCTGACTGCTGCGGCGCTGGCGCGGCTAGATGTACTACTGGCACTTGCGGAACTGGCTCGACAACGAGGTTATTGTCGACCGCAGCTCGTGCTGGAACCTGTCCTGCGCATTGAGGAAGGTCGGCACCCGGTACTCGACATCATTGAGCCGGAAGGGACGTTTGTGCCCAATGACACGCTGGCTGGGCAAGATGAGGGCAACGTATTGCTGATCACCGGGCCAAATATGGCTGGCAAGAGTACCTATATCCGCCAAGTGGCCCTGATCTCACTGATGGCTCAGCTGGGTAGCTTTGTGCCAGCTCGTCGTGCGGTGATTGGCGTGGCGGATCGAATTTTTGCCAGGGTCGGCGCGAGCGATGAACTCTCACGCGGCCAGAGTACCTTCATGGTGGAAATGACTGAAACAGCGCGCATTTTGAATAATGCATCCGTTCGTAGCTTGGTGATTCTCGATGAAATTGGTCGCGGAACGAGCACATACGACGGGATTTCGCTGGCCTGGGCCATCGTGGAGCATATTCATGATGGCATTGGCTGCCGCACGTTGTTCGCCACGCACTATCACGAGCTGACGGAGCTGGAGGGGTTGCTACCCGGTGTTAGTAACTTGAACGTAGCTGTCAAAGAGTGGGAAGAGAACGTGGTGTTTTTGCACAAGATTGTTGGCGGTTCAGCAGACAAGAGCTATGGGATTCACGTCGCTAGATTGGCCGGTGTACCGCGGGAAGTGAACGAACGGGCCAAGCAGATTCTCACGCAACTAGAGTCCGAGAATTTGGATGCGCAGGGTCGTCCACGTGTTGGACGGACTGGACAGGGGCGTTCCCGTCAAGATTTGCAGCTGAGTTTGTTTGCCCCACCGGAAAATCCGCTGTTGGAGGAAATTCGGCAGCTCGATGTCAATCGCTTGACACCTCTGGAGGCACTGCAGCAGATCGATGCCTGGAGGCAAAAGTTGTTGGACCAGTAGTTGCTGTGACACCCAGTCTTCGCTCGGGACTCACCACGCTCTCGGGACACGGTCGTTCATCTGAGATGGGCTGACTGTCGCTTCCTGGATCGAGCTTGCCTGGGGAATCAACAATCGGCCACAATGCACTCTGAGTCGCCTGTACTGGAAGCTCGGGACTGTGGGTTCGGATCGTCGTGCGCTCCTGGCCAAGCAGCAGCCCGGGAGATTTGTGTACAAGTGGGAGTAGTAACTGCGCGCGCGAGGCATGAGGAAACGGGTGCGAGGCATGAGGAAACAGTACCTGGTGACCTGTGTGGTCTTGTTCGTCGCCGTGAGTCCGGTGCCGGCGCTCGAATACATCAAGATCAAGCGGAATAACCGGGTAGTCAGTGTGACGGGCCAAGTGGTTGTTGAAGCCCAGGACGGGGGAGTGTTGATCGAAGATCGGATGGGTGTGTTGTGGGCAATTCAGCCACAAGAGAGCATCGCTCGTGAAAAGGACGAACTCCCCTTCCAGCGATTCGACGCCAGCCAGATACAGGAGAGGCTGCTGGCAGAACTCCCCGAGGGTTTTCGGATCTTCACGACCGCACACTACCTGGTCTGTTACAACACATCCACTCCTTACGCACAGTGGTGCGGTTCGCTTTATGAACGTCTCTATCGTGGTTTCTTTACTTTCTGGAAGAACCGCGGCTGGATTTTGAAAGAGCCCGAACGGCCCTTGATCGCGGTCGTGTTTGATGATCAAGAGAGCTACGCCGCCTACGCTGACGAAGAACTAGGGTCAGCCGCTGATGTGATCATCGGCTACTACAGTCTGCAGAGTAACCGCGTAATGATGTACGACCTGACCGGCGCGGATGGTCTCGGTTTTCGCCGTTCACGAGCAAGTACAGCAAAGCATGTCAATCGAATATTGTCGCAGCCGGCGGCGGAACGCACGGTTGCCACGATTATTCACGAAGCGACACATCAATTGGCATTTAATTGCGGTCTCCAGATCCGTTACGCGGATAATCCACTGTGGCTTTCTGAAGGCCTGGCAATCTATTTTGAGACACCGGATTTGAAGAACTCACGCGGCTGGCGTCGTATCGGTAGTGTCAGCCGAGTACGGTTGCCAGAGTTTCGCCAGTATTTGCTCGATCGTCCTGATAATTCACTGCTTACCTTGATTGCCGATGATCGCCGGTTTCGCCAGCCAAGTGTGCGGCAACGTAACCAGGCCTACGCGGAAGCGTGGGCTTTGAACTATTTCTTGATCCGGCGCTACCCACGTGAATTTGTGTCCTACGTCAAGGTGTTGTCGGCCAAGGCACCACTTGTTCAGGATGAAAAAGAACACCGCATCGCCGAATTCAAGGCGGCATTCTCCAATGACTTGGAGAAACTGGATGCGCAGTTCCTGCGTTTCATGAAACGAGTCAAGTAGTCCGGTCTATTTGGCTTTGTGCGCGACCCTCGCACACCTGGGCTGGCTGGACTTGACGTGGCTACTGGATCCAACCACCACCGAGTACCTGGTTATCGGTGTAGCAAACGACAGCTTGCCCCGGTGCGACTCCAGACGTCGGTTCATCAAACACAATCCGCACCTGGTTTTCTGGAAGTGGATACGCGGTGGCTGGTTGAGCCGACCCGTTGTACCGAATTTGCGCGCAACAACGGAAGGGATCAACCGGATCCACGCTGAGCCAATTTGTCTGGCGAGCCGTAAGTTCGTCACGAGCCAGGTCGGACTTTTCACCGATGATGATGCGGCGCGTATCAGGTTCGATACGGACAACGAATCGAGGTTCACCGAATGCCACGCCGAGTCCTTTTCTCTGTCCAATGGTGAATCCCTCGATTCCGCTGTGTTGACCGACGACGTCGCCGCTGGTCGTGACGATGTCACCAGAGAGATTGGTTTCGGGGCGTTGTTGACGCACAAATTTGGCATGCTGCCCAGGTGGCACGAAACAGATTTCCTGGCTGTCTTTCTTTTCCGCGACGCGCAGGCCAATCGATCGGGCGAGGTCGCGAATTTCCGCTTTGTGAAATCTGCCGACCGGCAGGAGCATGCGAGACAGATATTTTCGGGCGATCCCAAACAAGACATAAGACTGGTCTTTATCCGCATCCTGCCCACGCAGCAGTCTGGGCGCAGGAGGATTTCCCGTAGCAGTTTCCAGGCGGGCGTAATGTCCCGTGGCGACGTAGTCCGCATTGACGCTGTCCGCATAGTCAAATAAGCGTCCGAACTTGATCCAGTTGTTGCACATCACGCACGGATTGGGTGTACGGCCTGCCGTATATTCGTCGACAAAATAGTCGATGATGTTGGAGAATTCGGCTTGTAGGTTGAGCGCGTAAAAAGGAATTTCCATCTGGTCGGCGACGCGCCTGGCATCCTCGGCGTCCGCGGCGCTGCAACAACCTTGTTTGTGCGCGAGCGGTCCGTTCAGTAACGGCATCAGATCGTTTTCGGCCTGCCGTTCCCCGGTGTTGTCCGGGGATGCCGCTGTGCAAGCGGCTGGCTTGGTCGATCCATGACGCATAAACACACCGATTACCTGGTGTCCCGATTCGGTCAGCAGGTGAGCCGCGACACTGCTATCGACACCACCAGACATCGCTAGAACGACACGTGCCATGGTGCGCTCACTGTGAGTTTGAGGGAAAGGCTGAGAGAGGCAAGTCTAGTTTCGCACTGCTGACGCGGCAACCTATGGTGACGTGCACGTCACCACGCCCGGCGGAGTGAGGGATATTCCGCGTGGGTAGAATAGGCTGACTTTACTGACACCACCGTTTCCATCAGCGTTGTAGCGATCCTGTCAGCAATACCAATTTGTTGAATTTCTCCGGTTGTGGTGGCCGATGACTTTTGTGGGTAATCGGCACGTGACCCGTATTCACGCGCTGGGATTCCCTTTCGGTAGTCGGTGATGGGCCCTGTTTCCCGCAGCACATCCACTGACGGTG
>PAQH01000071.1 GCA_002709225.1 Planctomycetaceae bacterium
CATCCGTAGAGGCAGTAGACTTGACCAAACCGTCACACAACGCATCGCCCGCCGCGGCTGTCTAGAAACCTCTCTGCAGCCCTTAACGTCGCGTGGGAAGCCCACACCGCGAACCACTCACACCACGGTTTCTAGTAAACCTACACGAACCAGATAGTCCCCCCGGATAACTAACTGACTGGCAACCAACGGTGGAATCCGACAGTTAGGGATGTGGCAGTAGATCAGACGTGACCGTGCAATGACTACCAACTACAGATTTGCTAGAGGTGTCAAACTCTACTCAACCGTCACAACGGGCCCGCGCCAGTCCGCCTGATACATAGCCTCAATCTGAGTCGCGTAATGCTCTCCAATCACTTCGCGCCGCAGACTTAGTTTCGCAGTAACTTCACCGCGTTCAATCGAAAAGGGCTGCGGCAAAAGCGTGAAACGCCTCACCTGTTCGTGATGGGAAACCTCAGACAACTGGCGGGCAATCAATGCGGAAAACAACTTGATCACTTGCGGGTCAGATAGCGCGGCCTCCCGCGTTTGCTCCTGATCAGATTCCGCCATCCACTCATACTCCTGGATTGTCTTCTTAAGCAAATCACAATCAGGAACAAGCAACGCGGAGAGGAAGCTACGATGGTCTCCAACCACCAACACTTGCGCGACTAGTGGCTCTTCCAACAGCAACGATTCCAGATAGACCGGGGCCACGTTTTTTCCGCTAGTTAATACAAGGAGTTCCTTGCGACGCCCTGTAATGAACAAGAACCCATCTTCATCCAGGTGCCCCAGATCGCCTGTATGAAACCAGCCGTCTCGGATGACTTCCCGGGTAGCGTCTGGCTTCCGATAATACCCTCGCATCACGTGTGGGCCACGAGTCAAAATCTCATCATTCTCGATTCGGATTTCGACACCAGAAATCGCCCGCCCGGCAGAATTCCGGCGATAGTCCTTAGAAGTGGAAACCGTGATTACCGGTGAGGTCTCCGTCAGCCCATAACCTTCCAACAAGGGGACCTGCTGTTGCCAGTAGAACTCGAAAACATGAACCGGTAACGCCGCCCCTCCGGAACAGCACATCCTCATCCTACCTCCCAGCAAATCACGGAGCGCACCAACTCCAACCTCGGCCTGCTCCGAAATCAAATAACGTCGCACTTTGTCAAAAAAATAGGGCACGCCATTCAGTGTCGTGGGCTTGAGTTCCTGGCAATCAGACAGCACCGTCTCCCGCGACTCAGCAAGACTCAACTCATAGCCAATCATTAGCCATGTGTACAAATCACAAGTGCGAGCGAACACATGGCTCAAGGGGAGAAAAGTTAAGCGACGATCTTCTCGTGACATCTCGATGGCCGCAATAGTCGCCTCCGTATTCGAGCAAAGATTGCCATGGGTCAACATAACACCCTTCGGTTCACCCGTTGTCCCCGACGTATAAATCATGGTTGCCAACGTATCCGGAGTCACTTCCTGCTGCGCTTCTTCGAGCACCCAAGCCGACTCAGAACGATCTCCACGGTCTTCCAGTTGCGCCAGGGAAGCAACCTGGATTCCTCCTGAAAAACCATCGCTCGAATCAAACACCCAGAAATCTAGGGGACCCGGCAATTCGGCCATGCGATCTGTCACTTTCGTCAACTGGCTGCAATCGGACAGGAATAATTTTGTAGCGCCACTGTCAACCACCTGTTCTACGATCTGCCGACCACTTAGTGTCGCATGCAGGGGAACATGTACAGCGCGTGCCAGTTGAATTGCTAGATCACAGACAATCCATTCCAACCGGTTCTCCGAAACCTGCACGACGCGATCCCCAGGCTGCACGCCAGATCGAATCAATGCCACCGCCAACCGACAAACTCGGTCGCCCAACTGCCCCCAAGTCAACGACTCATCCTGCCCTCCACGTTTGCCCACGAGTGCAGACCGATTATGGTCCTCGTTGATCCGTTGGACCAAAAATGAAATCAGCGTCTGATTTTTCGACATGAGCTCTCTTCCGCAGGATTTTGGCAGGACAGCATCACGAAGTAGACACAAACTACTTCGACAGAGACCATATTGCGAACAATCGTGAAGATCGCCAAGTCCTCAAGGGCGAGTGCGGACCGAGCAAAGCAATTCGACCTGGCGCTGAAGATTATAGAATCGCGCCAGCAAGAGACTCAAATCCGCTCAAAAACGGTGGCTATCCCCTGGCCAACTCCAATACACATTGTCGCCAGCCCTATTGTCGCATCCCGATCGAACATCACATTCAGCAATGTGGTCGCAATACGAGCACCGCTGGCTCCCAGGGGATGCCCTAGAGCGATTGCACCCCCGCGCAGATTCACTTTTTCCTCATCGAGACCGAGCATATCGATACAGACTATCGACTGCGCCGCGAACGCCTCATTGAGCTCAATGACATCAACGTCGGACAATTCGAGGCCGGCCCGCTGCAACGCTTTCAAAGTGGCGGGAACCGGCCCGGTGCCCATCACACAAGGTTCCACTCCGGCCACTGCCGTTGACCGCACCTTGGCCAGCGCCGTCAGACCAAGGTTCGTTGCCCTCTCTTGCGACATCACGAGCATCGCAGCAGCACCGTCGTTAAGCGGAGAACTGTTTCCGGCGGTCACAGATCCGATCACGGGCATAAACGCTGGCGAGAGGGCCGCCAACGCCTCCAAGGTCGAATCAGGCCGCACACACTGGTCCTGCTGAACTCGCAAACGCTCTCCAGACTCGCTTTGTCCGTAGACTGGCACAATTTCATTATCGAAACCACCGGCGCGCTGCGCCCCCGCAGCGCGCTGATGACTCCGCAGGGCGAACTCATCCTGTCGCTGCCGAGAAATACCTCTCGTCTGTGAGAGGAATTCTGCGGTCACTCCCATCATCAGCGCGCTCTTGGAGGTTCGTTGAAACATCTTCGGATTGAGATCGATACCGTGATCGATGGGCAAATGGTGCATGTGTTCGAGCCCACCTACGATGTGAACATCCTCACACCCAGCCATGATCGCGTGCACCGCCTGATGGAGTGCTTGCAAGCTACTACCACAAAGGCGATTGACTGTGGCTCCAGTCGCCTCAAAAGGCAAGCCGGCCATCAGACCAACGTTACGGGCGACATTGAGACCCTGCTCCAAGGTCTGATTGGTGCTGCCCAGTAGCACGTCATCAATTTCGGCCGGCTCGATACCAGTTCGCTCAAGCAACGACTGGACACAAGCAACGGCCAAATCATCACTGCGTACCGTACGAAACCAACCCTTGTCAGGATGAGAGCGGCCAATCGGGGTCCGTACACAATCGACGACAACGGCAGTCCTCATCCCAGTCCGCTCCCGTCGTTTCAGCGTGGCTTTTTCTTCGCCAATCGCTTGGTCGGCGATTTGCCTGTTTTAGGTTTCTTGCCGCCCTTCGTGACTTTCTTTCGCGACTTCGTCGTCTTAGAAACATCGCGAGCCACCGCCTTCCTCTTGCCTGTCGCCTTTTTCTTGGCTGCCTTTTGCCCCGCGCCTTTCCGACTTGTCTTGTTGGCTACCGTCTTCTTTTTGGCCTTTTTCGCGTCAGACTTCTTCTTCGTAGGAGCCTTGCTTGCCGCCGCCCTCTTCTTACCCTTTGCCACTGCCTTTTTCTTCGATTTAGCAGCTACTTTTCTGGCCGCTCGTTTCGGCAATCGTTCTTTTACTTCCGGAACGATTTCGACGAGAATATTCCGCACTCGCGGCGAAAATGGCGAGGCAGCAAAATCGACCGCCAGTTGATGAAGCAATGAACCAAAATCTGGCCCCTGCTTCTTGGAAATCGTTCGCTCCAAGCCGGGTACTCGATACGCAGCTGCCTCTGCTTCGCTAATCAGGCCCAGCCAAACGAGAAGCTGTAAGGCCGTTCGGTTGATGGGGATGGTGTGCCCACTCAATCCATGCTGGGTTACATACGCCAATCCAAATTTGGTCAACTTCCCGAGTTGTTGAAATTCCTTGACAGCAGCACCCAAATTCTGCTTTCGCAGCCCGTCTATATCAAACGCATAATGCGTTTCAAAAATCCCATGTAGCGTTCCTTTCAGCCGGCGTGCCGCTTCGGTTGGGTCGGACAGTGAAGCCATCGATAGCGACAATTCCGCAATACTTGTCACGCGTACTTCGTTCCAGTCAAAGTAGTTTTGCTCTAGTCGAGCAAACACCTCATCGACAGCTTCAGCCGTCGAATTTTCCAGGCAACAACCGTACAGAACATACTCCAACAAAGGACGGTCCTGACGTGAAATAGCTGGCTTGTAGTACTTCTTGAGTACCTTGAAAATTTTCGTAATTAACCCGGCTCGGTTTGACGTGCTCATGTCGACCTGTCGATCGCCCTATTGAAGGGACCCCCTGTCATTCTCTTCAGAAACCCTTGAACTCACGCCACCTGTCTCATCTCCGTCCGGATCTGGGGCAGGGGAGTCAGGCAACAACTCACTGAGCATGCGATCAATTTGAATCGAATGCTTAACCCCCTGATCCAAATGAAAACGCAAACGGGGCGTGTAACGTGTATCTATACGTTTCGCAATTTTCTGCTGCAAGAAACCACTTGCACTCCGTAATCCGTGCAAGCAAAGTGACTGCTTCGCTTCATCTCCCATTACCGACACATTCACCTTCGCATGTCGCAAATCAGGAGACACTTCGACATAGGTCACGGTAACATCCACTACACGGGGATCGCGCAGATCGGTAAGAATAGCCATGCCGACTACTTCACGAATCGCCTCGGCTACTTTTAGTACGCGCCGGGATGCCATCAGTCAGAACCCAACCCCACTCTTGCGAGGCTCCTAAGTAGTTGCCTCAACAGTCGCAAACAACCACCACTACATCGTCTCGTTACATCACGCAGCTACGTTACACAACGCAGCTACAAGGTACGTGCGACTTCTTCGATCTTGTACGCTTCCAAAATGTCATCTTGCTTGACATCACCAAACCCGGCCAACTTAATACCACACTCCATGCCACGGGGAACTTCTTTCACGTCCTCTTTGATACGTCTCAGAGAATCGAGGGCATAATCGCCGATCGTCCTACCGTCACGATTCACACGCATGCGACAGCCACGTTCAATCGATCCTTGCGCGACATAACACCCCGCGATATTGCCAGCGCGTCCGACCGGGAACAACTGCTTGACCAACGCTCTGCCAAGTTCAATAACGCGTTCCTCGGGTTTAAGACGGCCTTCCAGTGTTGCTTTGATATCCTCGGTGACCTTATAAATCACATCGTAGCGGCGAATCTCCACATCTCGAGACTCCGCTAACATACGAGCGTTTTCGTCAGGGATCACGTTAAATCCAATAATGACTGCCTGCGATGCTGATGCCAAATGAACGTCGCCAACAGTCACCCCGCCAACGGCTTTGTGAAGCACCTTGATATGGATCTCAGGATGATCGATCTTCGTGAGTTCCTTTTCGATAGCCTCAATGGACCCACGGACGTCTGCACGAATAATCAAATTCAACGTCACAAGCTCTAGCTCTTCACCTTCCAATCTTCCTTCAGCAATTCGTCTCTGAAATTCCTCAAAGGAGATCTTGGGCAGGCCTCGGTCACCCAACGATTCCTCGCGAGACCGGCTGGCTCGGTCCTCGGCAATCTCCCGGGCCTTTGCGACATCGTCCAAAACATAAAACGACTCACCCGCATCAGGTGCCTCATTGAGTCCCGTAATATTCACGGGAATGGAAGGCCCCGCATTCTTTAGCTTCACACGTGGCTTTAAGGTATCGTACATTGCCTTCACGCGGCCATAAGATGTGCCGCACACAAGCACATCCCCAACGTTGAGTGTTCCGTTCTTGACCATCAACTTGGCAACCACCCCTCGGCCCCCCTCTTGCTCCGACTCAAGGCACGATCCGAGTGCCGGTCGACTCGGGTTTGCCTGATACTCATGTAAATCCGCAATAGTCAACAAGGTCTCCAAGAGCGTATCGATTCCTGCGCCAGTCATCGCACTCGTTTGCACGACTTCAACATCGCCCCCCCATTCACTAGGCGTCAAGTCGTATTCAGTCATCTGCGTCATCACCTTGCCAGGATCGGCACCGGGAAGATCGATCTTGTTCAAGGCGACAACAATCGGCACCTCCGCAGCCTTGGCGTGACTTATTGCCTCTTCGGTCTGAGGCATAATTCCGTCATCGGCCGCTACAACCAATACCGCAATATCCGTCACGTTGGCACCGCGTGCGCGCATTTCCGTGAACGCCTCATGGCCGGGCGTATCAACAAAAGAGACGCTCCTGCCATCCTTCTTGATTTCGTATGCGCGAATATGCTGTGTAATTCCACCCGCTTCGCCAGACACAACATCGATGCCAATAATTGAGTCGAGCAACGAAGTCTTACCGTGATCGACATGGCCCAAAAAAGTGACTACGGGCGGCCGGGGCTCCAGATCCTCGGGATCATCTTCACGATCACGCAACTGTGCAAGCAACGATACTTCTAGAGTTTCCTGCTGCTTGAATTCAAGTTCCACACCCAAGATATCCAGCAACAATTCGGCGTGCTCCAGATCAATTTGCTGGTTGATAGTGACCATCATCCCCAAATTCATCAGTTCAGCCTGTACGCGTGAGGCACTCACTCCAGCAGCTTCGGAAAACGTACGAACTGTACAAGGAAGCTCCAACACAACCTTGCCCTTGCGCGGCGCCGCGGTGTTCGTTCCTTTACGGCGACTTAAAGTCCGAGTGCGCTTCATGCGACCGCGCATCATGGCGTCTTCTGGCCGAGCTTGCGAACGCTGTCGTCCGCGGTTACCAAGTACTTTCTTGCGGTCGGCACGCGCGCTTGCCATACCGGCCAAACCCGACTCCCGACCACGCCGACCACGCGTCTTACCCTCTGTGGGAGCCTCGAACGGCACTTCGCGACCGGCTCCGGGACTTCCGGGCTTTGGCGGCACTTCGGGCGGAGGACTACTTTTACCAGCCGGCGGCCGTGCCTTCGCCGTCATTGCTCCCTTAGAAAGTCGTATTTCAGGCCGCTGCGATTTTGGCTCTACAGGTTTTGGCCTGGGAGGCGTCTTCACATCAGGCAGAGGGGCCACATTGATCACCGGCTGACGTCGGCGTGGCGACTTAGGGCTATCGGCAGGCCCTCCCTTTTTCTTTCCAGTAGACGCACCTGAATTGGCGGCCGCTCCGAGCACCTTGATCTTGGTGGCATCCCCGCGGGAGGGATCTTGATTTCTTACAGGCGCCGCGGGCACCTCGGGAGCACTACTGACTTTCCGTCTTGAAAGTGGTGCGGGAGCAGACACTGGCGCCTGCGACGGCTCAGGTTCCGACTCCACCTTGGGCTTGGGTCCGGCCAAGTGAGACCTTACTTTGTCAAGTTCTTCGTCGGACAGGCTGGCAAGTGCCGAACCCTTCCCGCTTATCCCCAGCTTGGAACAGATGTCAACCAGTTCCTTACTGTCGATACTCAACTCTTTCGCCAATGAGTAAATCCGCGTGGGCACAGTAGGCCCCTCCTCTCGCTTTCCGACGGATCTCCGCTGCTAGAGATTGTCGGGAACTCAATATGAACTGCTACATGTCCACGTCTCCCATGGATCACAATCTTTAGGGAACTAGCAACCGTTCACCATTTTAGTGACGCCACTTTCGCCGACACTCATCCGACCAACTACAACTCGCCTTAACTCCCTGACATCCGCGTGGACTTCACTAGTGCCGTCATCCTACAGCAGCACACAAGCCGTTGTCCACGAAAAATCAACACCTGCTCTGTAATCGACGCCCACATCTATCGATCTAATCAATCTTTCCACCAGACCTACGGTTTGGTCTGTAAGGAACCACCACTCTACTGCTGAGCGTCTTCATCCTCTGTCGCAACGGACTCAACAGACTGATCTTCCACAGCCGTGCTATTGGCTGCAGTCTTCCCACCATTTTCCTCCGCTTCACCGGTATCCGCTGCTTCCGCTTCACCGCTGTCCGCTGCTTCCGCTTCACCGCTGTCCGCTGTTTCCGCTTCACCGCTGTCCGCTGCTTCCGCTTCACCGCTGTCCGCTGCTTCCGCTTCACCGGTGTCCGCTGCTTCCGCTTCACCGGTGTCTGCTGCTTCCGCTTCACCGGTGTCTGCCACCGCTTCAGCCTTATTGGCCGCTTCTACCGCCAATCGTTCTTGCTCTTGTTCTCGGCGTCTGCGCCGCTGTTCCGTCGCTGCCTGCTCGGCTTCTTCCGCCTTTAGTTCAGCCTGCTGAATAATTGCGTCGACAACACTTGCTTCTAACGCACCCATTTCCATCAAGGCATCCGGCTCCATCACGGAAAGGTCGTCATAAGACAAATACCCTTGTTCCACGAGAGCCTGAGCAAGCTCCTCTGATACTCCCTCGATGATACTGAAACCGGCGACAGCGCGTTCAATCTGTTCTTCCAGCTCCTCCGCTGTCATGATCTCGATATCCCAACCGGACAATTTGCTCCCCAAGCGTACATTTTGGCCGCGTCGCCCAATCGCTAACGACAACTGGTCTTCACGCACCAAGACGATCGCCCGACCTATCATGTCACAGAGCAGGACTTGATCCACTTCGGCGGGCTGTAGAGCATTAGGAATCAGCACCTCTGGATCGTCATTCCAACGGACGATGTCGATTCGCTCTCCCGCTAACTCATCAACAATATTCTTGATCCGATTTCCACGCACGCCGACGCAGGCACCTACACAGTCTACCCGCTGATCACTACTACTGACCGCTACTTTACTACGGTAACCAGGCTCGCGAGCAAGCGCATTGATGGAAATAACACCATCCACTATTTCCGGAATCTCCGTTTCAAACAGGCGCTGAACCAAACGAATGTGCGTACGGCTCAGGACAACCTTAACCCGGCTTCCCTGAGGACGGACTTCGATGACGACAGCACGCACCCGTTCATTAACGTGATGTGTTTCGCCTGGAATTTGCTCACTACGCGGCAAAATGGCTTCCACATTCCCAAGCGAGACCGTTGTCGCACCACCCTCGCTGCGTTGAATAACGCCACTCACCATCTGGTCGATCTGCTCTTGAAACTCCTCGATCAGGGAATCCCGCTCGGCTTCTCGGATTTTCTGGATGATCACTTGCTTTGCGGTCTGTGCACCAATCCGGCCAATTTCATCCAAGTCAAGAGTCGTACCATCAACCTCCCCTGCAAGTGCACCGTCCTCGCGATTTACCGTAATCGTAATTTCCGCTTCTTCGCCGTACTGACGTCGTACAGCCGAAGCATACGCAGCCTCAATCGCTTGAAACACGATCTCCGGATCGATGTTCTTTTCGCGATACAACGCATCGACAATACGAAGAACTTCGTTTGGATTCATGCGAAACTACGCTTTCCCGCTGTAATCGATTCCGAGTTCCCACGCTTCTGGAATTCAGCGCCGACCCGACCGTGCATCCGAAAACCCGTACTCTTTCATTTGCGCCATCCTGTCTGTGCAACCCTGCCACTCGCATCGGGTCATTCCCAGGCACCGAGACAACGCAATCGCTACCTGCAACACCAGACCCGCCCCGGCAGTCGGCGCGACCGACATACACCAAGCAAACGAACGAAATCGTTTCCAAGTCACAACTTAGCGAGTACGGTAATCAGGTGAGGATATCTCTGTAGAGGAGTAGTGTCAACCTGCCTCCAACGTCCCACAAGCTTGCAGCTGATCATATCTTGAGGCCACACTGTGCGTGCACCAGTCGCGGCACGCCCCGCAGTGAAGACCATGTTTCCAGGGCATGGACTGATACCACTTCTGCTTTAGGCGCACTACATTAAGAGCCATTCGCCCAAAGCCCGCCGCAACCGCTGGCCAAGCTTCAGCGGCCGATCAACGAGGAAAACATCTACCAAGTTTGAAGACGGTCAACAGTAAATCCCTATGAACCCTCGAATTGTCATCACAGGCTTGGGATGTGTCACCCCGTTAGGAAATGACGTGACCACGGTCTGGCAACGCCTGATTGAGGGTCAGTCTGGCGCCGGTGCAATCACACTTTTCGACGCCCAACGCTTTCCGGTGCGTATAGCAGCCGAAGTGGACGATCCACCTGGTCCCATAGGCAACTTCACTGATCAGCAATGGCAGCGTCAGGCCCGGCAAACCCGTTTCGCGGTAGCCGCGGCCGATCTGGCGCAGCAACACGCTAATCTACCAAACCACGCCAGCGTTCCGACACGAACTGGAGTTTACCTCGGCTGTGGCGAGATCTTTCCCGACTTCAATCGCTTTGCCCAGGTCACCCGGCAATCACTCACAAACCAGCAAATTGCGATGAGTGATTTCATGAAACAAGGGCTGTCCGAGTTTGACGCTTACGACGAAACCGTAAATGACCCGGGAATTGCCACAAGCCTGATCGCCGGGCTGCTTAACGCGCAAGGCCCGTGCATAAACTACACCGCCGCCTGCGTTTCCAGCAGTATGGCGATTGGCGAAGCGGCGGCGGTCATCCAACGCGGCGAGGCAGACACAATGCTGGCGGGTGGCGCCCACAGCATGATCCACCCTTTTGGCGTCAGTGGATTCCACCGACTTTCGACCCTCAGCACGCGAAACGACTCCCCCGCACAGGCTGCCAGACCATTTGAACAGGACCGCGATGGCTTTGTCATCGGTGAAGGTGGCATTGTCCTGGTGCTTGAAAATCTAGAAACATCGCGCCAACGCGGGGCTGAGGTCCTCGCAGAATTAACGGGGTATGGCGCCACACATGACGCATTCCGAATCACCGACCCTAGGCCAGACGGACGCGCCGCCGCTCGCTGCATAAGCAAAGCGCTGGAGAATGCGGGCCTCGAACCCGATCAGATCGATTACATCAATGCCCATGGCTCTGGAACCGGCGCCAACGACCGGGCTGAAACGGTCGCGGTACGATCTGCGCTCGGTGCTGAGGCCACCCGCATACCGATCTCAAGCACCAAGAGTATGACGGGGCATTTAACCACGGCGTGCGGCGCTCTCGAACTGTTGATTTCCGTCATGGCACTACGGACCGGAGTCATTCCACCAACCGTTAATTATGAGAAGCCCGATCCGGAATGTGATCTGGATTACGTCCCGAATGAAGCGCGTGCCAAGGACTGCCGAAATATCCTCAGTAATAGCTTTGGCTTTGGTGGCCAGAACGTGTGTCTCACAGTTTCCCGATTCGAGGAATGAACTCACTTGGCCGGTGTTTGAGTGATGTCGTGCACTAGAACATTGATCTTTGTTGCGCACCATTCAATCCACGCCGAACAGCCAACCGCGCACAGCGGAACTTCAACGATACGGTATGCATAAACGGGCACGGTATTCATCCGCCCCAGTCCCTCCGCGAACTTGCCAGCGGAAACTCTCGACCGCCCAATCTCAAGCAGCGTAGCGGGGCATAATAACCTTAACCGGTGAGTCCACCCGTTTAGCTAACACGGCTTGCACGACCGAATCTAGCGCGCGTTGCGAGATTTGACGCTGGACTTTGCTCGCTATTGTGCCGTCGAACAGGCTACAGGTCACTTCGCGTACGGGTCGCGCCGCTCGAGCCCTTACATAACCCCGAGCTTCGTGTGACGTCATACGTTCAATGCGGCCGCCGCACAGGCGTTGCACGGGTGGTTGGGCTTGTGCAACAACCTGACGGGTTAGTTGGTCGATGCGTGCCTGATTGAATCGTCCCGCTAGATCCTTCCATACCATCCGAACAGTCCTTTTCGTTTGAACAATCTGCGCGGGATGTCCGCGTCTCCAACGCGAGAAGACTCGCCGCATTTGCGTCAGATCTATCATCCGACACCACCGCGCGAGATTTCCCAAGCCGCAAATAATGATCGAACATATCGAGCGTCTTCTGAATATCGCGGCAGTAAGTTCGGAACATGACGTCTGGGAAGACTTGAACGTCTCGGGAACCTTTTCGTACAAGAACCAGCCCTGCTGGCAGACAACCTGGCCTCTTGACCGACTCGGACCGATGTTTTAGGTTGCAGCGCCGCGCTGCGAGCGTTCGGCCTGCGGCGCAACTGGCGCCGTGGCCAAGTGGCTAAGGCAGAGGATTGCAAATCCTTTATCCCCGGTTCGAATCCGGGCGGCGCCTTTTCTGCTTTCTCTTTACTCGGTAATTGCGGTTGCAAGGCAACACCCTTTACCTCGCTGGCTGGGCGACGCGCTGCGCTCCTGCCTCTAGAATCGCGCTGAGACCAGCTGTCCAGTTTTGGCCTGACGACCAACAAAGAGAGCGAACTCTCCCCCACGTGTCACAAAGGCCACCGCGTCACGCAAACCGAAAGCACTGATTTTCCAGCCGGAGTGGCTTGCCAGCCCCAATCGACTCTCGTAGAGTAATTCGACCCTCGTCGAGAAGTGCCAGGATCGAGTCCCAGCTTGTCCGTTCAATCGGACGTGAGAGGAACCCAAATGCCGAAACTAACCGTCGACGGAATAGGTGAATTTGAAGTTCCAGCTGGCAAACGTCTTGTATTGGCGCTCAAGGAAGAAGCCAACGTTGATCAGCTGCATGCGTGCGGTGGCAATGCCCGCTGCACTACCTGCCGGGTGGACATTATCGCTGGTGAACCGCAGACAATCAGCGCAGCTGAAAAAACCACCCTTGAAGCACGTGGCCTGACCGATGTGCGTTTGAGCTGCCAGGTCCTCTGTGACCAGGATATGACGGTCAAAGCCATTAGCCGATTAGAGGGCAGTGGCCGGTCAGACTGTGGCTCTGACCCTACGCCTGAAATGCAACCCCAACCTGTCGAGTGGGTTGAAAAGTAGCTATTGGGTCGCCCAGTGCGGCTTGCTGATCCGGGTCACGCCATGCATTTGGACCGTGAAACTCCGTCACGTGCGACAGCAAAACCGGGATCCGTCAGGAAACGAACCCAAAGCCTACGACGCACTCGCAGACCTCCGAGTAACGAGTACGGACACCAGGCAACTCCCGATTTCTTGCCGCGCGGGTCAACGCTTGTCACAATAGCGAATCCGCAGGGCCGTACGCCGGATTAACCACATCGCCTCGACAAATCGCGACTTGCCCAATGTACACACACCCACAATCTCACGACAGGCACCAGGCAGTTCCCCACGTGTTTCAGGGACCACTGCGGTGTTTACTGAAGCTCACACTCGGTTTGAGCCTCGTTTGCCCTAGTCTGGCGGCGCAAGAACAACCCCCGCATCCCCCGGGCCTTCAAGACCGCGTCCCCTGGACAACTTCAGCGGTCGTGGGAACTCCGGAACCACCAGCGCCATTTCAAGCCGTACCTGCATTCCCAGAATTGAAATTCCAGCAACCCGTTTTTGTCGCTGAAGAACCTGGTAGCAACCGTCTTGTCGTAGCAGAGCTGTCAGGAAAAATTTACGCCTTCGATCCAGCAACGGCAAATACTGACAGCCGCCAGCTATTTCTCGACACGAAACGGGAACTCTACTCGTTCTCGTTCCACCCAGACTACGAAAACAATGGGCAAATCTTTGTCTTCAGCCCGCGAGACCCCAAGAAAAGTGGCGAACAACAGAGTCGCGTCTCTCGCTTCACCGCCAAACTTGAAGATCCGCGCCAATGCGCACTGGACTCAGAAGAGATCATCGTCGAGTGGCTCGCCGGGGGGCATAATGGCGGCGAAGCCATCATCGGTCCTGATGGGTACCTGTACGTTTCAACCGGTGACAGTACATCGGGTTCGGACCCCAAAGCAACGGGGCAGGGTGTGAACGACTTGCTGTCGGTGATCATGCGACTCGATGTCAAGAATCCCGACCCAGGACGCGCCTACTCAATCCCCAAAGACAACCCGTTCGTCGACTACGAAGGAGCCCGACCTGAGATCTGGGCCTTCGGATTTCGCAATCCCTGGCGAATGAGCTTTGATCCCTCCGGCCGTCTTTGGGTCGGTGACGTAGGACAAGATCTGTGGGAGATGATCTGGATCGTACAACGCGGGGGCAACTATGGCTGGAGCGTGCAAGAAGGAAGTGCTCCTTTCCACCCACACAAACCAGTCGGCCCCGGCCCTATCCTGCCCCCAGTGGTCGAGCACCACCATGTCGAATGCCGATCCATTACCGGTGGCTACGTCTATACCGGATCGCAGTTTCCGGAACTCGAAAACATCTACGTCTATGGCGATTATCAGTACGGTAAAGTCTGGGGAGTACGCCATGACGGCAAGCGTGTCACATGGCAAAAAACACTCGCCGACACACCACTGCAGATCGCTAGTTTTGGCACTCGTCGGAACGGGGATATCCTGCTGATCGACTACACCAGTGGAGAGCTGTTCAAGTTAGAGCGCACGCCACCACAAACTGCCAATCTAGTCTTTCCTCGCAAATTAAGTGAAACCGGCCTCTTTGCTTCAACGCCCCAACAGATTCCAGCGGCAGGCGTATTGGAGTATTCCGTCAACGCGCCACAGTGGACGGATGGTGCTACCAAACGGCGTTTTATTGGCATCCCCAACGATGGCAAGATCAGCTTTGTTGAACGCAGTGGGAACGCCAGCACCTGGGGATTCGTGGACGGGTCTGTCCTCGTGGAGACGATTTCTCTGCCGATGGTGAGCGGCCAGCCCAATTCAACACGACACATCGAATCCAGGCTACTGGTCAAACAACAGAATCATTGGCTAGGTTACAGCTACCTCTGGAACGACCAGCAAACTGACGCCGAATTGGTTGAGGCCAAAGGTCAGAACCTGACTCTGAACATCAAAGACGTCCATGCTCTCGGTGGCCAACGGCAACAGACATGGCGTGTTCCCAGCCGCAACGAATGCATGGTTTGCCATTCACGCGCCGCCGGATTCGTCCTGGGCATCAATACTCCGCAGATGAATCGTACACACACCTATGGAAACCGTTCTGACAACCAGTTACATACATTCAATTACATTAATCTCTTTACCGGACCGCTAAACAAGATCCCCTCGCAATACGACGCATTACCTAACCCCTATGACCCCGCCGCCGACATCAATCAACGCGCTCGCGCCTACCTGCACGTCCACTGTTCGGTCTGCCACGTGGCAGATGGCGGTGGAAACGCCAAGATCGAGCTGGCTTATTACCAAGACCTAGGGCAAACGCAGCTGTTAACAGCACCGATGCACGGCAACTTTGGCCTGTCCGATGCGCAAATTGTGACTGCTGGTGATCCCTATGCTTCTGTACTTTTTTACCGCCTTTCCAAGCTGGGGCGAGGCCGTATGCCCCACCTAGGTGGACAGGTTACTGATCAACAGGCCCTAAACTTGATTCACGACTGGATCAAACAACTAACACCAACCAGCAAGGAAACGAAAAAGACTCCCGATACGAGTCAACAAGAACAACAGGCAGCAACGGCGTTACGCTCCATTCTGGCAATGTCGGAGTCGGAACGTGACCAGGCGATTGATCAGCAACTGGGGTCAAGTCGAACGGCATTTCAATTAGCACGAGCGATTGGCATCGATTCAGTGGCATCTCCCCAACGCCGACACCTCATCCGCCGTGCCGCACGACATCCCGATCCAACGATCCGGGATCTGTTTGAACGCTTTCTCCCGGAAAAGGAACGGACCAAGAGACTGGGAGATGCGGTCGTCCCCGCTGAGATACTCTCCCTGGAGGGTAATGCGGATCGAGGGAGAAACTTTTTCTTTGCGGCCACCGCAGCCCGGTGCTTGAACTGCCACAAGGTGCAAGACAAGGGTGGCGACCTAGGACCTGACCTGAGCCAGATCGGCAAGAAGTACAAGCCGGCTGAATTACTCGATTCGCTACTCAAACCATCGCTCAAAATCGATCCGAAATTCGCCACGTATCAAGTCATTACGGTCGACGGAAAAGTCTTCTCAGGCCTGTTGCTAAACAAAGAAAACGACCCGCTGGCGCTACGAGTCTTGCAACAGGGCAAGCCAACTACCATCCAAATTCCAAAAGACGATATCGAACAACTCAGTATGCAGCGAAAATCATTGATGCCCGACCGCATGCTGCGAGATTTGACCGCCCAGCAAGCAGCTGATCTCGTCGCGTTCCTCGCCTCACTCCGGTAAATCCTATTTGCCTCGCAAGGGGGATACTGATGAAGCCCGCGGAAACTCGTACATCCTCATCTACATGCCAACCACTGACTCGACGTGCGATGCTTCACGGAGGCGCTGCAGTCTGTGTACTCCAAGCCAGTGCCAGCCTGCAATCTGCCACCGCCCCATCAACGGAATATGTCCGGTTTGGTCAGACTGACTTGATGGTCACTCGCTATTGCCAGGGTACGGCATTCCGCAAAATACCACGCAGCGACAATACTGCCGCCAGACGGATCTTATTTCGCTGCCTTGATATCGGAATTAACTTCTTTGATAGCGCTGAGGCATACGGCTGGGGCGGATCTGAAACCGTGCTGGGTAAAGTCATCCGCGGGCGCCGCGAAAAACTCGTGATCTGCACCAAAGCCGCTCCTTCGTTGGCACCCGTGAAGGACCCGGACAACAACAAATTTCGGCTGGGTAAAAAGATCGACTTCACCCGGCAGAACCTCACCGAAAAACTCAACGGTAGCCTGAAACGCCTCGGGACAGACTACGTTGACCTGTTTCTCCTGCACTCTCCCGATAAAGCTCAAACACCACCAGAACAATTGGCTCAATGGATGGAAACGCTGGTTAAATCGGGTAAGACCCGCTATTGGGGAATCTCCAATTACCCCGCGACACAAGTTGCCGAGTTCCACCAACTCGGGATCAAGGGACAATCCACCTCACCAATCGCTGGAACTGAAGATTACTTCAACATTGCCTCACGTGATCGTTTCGAACCAGAAATGCCCCCCGTGATGCGTCGCACGAAACTGGGGCTATTAGCATTCAGTCCTCAAGACATGGGCCGCTTGGCACCGGAACGGACAATTGACCCGATCGAACAGCCTTTAGTGCGGGTGCTGGATGAGGTCGCTCGCGAGCTGGGCGCAACACGCCCCCAGATCACGATCGCCTGGGTGCTCTCGCACTCGGAAGTCACCAGCGCTTTGGGAGGCGCAGAGACCCCCGAACAGGCAGCAGAGAACTTTGCCGGAAGCCGTCTGCAATTACCCAGCGATTTGAAGAAACGCCTGGACGTCGCCAGCGATGCGTTACTCGCAGCCAAGCGCAAGCGAAAGAAGAAATAAGCCTCTTGAACGACACAATCATGGCGAACACAGAGGCTGTATTTCAGCAGAGGCCGGGCTGCAGTAATGGCAGGGTTGCCGGATCTCGCTATTTTGGCACCGCAACAGATCTCCTTCATCACGGTCGCGGGTGAAAAATTTGCAACTCGTTTTCAAGTTCGTCCGTGTCATCGGACGCAATCGGCAAGGCCTGCTCTAGCCGGTCGGCAACCTCATCGACCGCCGCCACAAATGCATCGCCATACTTCCTGGCACGCAACGCGTCCTGGGCACGATCACGAGTCGCTTCGACGAGTGCCTGGCCGTCATGCTCCATCACTCCGTCATCGGCCAACACCAGTACCCGACGTTCAAACAGCGAGACAAAAATAAGCACCCCACCCGCACCGCGGGTGGCGCTAATCCGCTGTGTCAAGAACACGCGCGACGCAGCACGTGCAACTTCTTCGTCTATCTCCCGCTCCGACACGAGTAACCTCCTGAGCGGATGGACGTAGCTGGCCAACAAATTTCCTGCAATGTAGCCCAGGCAAATCGCCAGCATCTGCCCGAACAGGCCAAGGCTGGCCGGTGCGGTCCACCCCTGGGTCACTCCGTCCCCGCTGGCTGAGGCTGCAGAAAAGTCGCTGACGAGATAGAAGTTGGTCAGCGCCAATAGGGCGACCGCGCCGAGCAAACCACAGATCCCTTCTGCCCGATCGTAACGCCCAGACTCGGTCGCCACAGCACAGACAATCTCAGCCGCGGTCCGGCCCTCCGCGGACTTGACTGCCTCGGCGACACGTTCTCGCTCAACATCAGAAAACAGGGTATTCGCATCGGCCATAATCTGGCTTCCCGTATTGATGAGATCTCACTCTGAACACACTGAGGACATTCGTTACCAGCTCCCGGAGGCTCCACCACCTCCCGAGTACCCCCCGCTGTAGCCGCCTCCCGAATAGCCCCCCGACGAATAGCTCCCAGAAGAATTGCCACCGCCTCCACCAAAGCGGACTCCCAGAAAGCCCAGTACAAGGACAACAACTATGGGAAAACAAATACCCAGGGCAATCATCAACAGTCCACCGCCAATCAGCCACTTACGGTACTCAGGAACAAAAATCCCGGCAACGATCAATCCCATGCCCCCCAAAACCATCAACGCGATCAGCGCGATTGGCAGAAAACCAAATGCGCCCACTGATCCAGATCCCGACGAGCCGTTGCCACCACGCAAGCTGCGTTGAAAACGCTGGCCCATTGGTACTGACTGTTGCGCGATCGGCGGCGGGGATCCGTCAGGTCCTGCCGCTGCCATGTCTTTCAACGAGATCACACCGTTGGTGATCCCGCCGGCAAAATCTCCCTGCTTGAACGACGGGACGATGCGACCGTTCATCACCTGCAGGCAATAATCGTCCTTCTTGCGACCCCAGTCAGCCCCCAACTCAATCCGCGCTCGACGGTCCCCGGCGCTGACTAACAGCAGGGCCCCCAAGTTCGCCCCTGAGTCCCTGTCCAGCGTGCCAATGTTCCAAGCGTTGAACCACTGCTTGGCAAAAGTCTCGATGTCGCCAGAGTGGTTATAGTCCGCCATGCGCCGAATGGTGACAACGATAATCGGCGTGTTGTGTTGTTCCATCGCGACCTGCTGATGCTCCCCGATCTGATTCATCTCCTGGGCTGACAACATGCCAGCAAAGTCATGGATGAAATCACCGCTCCCGGACCCATCCGCCGGCACGGGGGGAATATCGGCCCCGAGCGACACAGAAACCGTGAGAGCCAGGACAAAACCAACGATGGACTGCCGACCGAGCGTGTTTTTCATGCAATCCTCTCTCGCTGGGCATTAGACAAACGAGCTGGTATTGGGCATACACACATCCAAGTAGTCTGCATCGCCAAGCACGAGCCTACTACAAAATAAGGACACAAGCCAAGTCTGTGTAAATTCGCAGACAATTTACACACCCCTCCCTGGATGTATTGTCAAGCTCTTCGTCTTGCACTGCGTTTCGCCCCCACCGACTCATCGCTGCAGGACTTATCTCTGTCGGCTTCCCGCCAGCTGCTACCGCTCGCACGCCTACGACTGACAGCGACAAGCGGGTCACCGGACCACAGGCAACAGCTCAATCCCATCACGGGCCGGGGTAACGCGTAAACGAACCAGGTAAATTCGGTTGGGCGCCCGCCCGCTCGCGCAGTAAGGAAGCAGAATCGATTGATCTGCCTCAACAATAAAGGAACCTGGGTATCCGTAACTTGACGTATCCAATGGAATATCCTTTGACCAAGTCGTGCCTCCGTCGCGACTGAGCCAGACCCGCAATCTATTCCAGGTGGCAATCGCCACCAATGTTCCATCGCCGAGTACGACGAGCTGAGGAGCCTTGAACTTTCCCCGAGAGACCAGTCGGGTTCCCGAGTCGAGCCAAGTCAAGCCTTGATCAGAGGAATGGAAAACAGCGCCGTCAGGTCGCGTGATCAAGACGATCCGACCATCTTTCAATTCTGCGATGGCTGGCTCATCTACATTGTTGCCAGGGCGAACAAGCCTGGACACAACCGGCCAAGTCAAACCACCATCCTGCGAACGCCGAATGGCGCCTCGCAAGTACTTCTCGCCACGTACCTGATAGTAAGTCGCCCAAAGTACGCTGCCGTCAGCGAGCTCGACTGGGCGTCCCCCATGCGCGCGCTCATAGAAATTCCCCGGACTCTTCAAACCGATCGGCTGCGACCAGGTGTGTCCGTTGTCGGTCGAACGAACCAAGAACTGCTTGGTATTCAACCCATCAATGTCTTCGGCAAAAGCCGGTGGCGCCTGGCGATAGCCATACCAAGAAGCCTGCACACCAATAAAGCAGATCACCGTACCATTCCTGAGAGTCATCACGGCATGGGCGCCGTCATCGAGTCGATGATCGAAGATGGTAAATGGCTTCGACCAGCTCCGCCCTCCATCTGTTGAACGACAGGCCATCGTTCGCCCACCCGTTGGCGCTGCGAAATCCAGTGGCCAGCCTTCGCCCAGCCAACGCTTGCGCAGGTCAGGTTCGATTTGTCGCGGCTGAGCAAATGAGGAGTGCCAATATCCCGCTGAATGGGTGAGCAGCAAATCACCATTCGGCATCCGGTCCAAACCTCCTGGCCAGCCAATAAAATCACCGATTCCCGGATAATCCGCGGGCCGATTATGGTCCGCTCCCGTCACACAAATCCGCGCCTGTGCAATGTCCAGACGTTGCCGCGCCTCTGGTGGCGCCGCCTGTGCGAAAGATACGGCCCCGACACCGACGATAGCGCAAACAACCCGTAGAAACGTGGACGCATTCACGACAAGACCTCCTGCAGGGCTGAGCCAACGAGCACCAACGCACTCTGGATCTTATCAACTAATCACGTCGACCGCCTGCTTGGTACTCGTACAATTTGTAGAGGAAAGTGATCTCGACCTGCTTCATACACATGTCGAGCTGCTACGAAGTAGGTCCGCTGTTAAGATGAAACCAAGTTGAACTTCATCGGTACACCGTAGATCTACCCTCACTGCAAGAAAGGCACAGCTCGTCTTGTGTTTGCTCTCCCACTTGGTCACACAACTCCATTGAACACGACACACCAATTAGTCGTAGGCCACATGGCAGTCCTACTATGGTTTCTGGGGGGTGGGGCACAGCCCACTCTAGCCGCGGGCCCGCGTTCGCCAGCAGCTTCCAGTCGGCAAGTGCTGGCCTCCCCTGAAAATTCTTTTGGCCAAATGGTCTCACGCATCCTGTCCTCCCACTGCCTAGCCTGTCACCGCGGCACCAAAGCTAAGGGTGGGCTCGACTTGAGCCAGCGCAAGAACGCCTTTCGTGGTGGCGACAGTGGCCCGACAATCGTCGCCGGCGAACCTCATAGGAGCTTGTTGTGGCAACGAATCCAGGCGGATGAAATGCCGCCCAAGAAACCGCTTGATAAGGCCAGCAAGGAGATCATCCGGAAATGGATCGAAAGCGGTGCGCAGTGGGACAACGATCGGATCGATGACTTTCGCCTTTCTACCAAACAGCGCGCCGGATACGACTGGTGGTCACTCACACCACTCCGCACCGTCAAAGTCCCTCCGGCCAGTCGCAATACGACAGTAGTCAACGAAATCGACCGTTTTGTGCAAGCCCGTTTGCATGATAATGGCCTGCGTCCCAGTCCCAGGGCAAACCCACGCGTTTTGATCCGCCGCATCCATTTCGACCTGCTCGGGCTGCCCGCTCCACCCGACCTCATCGAGCGCTTCACACAACGTCCTACGCAGGATCATTGGGAACGAATCGTTGAAGAGCTACTTGATTCGCGACATTACGGAGAACGCTGGGCTCGACATTGGCTGGACGTGGCAAGGTTCGGAGAAAGCCATGGCTACGAATACAACGTGCCCAGAGCTGGCACCTGGCATTACCGAGATTGGGTGATTCGTTCGCTGAATCAAGACGTACCCTACAACCGATTCGCAGAGCTACAAATCGCAGGGGATCTACTTGGCCCAGATTCGATTTCGGGTGCGGCCGCGGTCGGTTTCCTGGTCGCCGGCATCCACAACACGGTGCTCGGCAAAAACCCTCTCATGAAGCTGGCGGCCCGATATGACGAACTCGAAGAGATGGCTGGTACTGTGGCCCAAACGTTTCTTGGCTTAACGGTGAATTGCGCACGCTGTCACGACCACAAGTTCGATCCCATTTCGACCCGCGAATATTACCAATTTATTGCGGCCCTCAGTGGAGCCACCCATGGTTCACGACAAATCACGGATCTCGCTACGCCTACAGCGCGGAACAAATTACGGGAACTCGAAGACGAACGAGACAAATTGCAAGGTCAGTTGGTTAATTGGCTCTGGGAACACAATGGCTTGACAGCAACAGCCACCAATCAAATCACCTTGAAGGAACCGATTCGTGCAAATCAAAAGGGAGCCCGATATCGCATCAGCGTCAAGATCGCTCCAACCGTTTGGGCCACCGCAGCGCAGGCTACGGGAGATCGTGATGGTCTCGCACTGCGGGTGATACGGCAAAACGGCTCCCTATTGGCAAGCCATTACATGAAACCTGGTGCTTGGAAAAACCAACAAGCAGGAGCGTTTGCTGAGGAAGTGTTCACCTATCGTGGAGACGGCACAGGCAACCTGACCCTTCAGATTGGGGCATTCCCCATACACACCAATCGCTTTGGCGGGAGCCTCGACACAGTCACCGTGGCCGATGAGTCTAAAGATGTCCTCTTTCACGAAACATTTGCAGATCTTCAGCATCCTCATCCGCCGGGGTCACAAGTGGCTACTCGGCACAGAGTCTACTACGGCTCCACTTCCCATCGCTGGGCGCACTCCGGTACGAGCGCGATCCATGCCGTCGAGCACCAACCGGGGCATTTCGCCGTGCAGTTTTATAGCGGTCCAACCAATGCCGCCCTACCCAAGCCCGTTACACCGAGAGAAAAACAGCACCAGTCAGGCATTAAGGCTCTCAACAAAGAAATCGAAAAACTAAAGAAACAACTTTCCTCGCCCGTTTTTACGGTAATACCTACCGCACCGGGGATCATGCGCGTGCTGGAACGCGGCGACGTGACGAGTCCTGGCGACCCAGTCGTACCAGGTGGCCTACAAGCGATCGCTGAAATCAGCCCTTCCTTTGGGCTAAGCAAGCAAGCAACTGATGCAGCACGCCGTATAAAACTTGCCCAGTGGATCACCCACCCCGAAAACGGACCGTTCCATCGGGCGATCGTTAACCGCATCTGGCACTACCACTTCGGTAAAGGGATTGTGGAGTCTCCAAACGACCTCGGATTCAATGGTGGTCGTCCCAGCCACCCAGCACTACTCGACTGGCTGGCTGTCTGGTTCCGTACTAATGGTTATTCACTGAAGAAGCTACATCGGCTCCTAGTGACCTCAGGAACCTACCAGCAAACATCAAATTTGGCGTTACATCCAACCCACCACCTCGCACTCCGCAGGGATCAAGCAAATCGATTGCTGTGGCGACAAAATGCGCAACGCGTGGATGCAGAAACGCTACGCGATTCGATTTTGGAGATCGCCGGAGTTCTCAACCGCACACTCTATGGGCCTGGTTTCAAGGACGTACGTATCGAAAAAGTCGGCGCGGCACACTACTACATCGCAATCGATCCGATTGGGGCGGCGTTTAACCGGCGGACGATCTACCGCTGGCAGGTACGTGGCGAGCGCAATTCACTGCTGGAGACATTTGACTGCCCCGACCCATCGACGACCACTCCCCGTAGAAATGTCACCACCACCCCTTCCCAAGCACTCAGCCAATGGAACCACCCGTTTGTACTGCGGATGGCTGATCACTTGGCGCATCGCGTCGTGAAGGAAACCAGCCCCCACATCGCCCACCAGGTAGATCGGATGTGGAAGCTCGTACTCGGCAGAGCAGCTGATGATGAAGAACGGGACAGTGCAATCCAACTGGTCCAAAAACACAACCTCACGCTTTTGGCGCGCGTGCTCTTCAACTGCAACGAGGCGATCTTGATCGAATGACTGACCTCCTCAGCAAACTATCGCGGCGGCGCTTTCTCGACTTCAACCTCAGCGGGCTGGGTGGCGCTGCTTTGCTCGATCTCCTGCACGCGAACTCCGCGCGGGGAGCAACCACGGCTCAGGACCCAAGACTTGCCGCTGGAAGCGGCGCCACGGCCCCCAAAGCCAAAAGGGCGGTCCATATCTGCCTGATCGGTGGCCTCAGCCACGTCGATTCATTCGACTACAAACCTGCACTTCATCAACTGCACGGAACAGCGCTCCCCAACTTCGTCCAACCCGACACTTTTTTCGGTAGCGCTGGACTGCTCCGCAAACACGAGTGGACGTTTCGCCAACGGGGACAAAGCGGCGTCTGGATCTCAGACCTATTTCCGCATTTGGCAACCTGCGCCGACGACCTCACAATCATCAACTCGATGTACTCCGAAAGCGGCAACCATACTCCCGCAATGTTCCTGCAAAACAGCGGATTTCAGTCCAATGGATTTCCTTCCCTGGGGAGTTGGCTGTCATACGGACTTGGAAACGAAACAGATGATTTGCCGACGTTTGTCGTCTTGCCCGACTCGAGAAGTCTTCCCAACAGTGGGGCTGCCAACTGGTCCAACGGATTCCTGCCGGCCCGCCACCAAGGAGCGGTGTTTCGCAATGGAGAACAGCCGATCCGCAATTTGTTTGCCGACACCGCCATTTCTCGCGCAGCCGAAATCGATGCCCGTGCACTGCTGAGACGCATCAATAAAAAACAACTGACCAACCGCAGCGACGACATTCTCCAAGCCCGGATTCGGGCTTATGAACTCGCCGCACGCATGCAAACATCAGTACCCGAAGTCGTAGATTTCGCGGCTGAAACCAAGTCAACCATCGCATCCTACGGACTGGAAGGCTCCGTGACTTCTGACTGCGGTCATCGCTGCCTGCTCGCTCGCCGTCTGCTCGAACGGGGAGTTCGCTTCGTACAACTTTACTCTGGCGGCGCCTTTGGAGGCAGCCCACGACATGGTTGGGATGGACACGAAAACAACTATGTTAATCATGCGCGTGAAGCCATGAGAATCGACCAGCCCGTCGCTGCGTTGCTGAAAGATCTGAAACAACGCGGTTTACTTCACGATACGCTGCTCTTGTTTACATCCGAATTCGGGCGAACGCCTTTCGCGCACGCTCCACGCGGCGTGATGGCATTAGGCCGCGACCACAATCCAAGAGGCTTTACGTCCTGGCTGGCAGGTGCGGGCTTGCGCACCGGCATGTCCTTTGGAGCAACCGATGAGGTTGGCTGGAAGTCAGTAGTCAACCCTGTATCGTGGCCAGACTTTCACGCAACGGTGCTGCACCTAATAGGACTCGATCACGAGCAGTTAACCTACTATCACAATGGAATCAAACGCCGGCTGACCAACGTTCACGGGTCCGTCATCAGTGAACTGTTTAGCTGACCACTGCAGCCAATTCGATCAAGGACACCGTGACAGTAATCGGAACACAAGGCTGCATGGTTACAGGATTGCAACATTCGTTTCGCTGCGGCTGCAGCGGCCTCCAAGCGATAGCCAGTACACCTCTCTGCACCTGGCCAGTTCCGTCGCTGAGCGGGAATCAGGGCTTTCCGATCCCATGAAACTCAAAACCCGACGCGACCGCAGCATCACGGTTGATGACATTGCGACCATCAAATAGAAACGCCGGACGTTGCATCGATGCGAACACCCGATCGAGATTCACCGATTGAAATTCATCCCATTCTGTCAGTACAGTAATCGCGTGGGATTGCTCGGCCGCGGCAGCACAGCTGTTGACGACTTCCAGGTTCTGATCGAGCAACGCCTGCCCGGCGTCCGTAATGCTACCATCCGATCCGCAAAACTGGGCAGCCAAGTCCTGGCGAATCTGTCGTTCCGAAACCTGTGGATCGTAGATCTTTAACCGCGACCGCTCGCGCAACAAATCGCGACAGATGGAGATCGCCGCGGACTCACGCGTATCATTCGTGTCCTTTTTGAACGCAAAACCCCAAACCCCAATTTGCTTGTCTGAAACCGTATTAAACATGGTCTCCACGATACGCTTTGAAAAGCGTCCTTTCTGAAAGTTATTCATCGTGACAACCTGATCCCAATAGGCCGCGACCTCCGGCAACCCAAAGTGCTCACAAAGATACACTAGGTTGAGGACGTCTTTCTGGAAACAAGAGCCCCCGAAACCGACCGATGCCTTCAGAAACTTGGAGCCAATACGGCTGTCTCTTCCGACCGCCTGGGCGACCTCATCGACATCTGCCTCGGTCGCTTCACAGAGCGCAGAGATCGCGTTGATTGAAGACACACGTTGCGCCAAGAACGCATTCGCTGTGAGCTTAGATAGCTCGCTACTCCACAGATTCGTAGTGAGTATCCTCTCGTCCGGAATCCACCGCCCGTAAATCGTCGCCAGCCTCTCAACGGCCTCTATGTCTTCACCACCGATCAAGACACGATCGGGTGCAAGTAGGTCACGGACCGCGGTGCCCTCGGCGAGGAACTCCGGGTTGCTCAATACCGCAAATGAACCACCGTTTCCGGAGGTATCAAGAATGCGTTTCACAGCGGCTGCCGTCCGCACCGGCAAAGTCGACTTCTCGACTACGATCTTGTGACCAGTCGAGACCTCAGCTATCTGACGTGCACATTTCTCAACGAATTCAAGATTCGCAGCTCTCCCGGCACCCACGCCAAATGTCTTGGTGGGCGTATTGACCGAGATGAAGATAATAGTCGAGCGCCGGATCGCTTCGTCAACATCGGTTGAAAAAAACAAGTTACGGTCTCGCGCTTGGCGAACCGTCTCATCGAGGCCTGGCTCGTAGACCGGCAAGCGGTCTGAATTCCATGCGGCAATCCGATCGGCATTGACATCGACAACGCTAACTTCGATGTCCGGACATTGCTTGGCGATCATGGCCATCGTCGGACCGCCAACATAACCAGCTCCGATACAACAGATACTCTCTCGACTAGAAATCACGTCTAATCACCATAGTGGAGGAATGTACCACACCAAACAAATCGAATCCGCCGCCAAGCAGAATGGGTCGAGCCCAATAATCAACACCGCACACTGGACTAATTCCGCGGTTAGTCGTCAGGTCCGTTGGACTGACACCCACATTTTTCAGCCTAGTCACCGAGCAACCGCGAACTGGCACAAGTCATATGGCTTTCGTGCGGACTAGTTGCCAAACTGCTCCAGGAAACTGGTCGTAGTGATTACAGGAGTTATGCAAGCCGAAACATTGCGACCAACAATGGGTACGACACCTGCGATCTTCAGGTAGAACAGTAAAATCACAATTCGCACGATCACGCGCATTACTCCCGTGTGGGTTAGGAGCACCAGCCACGCGACTTACCGTTTTGGAATCAAATCGGAGCTGCGCGGTCGCGCTAACATGGCATCTGATTCCGAACTGTAGAGCAGGGGATCGGTCGTCAACGTGGCCCTGATTTCCACCGAGAACTCCAATGATACGTTTCCTCAACAACCCTGGCACCTCGCCAAGGGGCCGCTTGTACGGGATTTTTGGCCACGTCGAAGACGCACCTGGGAAACCTCGTTCGCACGGTGCATGAGGTCGGGTATGATGCAGGTGAAATGATCTGATCCACGCGGTCAAAATTAGCGTTGATCAGCCATTACCGAAACATGACAGCCCGTTCGCGGCACGGTAGACCCCTGCGCTGACCACAACCTGCGAGCTGCGGGAATGCAAGAACAACATCGTGCGGCCAACGCCGCGACAAGACTACGGTCCGCCATCACAACCGTGAAAACCAACGATCTGTTCAGCGAAGCAGTCCTCACGCTACGAGACCAGTCGCGCCTTTGCTTTTGTCATCGAGTTGATGAACGATGGGCCAAGGCCGTCGGACCAGAGGGGAAAGAAGAGCAGGGAGGACACGCGACAAGCCTGCTCTCCTGCATTCAGATGTTCAGGCTGAATTCCAAGCATCTCGACATCCAGTTCGAAGACGGCAGTCGTTGGGACGAGGCTTTGCAGCAATTTCCTGGATACTGCAGTTGAAATCCCTAAAGTTTGTCGCCAACGCGTACCGGCTGCCAGATCATGTGGCTACTTGCCAGTTGCTCTCGCTGATCCGAAATCGGTCAATTGGCACAACTCGACCCGCGGGCAACAAGCACTTCTGCCGCTGAGCAATCGTGTCTGTCCGCTTGTTTCTCTCGCAGCAATCGGTTCGAATGAGCGGGCGGAACCTGTCTGTGAATCCACACTGTGCCCCTGCCTTTGGTTTGGAGATGGATGCGATGTCATACAAAACAAATCTACTGCTAGCGTTGGCCCTTTCGGTAATGGCCGCAGCACCCCTGTCAGCTCAGGATAAGAAGGATTGGATCAAGCCCGCGGAGGCAAACAAGCTTCTCCATTTCCAGATTCAGGGTGAGTATCTTGCGGAAGTCGAGGACAACGGCGAACAGGTACGAGTCGGAGCCCAGGTGATCGCTCTGAGTGACAAGACATTCCGTTCGGAATTGTTTATCGGCGGTTTGCCGGGAGCTGGCTGGTCACGTGGTCAAGAACAGCGTGGCAACAATGGCAAGATCGATGGGGATTTTCAGGTCTGGACTTCTGACGATGGGGGAGAACCCGCGCGAACCAGGCTCGTCGACGGCAATCTCGAAGTCATCGATGATGCCGGCAACGTCCAAGTCGTCTTCAAAAAGGTCCAGCGCAAGAGTCCCACATTGAATGCCAAACCGCCCAAGGGTGCCCTGGTGCTCTTTAATGGAAGTGCCGCCAGCGCCAAGAATTTCGAGCGCGGCCAACTCGTGCTGGGAAATCTCCTGCGGCACGATTGTGAATCCAAGGAAAAGTTCGGGGATCATCAGTTGCATCTTGAGTTTCGCACCCCTTATATGCCGTTTGCCCGAGGGCAGGGCAGGGGAAACAGCGGCATGTATCTGCAGGGCCGTTACGAAGTACAAGTCCTCGATTCGTTTGGACTAGCGGGCAAGAACAATGAATGCGGTGGCATCTATTCGATCTCAGAACCAATCGTAAATATGTGCCTGCCTCCGCTCTCCTGGCAGACCTACGACGTCGACTTTACAGCCGCCAGGTACGACGCATCGAGCGGCAAGAAAATCAAGAACGCACGAACCACGATCAAGCACAATGGTGTCGTCATTCATAACAACCTCGAACTCCCCAAGGGAACTCCGGGCAAGCACCCCGAAGCTAATTCGCCAGGCATCCTGTACTTGCAGGGACACGGCAACCCGGTCGTTTACCGTAACGTGTGGGTTCTCAAGAAGTGACACCCCGCCACCACCTCGTCTCCGCGTAACGGGGTGGTGGCGGTGCCCAAATCGCTAGAACGCTGGCCACCAAACCCTGCGGCAGCGGCTGACGCTGCCGCAGGTCCGGCGGTCAACTTGCTCGCGCATACGATGGTTACCGGGGATCGGTGGCGCAAGCAGTCGATACGCCATCCATGGATGCGATCGAAAAACCAAGCCACTTCAAGCGTTTTAGACGCTTGGTTTTCATTCAGAGCGTGCCCGTTTCGTTGACACAGGGTCTTGAGCCTCCCTCGTCACCCTGGTCGCTGGTTCGTCTGCGCGAGTAAATCACGCTACCTACTTTGGCACGGCTATGTCTCAGTTAAGCTCCACGATAATGATGCAAGCGAGATCAAGGGCGGTGATGAAACTCGTCCAGGTAATGCCGCTCCTCAATCAGCGGCAAGAAAGGCTGTAGATAGGACCAGGTAAAGAACGACACGCCACGCACGTTCACCCGTTTGGCAATTCGCAGGTAGTCCGCCACTTCGTCTGCTCGGATGATACGACCATGACTTGTTCGAACACCTAGACAGAAAGTGACTTCAACCGGGGAAGCGAGGCGGTTGTTGATTGCGACGGCACCCCGGAGACGCTTCTCAAACACCTTGAGATACTCGCCTGCGTAGTTTTTCCGATAGCAGTATCCCGATATGTTCACCATATCGATGTAGCCTTTGCTCGCCCATGTCCTCCAGTCCTGAGCCACGCGATGCCCTTGCACAACGTGAGGACCCCACGAGTAGATCGCGATAGTTGTTTCAGGTTTGACTTGGCGGACAGCTCGGCTGATGAGGCCCATTAGACGTGTAAGTTCCGCCTCTTTGAATGTCTGGATCTGAGCCGGAGTCAGTCTGGAGTATGTCACTCCGAATCGTTCTTCCAATAGTGCGACTGAATACGGGTCAAGCCGCATCGGTCGATTATTGAACCGCATATAGTCGAGCATTAAACCGTCTGGCCGATATCTGGTGACGATTTCCTTCATCACGGAAACGACCCAGATTCTCGCGTCGGGATGGGCGGGACTGATGTGGCCGATTGGAAGACCAGCGGTGCTGCGAAGTGCCCAAGCGGGATGTTGCGTTAAGATGCCGGAGGGTTTGTCATGACCGCACGCAAGTACGCAAGGGACCGGGTACACCAGCAAACCACGTGTGGCTGCTTCCCTGACTATGACCCGAAGTGGATCCCAATCCGGATACACCCGCGCCGGGAGAATGTCGCTCGGATAAAGCGCGGATCCCGACGTGGTCGTAACATAGGGCATGACGACACCGATCCCACTTGCCTTGATACGATCGAGATGTTTTCGCAGAGCCTGTTCGCGCACAAGAATTGGATCATCAGCTTCGCAAAGATGGCTAATGTTTACGTAGGTGCCCGAGAACGGCCGTCCTTTTCCATTGGCCAATAACGCGCATGCCGCAACAAAAACAACGCTCAAGCGGCCGTGGTAAGCGAGCACTTTCGAGAACCTACGAGATGCCATTTTCCAATACTTTTTTCTTACGCGTGATCCCACCGCACGCGTAAACGGTTCGCCAACCTGTTACTTTATGTGAGCGTGGTGTGTTGGCGGGATGCGGTTCCATGAGGGTTCTGTTCAGGACGGTACCGCTGCCAATCCGTCCGCACAGAGACCGCCTTGCCCAACTGTAAAATCACGAAGTAGTTCTTGCAACACTGGTTACGGGGACACGTCACAGTCCGCGTGGAACGACAATTTCTCCAGGCATTGCCGCCAAACTTGCACACAAACAAGGAGAGGACCTTGTGCCCCCACGATGGCGGATCTAATGCAGGCGGGACAGTGTACGAATCAGAGCACTGGATCAGCTTCCGCTTCCTGTGCTACCCGGCGGGTGTGGCCTCCTACCGAGAATGCGATACTGAGTCATGAGTGTGTGGACCTGAGTGTCTGGAGACATGGCGTGATGCGGTAGGTTCACATCATCTGCAACTGTAGCTTATTGATCAAAGTCGCTTGGTGAACCGAAGCGTTGTTCGTTTTGAAACTGCTTAAGCAAAATACTAGATACCCACCACGAAGTCTGCCGACATGGAGCAGGCCCCTCTTCGGATACGCTCTCGAGAATTCGTGTAATGCTGCCGCAGCTCTCCCATCGCAAGGGCCAGCCGCGAAACAGAACTTGCGCACGATTATCCGCTGCACGTGGTGACCAACTGGCTGGGCAACACCCCCCGGATCGCCTTGCGGCACTATCTGCAAGTGACCG
>PAQH01000072.1 GCA_002709225.1 Planctomycetaceae bacterium
ACAACCACCACCGCATCCACAGTTCGTTGAATTACCAGACCCCCGCCGCGTATGCGGCCGGCTGTATTCTTCCGGCTGCGGCTACGCCTTCGCCTCCAGTATACAGCCGTCTACTTGCCCCCGATTCTCTCACTCAACCTGGAACATAAAGGGGGGGGCAGCGGGTGCCTTCAGCTCTGCTCGCTGCTCGTGTTAGGATGTGCAGTTGGTCGGTTGGGTTTTGGTCCTTTCCAAGTTGGCTGACTGAGAAACGGGAGATTGGAGATGCGCAGGGTAATAGAGGTGGGCTTATGTTGCCTGCTGAGCTGTACTGCCGGCACTGCCTGTCGTCCGCAGGTGTCGACGTCCGCGGATCTTTCTGATGATGCCCCTCGGGCAGTGCCGGGTTCAGTTGCCGATTCGGACGTCGCGCGTTCAGGCGCCACTGAACGCGTGGTTGCCGGAGTTGGGGTGGGCCACCGGAGCCGTGTGCTGGACAAACGCTCGGGCCCGGTCGTCGAACCGCTCAAATCCCTGGTTGCGACCAAAGAAAGGCTGGCGTTTGACGTGCAGTTGAAACACGCCATGAACCTCTATCGGGCGACCCATGGCCGGCTTCCCCAATCGCATGATGATTTTATGACGCAGATCGTCGCGCTCAATAAGATCAAACTGCCAGCGCTTCCCGCGGGTCACAAGTACCTTTTCGACCCACAACGTGGTGAGCTGATGGTGGAGCGTCCGGTGCGGTAGCCCGACTCTCGTGAGCTGCGCGGCGGTGTTGCAAATCACACCGCTTCGCAATGCGGTGTTGCAAATCACACCGCTTCGCAACAGGGTTCTCGTGCGGGTCGTGGCGAGCGTGTTTTCAATAGTGTCATTTGGCAACCGCTGGCTGAAGTTTCGTGCCGCCCGCACTCGCAATCCGCTGGTCTTTCTCGTCGTATCGGTCCCCGCCCGAATTGGCAGATGAGACACATGATTGTCAACGCACTGCGATACGGCCAACTGGGCAATCGGTTGCTGGTTTATGCGCACCTTATTGCTGCGGCGCGCGAGTATGGTGTCACGCTGCTGAATCCCGCAATGTGTGAGTACGCGCACCTCTTTCCGGCGATCGCAGATGATGTCTGGTGTCGTTATCCACCAGCCAGTGCAGTGTTGAAACGTCCCTCGCTATTTACCCGTGTCTGTCTTACCCAGACGATCAGCCGGATCACCAAGTCGCTCTGGGCTGTAGGCTTGAAACGTTATCCTTTCGGCGTGTTGCGAATCAGGGATCAGGAGCAGTGTGATCTGATGGGTGCCACGTTTGTCCGCTTGGCGCGAGCCAAGCCCCCACTGTTGGTTTCCGGCTGGGAGTTTCGCAGTCTGTTACTGCTGCAGAAACATGCGGATCAGGTCAGGACACACTTGCAGCTCGATTCCCGCCGTCGCGCTGCGATTCGTCGTTTGCTGACAATCAGTCGAGCGAATTCGGATGTGGTCGTGGGCGTTCATATTCGACAGGGTGATTACGCGGATTGGAAAGCCGGGTGTTACTACTAGTCGATACACGATTATCACCAGACGATGCGGAACATTGTGGAGCAGTTGCCCGGACAGCGCGTCTCATTTCTCGTCTGTAGTGACGCGCAGCTCAAACCAACGGACTTCAGTGATTTGCAGGTTCGCTGTGGTTCCGGTCACATCGTTGAAGATCTCTATGGTCTTGCGGAAACCGATCTCGTGGTCGGACCTCCCAGCACCTACTCTGGTTGGGCCGCGTTTTAGGGCCAGAAAGCGTTGGCGATTTTGCAGAACCCAGCGGACGTCGTTGATGTGTGCTTATTGAACTGATGGGGCGCACTCGGCCGATTGTGGTGCCCATGCGAGCCGCACAAGATGAGTCCCGGAGAATCGGGAGAAGGGTTTGCCGCGCGAGGTGAGACAGGGTGTGTCCCAGATTCCACACAGTCAGTTGGCGCGGGTGGGTTACAATAGCGAGTGACCGTTTGGGCCGCACGACAGCACCTGACTGCCCCCATGTATGCATTGCTGCGCCGAGCGGGCCGCTGTCTTTACTCGAAGTTCCATGACATCCAATATGCGAAGACCGGCTGACTGGCGGGTGGCGCTGTGGGCCGATCAGAGCCGCGCTGTTGACCAGCTGGGCGGAATCAAACAAGTTGGTTTACTAACCTATCGATTGACCACACCGTGTTGATTACACCGTGTTGATCACATTTCCTTGATCACATCTTCCAGGAACCAGAACGTGATGCGACGAGCAACCGCGATTTTATTGACCGGCCTGATGGGACTCTGCAGTTGCTCTGCCGGAGCCAGCGCGGGGCCCCTCAAGGTCTATATTCTGGCCGGCCAGTCCAACATGCAAGGACATGCCCACACCCGGACGTTGGAGCACATTGCGATGGACCCGCGAACCGCTCCACTGCTCCAAGCGATGTGCACTGAGGATGGCACGCCGCGTGTCTTTGACAACATCTGGATTTCCTCGCTGGGTAGCGCGGCCGAAGTCAAGCAAGGGAAGTTGACCGCCGGCTATGGCGCGGCCGGGCGCGGACCCAAGATCGGACCCGAGTTAACCTTTGGGATCTACATGCAAAAGCTGATCGAGCAACCAATTCTCATCATCAAGACGGCTTGGGGTGGCAAGTCATTACACACCGATTTCCGCCCGCCCAGTGCAGGCCCCTACCAGTTCAACGCGCAGCAGTTGAAGCGGTTCAAGGAACGCGGACAGGATCTGACACAGATCAAGAAGCAACGGGCGCAGGCGACCGGGCACTATTATCGCTTGATGATTGAGTACATCCGCGCGGTGTTGAAGGATATCCAACAGGTGTATCCGGGTTACGATGGAGCGCAAGGTTACGAACTGGCAGGTCTGGTCTGGTTCCAGGGTTGGAACGACATGGTCGACCGCGGCACCTACCCCAATCGTGGCCGACCGGGTGGCTATGCCCAATACACCGAAGTACTGGCGCATTTCATTCGTGATGTGCGCAAGGATCTTGTGGCCCCCAGTATGCCGTTTGTCATTGGTGTTATGGGAGTTGGTGGTCCCATTGACCAATATGGCCCCGCGGAACAACGCTATAAGGGTATCCATGGAGGATTTCGCCAGGCGATGGCCGCACCGGCCAGCATGCCGGAATTCAAAGGCAACGTGACTGCCGTGTTCACCGAGAACTACTGGGATCCTGAACTCAAGAAACTGGCCGCGAAATGGGAGCAGGTTCGGGCGCAGAGGCGGAAATTGAATCGGGACAAAAGTCTTACCCAAGCGCAGCGGAAAACGGCTCTGGATCAATTCACCGCGGAGAAAATCACGATCCGCGAACTCGAAATCTACCGCGCAGGGACGTCCAACGCCGCGTACCATTACCTGGGTTCTGCCAAGATTATGGCCCAGATTGGTAAGGCATTTGCCGAGGCCCTAGCCGCTACTTCGAAAACGGTCAATCAATGAAGACGATCAACGTATACAGTTGCACTTCGGAGGGGCTGCTTCAGGTTGGTCCACCGAGCCCATGACCAGACAGCGGTGAGCCGAATGTTCAATGCGGTAAACCATTGCTCGCCAGACTACTGTGACGGCAAGGTGCATTATCGCGAGGGAGTCTATTGTGCTGAATTGGCGTATTTCCAGCGGCAGACGGCTGATCTTCTGGGCGACTTTCGTAATCGCCGGAAGCGCGTCCGCCGAGTCTCTGCCGCCGGATCAGCTGGAGTTCTTTGAGGCACGTATTCGACCGGTGCTCGTCGAGCAGTGTTACCGTTGCCACAACTCCTCGGGTCGCGCGGAGGGCGGGTTGGCCGTTGATCAGCGTGTTGCGCTATTGCAGGGTGGGGATGGTGGTGTGATTGTCATTCCTGGCCAGCCGGCAGCGAGTCGATTATTGGCCATCCTACGGCATCAGATTGACGGCCTGAAGATGCCGCAGCAAGCGGGTAAACTCGACCAGAAAGTGGTTGCCGATTTCGAGCGATGGATCGCCATGGGGGCTCCAGATCCACGCGACCACGCGCCAACGGCGGGCGAACTGGCGAATGCGACCTCCTGGGATGCGATTTTTCAGAAGCGGCAACAATGGTGGAGTTTTCAACCTGTCGTCAAGTCAGCCGTGCCGGAGGTGCAAGATCGATCCTGGTCGCCGCATCCCGTCGATCGGTTTTTGCTGGCGGCCATGGAGCAGCGAGGTTTGACTCCGGCAGAACCTGCGGATCGCCGTGCGTTGTTACGTCGCCTCACTTACGTGTTGACCGGACTGCCACCGACCCGTGCAGCGGTTGATGCGTTCTTGATGGATCAATCGTCCACCGCCTATCTGACCGTCGTTGGTCGGTTGTTGGATTCACCCCGATTTGGTGAGCGTTTTGCACGCCACTGGATGGACCTTGTGCGCTATTGCGAGTCACATGGGAGTCAAGGTGATCCTGTGCTGCACAACGCGTACCGATACCGCGACTATTTGATTCGAGCATTCAACGCAGATTTGCCGTACGACCAATTGGTGCGTGAACATCTGGCAGGCGATCTATTGACGACCCCCCGCTGGAATGTGGAGGAACAGTTTTGCGAATCGCTGATCGGACCAGCACATTTGCGGATGGTCGAGCTGGGCTATTTACCAAAGGATGCACTCGAAGATCAGGTCAAAGTGGTCGATAACCAGATCGACGTTTATTCCAAAACATTTCTGGCACTGACTGTGTCGTGCGCCCGTTGCCACAACCACAAATTCGACCCCATCAGCCAGGCAGACTTCTACGCACTGTACGGAATCTTTGTGAGTTGTCGGCCAGGTCAGATTGTGATTGATGCACCGGATGTACGCGCCAAGAACCGCGCGGAAATGACGACACTCAAACAGGAGATTCGCGGCGGCCTGGCGACAGCATGGCTCGCGTCAACGGCAACCATCGGGTCGCGCCTTGCGGAGGGGATGCGGCATGCCGCAGAGGAGCGGCGGCGCGTAGCGGAGGCTGAGGACTTAGCATCACGTTTTGCTCGCAACCAAGACAGACTGACTGCCATCGAAGAACCCGCACGCGCCACAGTTCTGCGGAATCGAGGCGCGACCGGACGCGCCGCAGGTAGTGGATCACTACCGATTCCGTATGCCAGATGGAGCTTCGATCGCGACGGTCGCGACAGCGTGGGCGCGCATCATGGCCAATTGTTGGATGGTGCTGTGGTTCGCGACGGTCGCCTTATTCTTGACGGGGTCACTGCTCATATGCGGACGGGTTTACTGGACCGTGATCTGCGGTCGAAGACTCTGGAAGCTTGGGTTTCCCTTGCAAAACTCAATCAGGGTGGCGGTGGTGTTCTGGGGGTCGATACGCCGAATGGTCAATATTTCGATTCGATTGTTTATGGGGAAATCAATCCCCGGCATTGGATGGCAGGCAGTGAGGGCTTCCGGCGAACACAAGATCCAGGTGGCCCAGCGGAGACGGCGCAATCCGGTGAGTTGATTCATGTGGTAATCGTCTACGCCAAAGACAATTCGATTACCGTGTATCGTAATGGCCAGGTTTACGGTACGCCCTACCAAAAGGGGCCGCTTCGTCCATTCTTGAAAGGTGAGGCGCGGTTCCTGTTTGGCTATCGATTAGCGGGCGCCAATCCCCCGCTTGCGGGTGAGGTGGACGAGGCCCGCGTCTATGCGCTAGCGCTCACACCGGATCAGGTATTCGATTCCTACCGAGGCGGACCGGCCGGTATTTCGGTTGCAGAAATTGCGGCAGTGCTGGATGCCGAACAGCGCGAGGTGTTTTTGGAGTTGCGCGCAGAAGAAACTCACTTGCGCGAGCAACTCCAGGCCCTTGGCCCGGCGACCGACGATCCCTGGGCCGTGGCCTTTGCAGACGCGCGCACCAACACTGCAAACCCTTTGCACGCCTGGTCGGTGTTGATGAGAAAGGGTCCTCCCGCATCCGTCGCCGACTGGAACATGCACTGGAGCGAGTTGTCCAAGTTCTGGATTGAGGAACTGCAGTCCAGGCGTGCCTTTAATCGATCGCAATTCAAACCCCTGTGGGATTTGCGAACGTCACAGAATCGCGAGTGGTTTCGTTTTGGTTCTGGTTTGGCTGATACCGAAGTGGTCGAACCGCGCAATGGTGCATTTTTCCTCGAGCACGAGGGCGATCGCATCCTACAAGGCATTCAGCTGGCCGGGTTGTTTTCCCACGACATCAGCAGCCGCCACACCAGTGTGCTCACTTCCCCGAGGTTTGTTATCGAGAGTAATGCCATCTATGCGCGGGCAATGGGGCAGAACAGCCAAGTACGGGTCATGATCGAGAATTACCCAGATCCGTTCGGGGGAGGTGGCACGATCGTTCCGGGAACGCGACTAACAATCGATGAACTCCAGTGGTTTCGATTCGACACCACGTTTCGCAAAGGGGCGCATGCCTACATTGAGTTCACCAATAATCCGCGTGGGCGAGCGTTTTTCGGTGGGGAGCGGTTTCTCACCAGTAATCACGGTCGAATGCCACGTGAGACGGTGGTGCCGATTGTGTATTTGCTCCAAGGCGAGGCGCCCACATCGCCGGGTGAGTTGGCGGCACATTATGCAGCGCGTTTGCGTCTGGCAATTAATGCCTGGCGCACGGAGTCCGGGAGTGAAGAGGAAACCGCTTTGCTGAACTTCTTTTTGCGTCGCGATTTGTTAGCTACCAGGCTTGTTGATCTGCCGCAGTTGCGCGAGGTGGTTGAGCGGTATCGGCGACTCGAGCACGAAATCTCTGTACCACGCCAGGCACCTGGTGTCTTGGAAACAACAGGTTTCGACCAGCCGCTGTTTGAACGTGGAGACCACACACGTCCTAGTGAGCGAATACCGCGTCGTGGGTTGTCCTTGTTTGCCAGTCTTCCGCTGCAGACGAGTTTCAGTGGGCGGTTGGAGTTGGCCGAGCAAACGGCGTCCGCTACCAACCCACTAACGGCGCGCGTTATGGTGAATCGTCTGTGGCAATACGTATTTGGTCGAGGGATTGTTGGCACCGTCGACAACTTCGGACATCTGGGTGAGCCGCCGACGCATCCGGCGCTGTTGGATCACCTCGCGGCGCGTTTTGTCGAACAGGGCTGGTCGATAAAGAAGATGTTGAAATATCTGGTGACTTCGCGCGCATTTCAGCAATCAGCGCTACCCAGCGAACAAGCCGTGCGCATAGATCCGACCAATGCGTTTCTATCGCATGCATCTATACGAAGACTCGATGCCCATGCGATCCGTGATGGTTTGCTGGCGACCACGGGGCAGCTTAATCTGAAAATGTTTGGCCCGGGCGTCCACGTGTACTATACCGATAAGACAGATGGTGGTGGACCGAAAGGGCCGCTCGACGGAAACGGGCGGCGCAGTGTTTACCTGACGGTCCGCCGCAACACACATAGTCGTTTTCTCGAAACGTTTGACGCACCCAAACCCGCTACCACGCGCGGCACACGCGACATCACGAATGTGCCGGCCCAAGCGCTTACGATGCTCAATGATCCGTTTGTGATTGAGCAGGCCAAGAAATGGGCGCTAACTTTGCTGGCGGAGGATGCCACGGCGGAACAGCGCGTCCGACACATGTTCGAGGTTGCGCTCAGTCGCGAACCGAGCCCCGCTGAATTGTCGCTGGCACTTGAATACCTGAGCGAACTGGCCACCGAGCACGCTGTCGCTAGGAGTGATATTCCGAACCATGCTCTAATCTGGCAGGATTTTGCGCAATCGATCTTTTGTCTCAAGGAATTTATCTATGTCCGCTGAAAAATCCGGCAACATCGCTACGATGACGCGCCGCAACATGCTCGCGTGTAGCTCCGTCGGATTCGGTCTGACCGCACTCACGGACTTCTTGGCAACGCCACGTTCCGGCTTGGTCGCGGCTGAACAAGCAAATCAGATTCATCCGAGCCGCACGCGGCCACAGCGTGCGAAGAGTGTCATCTTTTGTTTCATGTCGGGCGGAGTCTCGGCGATCGATACGTTTGATCCAAAGCCACGTGTGACGCTGGACAATGGCAAACTGACACCCGCATTGGGGAGGCCTGGGGTGTTTTCTGCTCAGGGGAAACTGCTGGCCAGTCCGTGGAAGTTCCGCCGGCGCGGCCAGAGTGGGCTACCGGTCAGCGACCTGTTTCCACAGATTGGCGCCTGTGCTGACGATCTGGGGGTCATTCGCTCGATGACGAGCACGGCCAGCGAGCACGCGCAGGCGAATTATTTTGTGCACACCGGATTTTCCTTGGCGGGACATCCAAGTGCGGGCGCGTGGACCACTTATGGGCTTGGCAGCGCGTGTCAGGACATGCCTGGTTTTGTGGTACTCTCCAGTGGCGGACCGCCACTGGGAGGTGTGAACATTTACGGCAGTGGATACCTTCCAGGCCGTTATCAGGCGTCGCTGATTGATCCCTCCCAGGCAGAACCACTGGCGAATGTTGCGCCGCGCGACACCGATCGCCGACAGCGCCTGCGGTTGCGGTTTGTCGAACAACTCGACCGTCAGCAGCTCCAGGCAATGCGTGGCGCAGAACAAATCGAATCGGCGATTCGAAATTATGAGATCGCCTACCGTATGCAATCGGCCGTACCGGAATTCTTGGATATCAGCGATGAGTCCAAGGAAACGAGTTCACTCTACGGGCTTGATTCGCCGGTTAAGGAAACCGCTGAGTACGGACGCCAGTGTCTGCTAGCGCGCCGCCTGGTGGAGCGCGGTGTGCGGTTCATCGAACTCACATGCCTGCCACGTCCAGGTGAGATTGGCCAGAGTGGCAACCCTTGGGACCAGCACCGTAAGCTGAAAAGGGGGCATACCGAAATGGCCCAGCAAGTCGATCAACCGATCGCCGGACTGATCCGTGACCTCAAGCGGCGTGGTCTACTCGATGAAACGCTTATTGTCTGGGCTGGCGAGTTCGGGCGAACGCCGTACGCAGAAGGCGGTGATGGACGTGACCACAATCCCTACGGCTTTAGTGTTTGGCTCGCCGGTGGTGGTGTCAAAGGCGGGACGGTCTACGGGGCCACCGACGAACTCGGCTTGCATGCCGTGGAAAATACATCAACCGTGTACGATCTTTGGGCCACCGTTTTACACCAACTGGGAGTGGATCATGAGGCCCTGACGTATCGATCGGGAGGCCGAGATTTCCGGTTGACTGATGTACACGGTAATGTCCTGCATGACATTCTTGCCTGACAAGAATCTGCCGAGGGCGCCGCGCAAGGATATTTGCAGAGGTGAGCGAATGGCGCAGGGTGATGACTCAGTCGTTGTGGGGCTGCGGTATACTGGTGCGATCAGCAACCCAAAGATGAAAAATGCCGTAACGTCTGCCTCGCTTTACTCACCCGAGGTACCTGGCGCTGCCCCTGACCGGTTACGTGACAATCGACCGATCAGAGAGCCAACAGTACTTTGACATGCAACAGGTGAAAGAAAGGTCCTGTCACGATGTGGATCAGAACCATGTACTGGATCGTCATGACGGCTGGCAACTTGACGTTCTTGAGTACAGCGCTCCCCCAAGGTGTGCTGCCCCAAGATGTGATCGATATCGGATCACGGCTGGAGCCATTGATCGATGAGCATTTGCTTGCCAGGAAAACTGGGTCATTGAGACTGCGGCTTCATCGTCCGATTCGGCAGGCGGACGCGATTACCTTGGACAAGCCTTGGGAGGGAAACAACAGCGCCTATGCGACGGTGTTGAAACATCAGGACCAGTTCTTTTTTTATTACCGTGGCACCGCGCTGATCCTGGACGGCAAAGTGCGGCACGAGCACCTGGCTACGACCTGCGTGATGACGAGCCGTGACGGTGTGCGATGGGAACGGCCCGATCTGGGTTTCGTGAAACGCGACGGATGGGAGAGGAACAATATCATCCTGACGCTCGATCCGGCTGGCAAAATCGACGCTTCACCAGGCCAAACACGCACTGCTGGGCACGATTTGCTCAGCGGAAAAAAAGTCCCCTTTACCGGGGCTTCCCACAACTTCACTCCGCTGATTGACACGAATCCCCAGTGCAAGCCGCGGGAGAAATTCAAAGCGTTGGGTGGGCATGACCATCGCACGCTCTACGCGTTTGCCTCCCCAGATGGTTTGCACTGGAACCTGATGCAGCCAGAGCCTGTGATTGTGGACGGGATGATGGACTCGCAGAACCTCGCTTTCTGGGATCCCGTTCAAAAAAAGTACTTCGCGTATTACCGCGACTTCAAGAACAAGAAGGGAGATACCCGCCAGTACGCGAAACACCAGTTCTCCCTGCGGGATCGCGATGTCCGCGTGGCGACTTCCGTCGATTTCGTCAACTGGACAAAAGGGGACTGGGTTGACTGGCGTCCCGATCGAATCACGCAACTGTATACCACGCAAACGCAGTTGTATCCTGGCGCCGAACATCTGCGGATCGGGTTTCCCCTCCGCTATGTTCCCGGCCGCGGCCGGTTTTCCCAGCTGAATGAACGTATTGCAGCGTCCTCAACGTATTACGCGTCGGTTTACACGGATACCGGTTTTATCAGCAGTCGAGATGGCCGCACATTCCGGATCTGGCCCGAGGCGCTACTGCGGCCGGGGACAACCGGTGCACAGTGGTACTACGGGTTTGGTGGCACCGCACTCAATCTTATCGAATCACCTTCGCAGCTACCGGGTGGCGAAACGGAATGGTCGTTTTACGTGCAGGACCACGGTTCCTGGTTTGGTGATGGTGTGACTTATCAGCGTTATTCAATCCGCCGAGACGGTTTTGTTTCGGCATCGGCTGCGCTTTCTGGCGGCTCGTTTACCACCAAGCCGCTAAGGTTTTCCGGAGACCACCTACTGTTGAATTACTCGACATCGGCACTCGGCGCCATCCGCGTCGAGTTGCAAGAACCGACAGGAAAACCGATTCCCGGTTTTTCTCTGGACGAGTGCGTTGAGCTGTTTGGCAATTCGGTGAAACATGCGGTTACCTGGAAGCAGAGGGCGGACGTCAACGCCATCTCCGGTAAGCCTATTCGCTTGCGGTTTGAACTCAAAGATGCAGATCTCTTTTCACTGCGATTTGCAGCGCGTCGCTGAGTTTCTCAGAGGTGACCACAGATCCTTTCACGGACTCTGGTCGCGGTTGATACGATCACCTTGAATTACTACGCTTCGATTTCACAGCGGCAGTTGACGCTACTCGAATCTTCTGACTAGCGCCTCCCCTATTCCGGGTGTTACGGGGCGCTGTTCAGGCAACCACCGTCACCCGTCGCTGTCTGAATTGTGTTACGTTGACACGGCACACCATTTTCCCGGGTATGCTTATGCGACAAATACTGCTTTGCCTGCTGTTCCTGGTGGCCCTGGCATCCGGTACGAATACTGCCGGTGAAAGAACCACAACCGACCAGCAACGCCGCGCCGCCGCCGCCATGACTCCCCCGTCGCGGCCGCCGAATATTCTCTTTTGTATCTCCGATGATCAGAGTTACCCGCACACCGCGGCCAACGGTGAACTGCAGGTCAAGACACCCGCGTTTGATCCCATCGCCCGCGAGGGGATTCGTTTTACCGGAGCGTTTTGCGACGCGCCCACCTGTGGACCGTCGCGGAGTGCCATCTTGACCGGGCAACCGATCTGGCGACTGGAGGAAGCAGGAAATATTCACAGTACCTTGCCTGCGAAGTTTACGACCTATACCGAGTGCCTGCAGGCCGCTGGTTACAACGTGGGTTTTACCGGCAAGGGCTGGAGTCCGGGCAGGCTTGAGCCGGGTGGCCGCACGCTCAATCCGGCGGGCAAAGAGTTCAATCGTAGGAGATTGCAGCCCGAATTTCGGAGCATGGCGAACAAGGACTACGCGGGCAACTTTGATGACTTTCTGGCTCAAGTTCCCGCGGGAACCCCTTTTTGTTTTTGGCTGGGAACGCACGAACCGCACCGCGGTTACGAACGGGGTGCGGGGCGACGGACAGGAAAAGACCCCAGCAAGGTCATGGTGCCGCCGATCTTTCCCGACCATGAAACTGTCAGAAATGACATACTCGACTATTTCGTGGAAATCGAGCATTTCGACAAGATGGTTGCCCGTGCGATCGATTCCCTGGAAAAATCCGGGCAACTGGAGCACACGCTGATCGTGGTAACCAGTGACCACGGTATGCCGTTCCCGCGCGCCAAAGCCAGCCTCTACGATGCCGGGACGCATGTACCGTTGGCCATCCGTTGGCCCGCGGGGATTACCGCTCCCGGTCGTGTCTACGATGGGCTAGTAAATCTCAGCGCGCTGGCGCCGACTTTTCTGGATGCCGCCGGAGTTGAGGTACCGGAAATGATGACAGCCCGTAGTCTCGTGGACGTTTTCGCCAACCAGCTGACCGTCGCGCGTGGTCGGGCTTATATTGCCATGGAACGGCATGATGGTTGCCGCCAGGGGGGCAAAGGTTACCCTTGCCGCGCACTACGCACGCCGGCATATCTCTACATCAAAAACTACGCATCCGATCGTTGGCCAGCGGGCCACCCGGACCGTGCATTTTGCGCTCGGGATATTCCGTTTGGCGAAGTCGACTCGTCACCGACCAAACAATTGTTGATGGAGAACAAAAAGCGGAGTGATTTTCGGCGGTTCTACGACTTGGCATTTGCCAAGCGTCCCGCTGAAGAACTCTATGCCCTTGACCAAGACCCTGGTCAGCTGGTGAACCTGGCTGGCAATCGTCAGTTTGCCCGGATTCAGCAACAGCTGGAGGCGCAACTCCAGAAACACCTCGTCCAGACTAGAGATCCACGTGCTCTCGGCCAGGATGCGCCCTGGGATTACTATCCCTATTACGGCCTACGACGGAATCCAGACTGGCGGGTGGACCCCCAACCGTCGCCCTGAGAGTGCGCAGCGGCCGAGTACGGTGCCCGACCAACTGGCATCTCGATGCGCGTGGCACCTGGAAAATCGGGTTTCTCACGCCGATGCCTCCGGCCGATTCCCGCTGCCATCAGTAGTCAGTGATTACCCGAGCAGTTCGTAGATCGGATCGGCGTGGTAGATGTGATGCGGACGATCGACGTCGTCCTTCCAGGCGGCGGTATGCGGGATACCCAACGCGTGGTAAAGCGTGGCCGCCATGTTTTCTGGTGTCTTGGGATCGGCAGCCGGATAACCACCAATTTCGTCCGATGCGCCGACGACTGTGCCGCCGCGAATCCCACCGCCGGCGAAAAAGACGCTTTGCACGGCGCCCCAGTGACCACGTCCCGGTGCCGGGAATGACTCGGCATTGTGTTCTAGCTTGGGTGTGCGACCGAATTCTCCAGCCATCACAATCATTGTGCTTTCGAACAGACCACTGGATTTCAAATCGTCCAACAGGGCGCTGAGAGCTCGGTCTGTCGGTGGGAAGAGCCGGTCCTTGAAGCGGAAAAACGAATTCCCATGGGTGTCCCAAGTTTCGTTGTTGCCCAGGTTGACTTGGATGAGGGGCACGCCGGCGGCCGCGAGTCGATATGCCATCAGCATGGACCAGCCGAAGCTGTTGGCACCGTATCGCTCCTGAATCCGCGGCGCAGCATTGGTCACATCAAAAGCGTCGCGGATGCGGGGATTGGCCAGCATCGAAATCGCATTCTGCCGTTCACGGTCATAAGACTGTACCCGGGCCGCTTCTTCCATCCTGCGGCGCTGGCTGTCGAGCGTTTCCAATAAACCCAGCCGTCCGCGGAATCGATCTCTTGTAAGCCCAGCGGAAAGTTGCAGATTCGGTGCCTGATAAATCCGGTTGTCTGCCTGTTCAGGTGGTTTCTTGGTGACGTTGGGGAACGTGTATTGGGGATAGGCCCCACGCCAAAACGGATCCCCGTAGGGGGAAGCTTCGATGAAGAACGGATCACGGCGGGATCCCATCTGGCCACCATAGGCCCCCGGGATTACACCACCGGACCAGTGGACCAGTCGCTCCGGCAATACGATCGCGGGCGGGAGGTTATTCTTGGGAACGGTGACGGCATCTCCAGCGACGGACATGATCGACGGCCAATCGGTTGCCCGCGGCTGCCGGTCGCCCTTATAGCCCGGTGGCGTCGTCGATCGCCCCGTTAGCATGAAAAAATGCCCGGTTGTGTGCGAGTTTGTCGGGTGGGTCAGTGACCGCACGACGCCCCAGTCGTTACTACGTTTGGCGAGTTCCGGGAGGTGCTCGCAAATTTGTATTCCTGGTGTGGCGGTGGAGATTGGTGTGAATTCGCCACGGACTCCATCTGGCGCCTGCGGCTTCAAGTCAAAACTCTCGTGTTGCGACAGTCCGCCGGACAGAAAAATGTAAATACAGGTTTTCGCGGTACCGGCACCGGTGGCCAGCTGTTGGGTATCGGCGGCCCGCAGCCTTTGTAAATGGTTGGTTCCCAAACCGAGCATGCCCAGCGCGCCGGCTTGTACGGCGGTGCGTCGCGAAAGGACTGAGTGCTGCCAGGATGAAACAGATGTACGGTCCATGGAACTCTCCCAGATCTGAGTGGCTCACGACCCAACAAGATCAGATTACCAGATCCACGCAGCGGTGGCCATATTTATGATGCCTCGATCTCAGCCGACTTCCAGACGGGAATTACCGTGACCCAATTGCCTCTGTGGAGTGGCTGCGGGCTTATTTCTGCGGCTGCTGCGGGTGTTGTTGGTGGCCTTCAATGGATTGCATCAATGCCCGGAGCGCCACCACTTTTTCAGGGAACTTGGCGGCGAGATTGGTTTGTTCGCCCAGGTCGGACTCCAAGTCGTACAGTTCTTCGACCAGCGGTCGATTATCTTCAATCGCGTAATTGTAGAAAAAGGGTTGGGCTTTGAGGTATTTCCATTTTCCCTGCCGCACGCCGGCCCGGTCGAAATAAAAAGTGTCGCGACCCGTTTCACGTTGACCTAACAACAGTTCTGTTTGATCAATGCCATCCATGCGACGATCTGTCGGGATCTCGAAACCGCAGAGCGTGGCAAACGTCGGTAGCAAGTCAATCGTGGCGAATACCGCGTCACTGATTCGTCCCGCCGGTACTTTACCGGGCCAGCGCACGATACACGGCAGCCGATAGCCTCCTTCGTAGGGAGAACCTTTTCCGTTCCGCAGCGGTCCGGCCTGTCCCCAGAACACGGAGTCCTTGGGGTGTCCCTGTTTACGTGTTGTGTACTTCCGCTGGTTCCAGGGTCCATTGTCACTGGTGTAGATCACCAGGGTATTCTTGCGCAAGCCCAGTTCGTCGAGCGTGTCAAGAAGCCGACCGGTCTCATAGTCAAACTCTTCGACGACATCTCCATAGAGGCCACCAGCGGACTTACCGCGAAAGCGATCCGAGGCATTGATGATGGTGTGCATCATGGTGTGGGCGAGATACAGCAGAAATGGTTTTTCCGGGTCCCGTTTTTCCCTGAGATAGGAAATCGACTGATTCGTATAGCGGGTGATCAACTCGCCCATCTGCGTGCTGCTGCCTGCTGGTTCTTGATTCTCATGGAAAGTGACCTGTCCGCCATCGTTCGCTCCAAGTGGTCCAAAATAGTAATCAAAACCCTGGGCATTCGGCATCCGGTTGAGGATTGGTTTCCGATTGGACACGTCCCATTTCCCGATGCAGGCGGTCTGGTAACCGGATTGGCGCAGCAACTCGGCGAACGTGATTTCCGCTGCCGGCATGCTCCAGCCTTTGCTGCGCAGCGGATATCGGCCCGTTAGCAGCGCTGAGCGCGAGGGGCCGCAGACTGTTTGCGCATAGAAGGATGTAAAGCGTGTTCCCGTTGCCGCCAGCTGATCAAGCCGCGGAGTTTTATTCAGGAGATTGCCATAACAGGCTAGATCCGCGTAACCCTGATCGTCGGTGAACAGGATCAGAATATTAGGCTGTTCTGCCGCCCACATGGCGGCAGGCGCCAGGAACCAAAACTGGAGACAAAGGACCAGTCTGACGGAGGGGCCGTGTGGCAGCTGGTGGGTCATGAAATCGGTTCCTGTTGTGACCTGAAAACAGGGTTGGCGCTCGCGGCGTGGTTGTGCAGTGTGTGATAGGTAAAGATCGCGCATTTGTCACCGCCGACACGCGGATTACCGGGACCAAATCCACCGTCTGGATTAGCGATTTTGGTGGATCAGATCATGAGCATACCTTACTTGGTGAAACAGACGGAAGGATCTGTGTTTTGGCGCTCTTTGTTGGCCATGCCTTCGTCATCGATCGACCGGGAAGCGGACAGAGAACCACTGCCCGTACGCGCTAGCATCAGCAACTGATGGTTTTCCATTTCGGCAATACAGGGTTCTTGCATGCCGCCTAAATCAGCGCGCTGTGCTGGCACGCGTGACCGTTTCCAGGTCACGCCCCCGTCGGGGCTGAAGAAACACAACCCCAGGTTTTTGTCACCCTCATAGGTTCCGGTGTCCGCGGGCATGTGGGCTACGGGAACGATCAATTGACCGCGACTCGTCTGCAGGAACCGATCGTTCATTACGCACCAAACGCCTTCGAGATCCCCGATCAACTTGGCTGGGGTCCATGTCTGCCCAGCGTCTGTTGAAAATGAGATCGCGGAGAGGCCGCCACCGTGGAATCCTGAAATCTGCCGATGTGCGAGAAACGCTAGGCGGCCATCCTGCAATCTCGGGAAGCTCACACCCCCGTCACTAATCATTCCAGGCAGATTCCACTTCATCTTCACGCGGTTCTGTTCGCGCTATGTACGACCATTGTCTTGGCTGCGGTAGAGTTTTGGTACCGGGTATTCTGCCGCCAATTGATTGAAGTCGCCACGTGGCCGACCCCACGGTGTGGCCATCAGAATGTCACCATTTGCCAACTGAATACGAGCCGGACCATGAAATTCACGGAAGGTAGTGTGCTTGATGAACAGCCGAGTCTTGACGACGAATTGACCGCTGGAAAAAAGTAATGGATCGACTGGGGTGACTGGGAAGACGAACAGGAAAGCACGATCGGCGGGACGAGGGATCGAGCGACTCCACCAGCCTGCCGGCTAGATGGCAAGAGTCCGGAGTCAGCCTGCGGGTGACAAAGTGGCCGCGTCGCATGTCAGAGTACATCTCTCGTGGACAGGCCTGTCTCGTGAGCACACCAGGTCCCGTCGTTGTGTGGCGTTTCCATTCTATCTATTCTGTTGCGGATCAAGATTGATTGCGGGGACGGCTTGGAGCGCCGCCTGGTGTTGTCGGCTTCCGTATTCTGCAGCACGGCAGCGATCCCACGGTAGCCTGCTCAAGCGACGGATAGGAGTGGTACGTGACGCTCAAAGACCGAATTGTGGAGACCTCTTGGGAAAACTTGAGCCTCGGGGAGCGAATTCGTCACTTGGAAGTTGAGGGATATGTGGTGCTTCCCGGCCTGTTGTCCGCGGAACTTGTTGCGGAACTGCGAGGCGCGCTATCAGAGATACCGACGGTGGGCGCGGATTACACCGACAAGAAACAAGTACATAACGACATTCAATGGGCTGGTGGTGCGATTACGGATTTGATCGCCCATCCACCTGCGATCGAGTTCTTGTGTCACCTGTTTGGTGATCTTCCCATCTTAATGACGTACGATTATTCACGAAGTGAGGCGGGCTGCCCGGCCATCAATCTTCATTGTGATGGTCAGCCCTGGGGTACCGCGATCTTTGGCGCGGAGCAAAGCTGCCCCAAACTGATCCGGGTACTTTACTACTTACAGGATCTGACACCGACCTCTGCCCCGTTCCGTGTGGTGCCTCGTTCCCATCTGAGTTTTCATAACGATGCCAATCCGTACTTGCGCTACAAAGAGCATCCCGAGCAAGCGATGGTCACCTGCCACGCGGGCGACGCGGTCTTAATCTCACATAATGTCGTTCACGGTAATTACGCGAATCAGGGTGACTACGCGCGCGAGCTGTTGGGACTGGCTTATCGACCTACCTGGGCGGGACCCTGCGAAGCGGTTGACCCCTGGCCAGCAGACCAGCTCGCGATAGTCCCGCCGCTGGTCCGCGAAATTCTCCGCGATCGCAACACCCGGACCTGGATGTACGATGCGCCGAATGTGCCTCCGGATCTGGCCAGCGAGGCCCCGGGGATCAACCCCAGCCGTTGGAATCGCGTCGAATGAACACTTTTGTGCGCCGCGCCATCTCCGCGAAAGAGGCGTCCAGTTCGTTGTGCCGTCGTTGTGCCGGGGCGCGATTTTTCACTTTTTCGGCAGCGCGACTACGGGTGATTGTCAGAGGTCCAGGTTAGGGAATTGCAGGGCGGAAACACTGGTGGTACAGATAAGGTCGCAGGGGGCGTCAGGCTATAATCCTGGCCTCCATACTTTCGCACACATTTCCGCGTAGAATAGCGCTATGCACGGATTTACCCGAACACGTGGAAGTATTCCCGCGGCACTGTTGCCGTTGGTTGTCTGGCTGGGCACCGCCGAAGTCGCTGCGCGCACACCGCGTCGTGCCGTCGATTACCTGGCACAGATTAAGCCACTGCTGGCCACCAAATGTTATGCGTGCCACGGCGCCTTGAAGCAGCGTGCGGGATTGCGTCTGGAAACCCGTGCGTTGATGTTGCGCGGTGGCGATGGTGGCGGTGTGGTCGTACCCGGGCGTGGTGTCGATAGCGAGTTGCTGAAACGGATTACATCAACGGCTGAGGGGCGCATGCCACCCGCATCTGCCGGTTCGCCGCTGAGCAAAGATGAAGTTGCACTGATTCGCGCCTGGATTGACCAAGGAGCCCCGGCACCTGACGAACCGATCCCATCTGATCCCCGCGAGCATTGGGCATTTCAGCCGGTTACCCGCCCGGTGGTTCCCGGAAACGCGGGTGCAGGCTGGTCCCGAAATCCCATCGATTCATTTCTCGCGGGCCGTCATCAGGATCAGAACCTCACTCCGCAACCAGCGGCGACACGACTGCGCCTGTTCCGCCGGCTCTACATCGATTTGATTGGGATTCCGCCTTCTCATCAGGAGATCACCGCATTCATGAATGATGTGTCGGTGGATTGGTATGAGCGCGCCGTGGCCAGGCTGCTCGATGACCCACGCCACGGGGAACGATGGGCGCGGCATTGGATGGACATCTGGAGGTACAGTGATTGGTGGGGACTTGGTGCCCAGCTGCGCAACAGCCAAAAACACATTTGGCACTGGCGTGACTGGATTATCGAGTCACTGAACGATGACACGCCGTACGACGAGATGGTGCGACTGATGCTGGCGGCGGACGAATCGCATCCGCACGATCTGGGAAAGCTGCGCGCGACCGGATTCCTCGCCCGTAATTACTTCCTGTTTAACCGGCCTCAGTGGATGGAAGAGACGGTCGAACATGTGAGCAAGGGTTTTCTGGGATTAACCATCAATTGTGCCAAATGCCACGATCACAAATACGATCCGATTGTGCAAACAGATTTCTATCGTATGCGCGCGTTTTTTGAGCCGTATCATGTGCGGCTTGATGTCGTACCTGGCGAAGCGGACGTGGCCAAAGATGGAATTCCGCGTGTGTTTGATGGCCTGCCGGATGATCCAACCTATGTCTATATTCGCGGCGATGAAAAGAACCCCGACAAGTCACGGGTGATCCTGCCAGGTGTGCCGCAGGTATTCGATCCGGGAACGTTGAAGATCGAACCAATTTCGCTGCCAGTGGAAGCCTGGCAACCGGGCAGACGACCCTGGGTGGCCGCAGCTCATGCCGTGGCGGCTCGGGCATCCCTGGCGGCCGCCGAAGCGGACCTACAAAACGCCAATCGGCAGCTGACTCAGGCTAAGAAACTGGCGTTGTCGGCGACGAAGACAGCTGCCAAGCCACCGCCAGCCGGTCAGGATTCGTCGGTCGTGGAGGAGACATTCACCGCGCTCAACAAAGAACGCTGGCGGCTTTTTGGCGGCCAGTGGAAGCATCAATCAGGTCAGCTAGCGCAACAGCAGGATGGCGCAGCGCGATCCGTATTGCGGTTGATCGGTCGGCCGCCACGTGACTTTGAAGTGACAGTGCGCTTTACGATTCGCGGCGGCCGCCGCTGGCGCAGTGTGGGTGTTGGGTTTGATGCGGCCGCGGGAGATCCGACGCGTGACAAGGATCCCGGCTACCATGAGCAAAATGTCTACGTCAGCGGCCACCAGGCGAGTCCCAAAATACACGCTGCTTATAACGATGGTGGGCAGTGGCACTATCCGGCCGCACCGGCAGTGCGTGGTTTGCCGATTCCCTTGAATCGTGCGCACATCTTGCGAGTCCGAGTTCGCGGAACGCTGATTAATGCCGCCTTGAATGGTCAGCCCGTGATTGCCTGCCGTACGCCCCTCGCCCGGCGCGATGGCAATTTGCAGTTGACGACGTTTGATGCGATCACCGTATTTCATGAAGTTCGCGTTGGACCGCTCGCCGAGGATCAACGACTGCGGCCGCCCACTGTCGCCGGCCCGCTGACGGTGTTGGCCGCGACAGATGTGGCCGCGGTGACTTCACGACAGCAGATTGCCCAAGCGAAAGTGGCGCTCTTCCGGGCCCGTTTGGCCAGCATCAAATTGCGCGCCGCGGCGCTGCCAACGGATCCAGCGGATCGGCAGGCCAGACATGTCGCGGCAGTTGCGGCGGAAAGGCTGGCGGCCGTGGCCACGGCTCGGCACGCTGTGCTTGTTGCCAGAGCGGCCCTCAGAGAGGCTGCTGGCGACAAACAGAAGGCTGCTGAAACGGTATTGCAGACAGCGCAAGAGACGCTGGCCAAAGCGGAGTCCATCCACAAAAAGCAGGTGCAACCGACAGACCCGGTGACGCCTTTTGTAGGAGCCGTGTGGACACCGACGCGATTTTTCCATTCGACGCGCGATGATCCTGCCGTCCCTTTCCCGTCGCAGAGTACGGGGCGTCGTTCCGCTCTGGCCCGTTGGATTACCGACGGTCGCAACCCACTGGCGGCCCGAGTTGCCGTCAATCACATCTGGACTCGGCACCTGGGCCGACCTTTAGTGGAAACGGTGTTTGATTTTGGTCGTAAAGGAAGCCCTCCGACGCATCCAAAATTGTTGGACTGGCTGGCCGCTGAGTTCATCGACCACGGTTGGAGCATGAAGCACGTGCATCGCCTGATCGTGACCTCGGCCGCCTACCGGATGCGTTCTTCTGCTGCGGGAGCGCGGGCGAATGTCACCCGCGATCGCGATAACCGGTTCTGGTGGCGACGGATTCCCGGGCGACTCGAATCGCAAACGGTACGTGACTCCATTCTGGCGTTGGCGGGCAACCTTGACTTTGCCATCGGTGGACCTCCGGTAGTGCGCGCTCAGCAGGCTCAATCGACGCGACGTAGTCTGTACTTTTTCCACTCCAACAACGAACGTAATATGTTTCTCACCACGTTCGACGAAGCGTCGGTCAAGGAGTGTTACCGCCGGGAAGAGAGTGTCGTTCCACAGCAGGCGTTAGCCTTGACCAATAGCGGTCTGGTGCTGGATGCGGCGCAGTCGATCGCGCAGCGACTTTCCATGGATAGGAAGGACGAAGTGGGATTCATTCGCCGCGCCTTCGCAACCTTGTTAGGGCTGTCGGTGAGCGAAACCGAACTCACCGCCAGTCGCCACGCGTTGGACGAATGGCGCCGACTGCCGGGTGGTTCTCCCGCCCGCGCGCGGGCCAATTTCATCTGGGCGCTGATCAATCACAATGACTTTGTCACGTTGCGTTAGATCAATTGAGGATCGCGATGTATAAACGCCGCCGTTTTCTCGCCGACATGGGTCTGGGGTGCGCGGGGTTAGCGCTGTCGGAGATGCTGCGGCGCGATGGTCAGAGCAATGATAGTGGTTGGCTGCCACCCGACGGCAAGTCGCATTTTGCAGCCAAAGCGAAGAGTGTGATCTGGCTGTTTATGAATGGTGGTGTGAGCCACATGGAGAGTTTCGATCCCAAGCCCATGCTCACGAAATACAGTGGCAAGACGATCTCGGAGACCCCGTTTGCGGCGGTGCAAGACCCCAGCAAGTTGGCCATTGAGCGGCTCGTTGTGCCCGATGGCAATGGCAACCAACGAAACAAACTTTATCCTTTGCAGATCGGGTTCAATAAGCATGGCCAAAGTGGTATCGAAGTCAGCGACTGGTTTCCACATATTGCGCACCACGTCGACAAATTAGCCATTGTGCGATCGATGTGGACGACAGACAGCAATCACGGTGCGCAGACGCAATTTCACTCCGGTCGGCACCAGAACGACGGAGACTTTCCGACACTCGGTGCGTGGGTGCATTACGGTTTGGGCTCGCTCAATGACAATCTACCGCAGTTTGTATCGATTGGGCCGCGTGAATATTGGAACAAACGTGACGGGCATTATCTGGGTCCGGCGCACGATGCTGTTCCACTGCGCATTGATCCGCAGAACCCGCTTGAATTTAGCCGACCGGAACGCGCCTTTTCTTCAAAAGAACAGACGATCGGCAAAGAGTTGATTCAACAACTCAATGCCTTGCGCGGTGTCGAGTATCCCGGCGATGCGGCATTGACGGCCCGGGTCGCGTCGTACGAACTGGCATTTCGTATGCAGCGTTCGGTCCCCGAAGTCGTTGATTTTTCCACCGAGACTGAGGAAACCCAGAAGCTGTACGGGATCGACCGATCGCATTGCAAGGACTTCGGCATGCAGCTTCTCGCGGCGCGGCGCCTGGTGGAACGGGGGGTTCGGTTTATCCAAATCCAGCATGGCGCAGGCGGGGCCGGTCGCTGGGACGCCCACGGAGGATTGCGGAAAAACCACACCACGAACGCTTTGGCCGTCGATCAGCCCATTGCCGGGTTGCTGGACGATCTCGATCGGCGCGGCATGCTGGATGAAACACTGGTTTTGTTTGCCACCGAGTTTGGACGCACGCCGGGCTCACAAGGTTCTGACGGGCGAGACCATCACATCTTCGGTTTTACGGTTTGGCTGGCCGGTGGTGGGCTCAAGCGAGGAGTGGTGCACGGAGCTACCGATGAAATCGGGTTTCATGCCGTGGAACGCCGTCACTATGTGACAGATATCCACGCTACCATTCTTCGCCAATTGGGGCTCGACTCGCGGCAGCTGGAGATTCCTGGTCGTAAACGGTTAGAGGTGGACCACGGCCACCCGATTACCGAGATCATCGCGTAAACAATACCTGAAAGGAGACGCAGTGAATCTGACGCGCGCGCTTGTGCCGTTGGCCGGATGTTGCGATTGCGCCTCTGCAGAGAGGCTGGCCATGCCGTGCAGCGGATTTTCTGTTGATGATTCCGACCGCCATACCGGCCAAGCAGTGCTTGTCCGCCAGGTTATTCGAGAGAGCAGCCGGAGGCACGCGCTGCGATTGCGATATGCCCACTGTGATGAAAGGGTGATTCCATGCGAAACGTCATTGTGACCTTGGGGGTCCTGGTCGCGACCGCTGCCGGCGGTCGGCTTCCAGCCGCTGCAGAAAAAATTGTCACGCGTGGTTTTTCCTACGCCGGTTTTCAACCGTCGGAACACCCGTTCCAGCAGCCGGGCCAGGAGTACTGGGTGGCGACCACGGGTGATGACGCCAATGTGGGGACCGCAGACCAGCCGTGGAAGACGCTGACGCATGCTGCCCAGACGATTCAAGCTGGCGACGTGGTGACGATCTGGCCGGGGTTTTATGTATTCGACGGCCGGTTTGCACCTGCGGGCCCCAATCCGGACAAGAAAACCGTCTTTCGGGCAGCTGATCTCTCGTTTCGCAGTGGGCGCGTGGTGATTTCGGCGGATGAGAAATTTACCAGTCCCACCTGGTCACTGGCTGATAATGTGAGTATTCAGGGATTGTGGATCGGGGGTGACTATGCGAATGCCCACCGGCAAGGCGGTGGCAGTTACAGTTCGCGTCACAGCGAAATTGTTGGGTGTACGTTTTTCAACTCGAACGGGTTTGCCGGCGGGCCGGCGTACAACTGGTTGTTTCAGAACAACAGGATGGTACATCAGGGGAAAGGGACGCACGGGCATAGTATGTACATGGCAGGTGGCATACGCCATGACCTGCCATGGAATAGTCGCAACCTGCGTGTACTGGGCAACACGATCATTGCCGGTGAGGGCTATGCATTCCACTGCTGGCATTCGCCAGTCAGTGCGACGATTGCTGGTAATTTTTGTTCGGGCAACTACTGGAGCATCGTACTGCAGGGTCCTAATCACTCCTGCCATCACAACGTGTTCTGGAAACCGCGCGGCAATGTGGGGGGTGCTGATACTGAGGTCGTCGGTTTTAACGGCTGGTTACCAGCCCGGCTGCGGCGGTTCGATCATCTGATCTTCGGTTCCCCACATCCGGTTTGGCAGCGCAACATGCCGCCCATCCGCGCGCGACAACCAATCAAAAGTATTTACCTGCTCTATGACGCCAGAATTCAGGGTGTCCCTGACGACCAGCATTTCCTGCTCAGTGGCCAGCCGTGGACCGGGAAACTCGAGCTTCCCACGAGCCGTGCGGCGGCCGCCGCTGTGCCGGCCGCGCAAGAGGTCGTCAGGCAGCCTGACTTCTTTCCCCGCAGCGGCGCGGAAATTGATCATGCAATTGAGAAAATCAGCAAGTATTTTCGGGAAAACAATCCCCGCCAGATCAGCCAGGACCAGTCCGGGCATCTCGAAAAACTATTTGAGGTTCTGGAAGTTCAGTATCACACCAGTTCCGCTGATTACGCTTGTTTTCCACCGCTGGCACAAGACAAGGACGACGGGACCTACGGAAAACATTGAGTGACTTGCTGGACGATCAGAGCTCCCTGGCACCGTTTGTGTCGCGGCGGCTGTCGGCTGGCATTTCTGATGTCGAATGCCCCTGGATCCGCGCTGCAGGCCGTACCGGCGGAGCGCAGGGTTGAGACGGTGTGACCCGCGTTCTCAGCATGTTTGTCCAGCGGGCTGACTGCCCGTCTGTTCCCGGATCGATGCAGGGCAACGGTACATTGATTTGTGTTGAGAATGAGCGACAATCACCTGCAGGTATTCACCGGGTCGGGACGAGTTTCTTCCTGCGATCACCTGGTGGCGGTATGTCCCTGTTCTGATTGTTCTTACCCTGGGTTACTGTATGGGTTGCTATTTTCTGAGGCGGGCGGAAGAAGTGGTTGGGCCATTGACCTTGGCAGAGGTGATGGCCGATTTTCGAGCCAATCAGCTGACAGCAACCGATACGATTGCAGATTCGCAGTTGGGTCCCTGGGAGCCGGCCGTTGATTTCTGTCACCGCCAGGCCGCACTCGATCAACCAGATCCAACAGATCCCAGTTCCCGGGTACCACCTCAAATCGTTACTGCCAGCGTGGTGGATTCCGAGTCCAACCCCTTTGCGGCGCCTCCGGCGGCTTCGGCTTCCACGACCCCCACACCATCTGCCGAAGGCGACGCGACGGGCGGGATGATTCCGTACAAGAACCCACACGCGTTGACCGCCTATTATCTCGGTATCTTCAGCGGACTCCCGCTGCTCGGTTTGCCCATCGGAATCGCGGCGTTCGTTCTGGGTCTGAAAGGGCTCAGAGCGCGGAAAGAGAATCCCGTTATCAAGGGCAGCGTACACGCGGCGATTGGTATTGGCTGTGGAGGTCTGTTCAGTTTGCTCTGGACGGTACTCGGGCTTATTGGGCTGGCGGCGTGGTTGCGTTTGTAGTGGTGCGGTTGGCTGTGCGGCGCCGCTCGGGCGGCCGACGGACTCCGGCGCGGTTACCTGGGAAGCGCCTGTTGTAGCTGTACGGTGGCTTCGGCCAGAGCGCGGCGACTTTGCTGCAAGTCACCAGGTGCGATTCGACATAAATATTCGAACCAGCGGCCGTCGATTGATTCAAAATGCTGTTTCCGTGTCTGTTGCGCTACCGCCAGTGCGGTGGCCAGCGCCGGTGGCCTTTTTCCCGGTTCGATTTGCTGGGCCGCGGCCAGGACGCGATCGAGCGCTTCCAGATAGCGAACGTCGTCAATGCCTGCTCGGTGCGCTTCCCAGGCCAGCGTGGGAATGGGAAGGCCTGATTCGTCCGGATAGGTGACTTTGTGGGCGGGTTGGTCGGGGTCGTAGAGCCGCTGGTCGGGGTAGTCCTGGTATGCCCAGGGACTCGATCCCTGGTAGCCGCAGGCTTTGTTGTAAAGTCCGGTCAGCGCGCGGTAGGGGAGTGGGTAGGCGGTCGCACTCACCCAGTAGGAGATGGGGCGAAATCCGCGTTGGCGGACATAGGTGACTTCGCTATTTTGCTTGCCGCCAAAGACGTAGATGTTGTAGACCGGACGGTCGATGAAATCCCGCGTGGCAGCCTGTGCCGCCTGGCTGTTAATGGCGGTGAACATATGTAATCCGGCCCGCTGGCGGCGCTCGGCCTCCTGGCGACAACGCTCAATTTGTGCCGGCTGGGTGGGTTCGTCGACACCGTAATAGTAGAGGTCATCAAATCCCATTTGTTTGGCGGCTTGGACTTGTTGCGCTGCGTTTCCGTCGGGCCAGTGCATCAGGCAGGGAGCTCTAGAGAGCCCGGCCTGACGGGCCAGTTTGAGTGTGGAAAAACCGCCATAGAGTGTGGCCGCATTCAATCCGTGGCGGACCTGGTCTTCCAGTTCGGCCAGATAACGTTTGGGCGAAACGTAAAATGGCTTGTCGGGATCAACTGGTTGGCTGCGGTGGTAGATCCCGTAGTATCCTTTCGCCGGTTGTAAAGCGACAGGCAACACTTCCAGTACGACGGGCAGTTGTCGTACACTGGCCGCAGTAAGCGCCAGGGTTCCGCGGTAGCTACCAGCGGGTGCGTTGGTGGGTATGTGGACGGTCAACCACAGCTGCCGGCTCTGGTGGGCTGGAATTCTGGTCACACACTGACCGCCACCATATCCCCCTTGGTCACCTTTGGGAGGCCAGCCAGTCCGGTCGTCGCGGAGCAGCAATTCAGGGACGAGTACTTGGGAATGGCCACTCTCAAACAGGGTGTTTTTTCGCGGCCGCACGTGAACGACGCGCACGTCGATCGCAGACGATCCGATGGTGTTGTTGTTCGGGCCAACCAGTTGTGGCAAGGAAACCCTGAGTGCATCGAGATGCGTTAGCGCGCGGACGGCCAGGGTGCCATTGATGTATTGGCCGGCCGCTCCCCAGAGAGACAGCCGGTCCACCCGGGGTGGTTTGACTTTGTCGGGAAGCCAATCGTAAAGTGCTTCTGCGTACAGGTCGTGGCACCCTAGCACAAATCCGTATTTCCCTGCCGCGGGTTCCAAATGGGCGTCGTCACGGTAGGTTCGCAGCGCGCGCAAGACGGGTTTTTTCAAGGGTGGGGGAAGCGTCTGCTGGGAGGGATTCAACATCCGGTCGGTCGTCAACAGGACGGCGTCAAACATGCCCCGGGAAACCAATAGATCGACATGATGGGTTCCCGCAGAAATTTCGATCTGTCCTGCGTGCCGCCAAACATACCGTCCACCACTGGGGCCACCCCGTCCGCCGGTGACCAATTGCTCATCCAGCAGTACCTGCACGTTTCCGTAGCCACCATAATGACGTACCCAAACCTGATACGTTCCTGTCACCGGAACATCAGCAACCCAAGTCAATTGCCCCTGATTGCCCGCCGCACACCAGGCTGCCCGCCCCCCCAGTGGCTTGGTTCCGCCGTAGGCTTGTCGTAGGGGAAAAAACCCCCAGGCCGGCAACAGGGAATCCCCGGTTGTCCAGAGCGTAGCGGCGGCCTGCGCATGGTTTGCCGCTTGTCCGTGAACCGGCGGCGACATCAGCGCACCGGCGAGCATTACGATCACAGTGGCCAGCGCCAAACAGCTAGGGTGGAGCGTCAATGTCACTTGAGAATCGCCTCGGTACCAAGAACTGGAAACGTTCAGTTTGTGAGGGGACGAACTTAGAGCTTACTGCGAGTAGGGAGTGTAGTGAAAGCGGACGTCAATTGAACGCTGTGGCCGGGCGCGATGCGCAGCCTGTTCTCCGGGCGCTGGCTTGCCGGATCTTACTCGGCTTCCAGGGGAGCCTGCAATGTTTGCCCAGCCACACGGATTCCGCCGCGCACGCTGCCCACTTCAATTTCACCGTAACGTTCGGCGAGCGCAGACGGCAAGGGCCGCCCATTGCGTGCCGATAACCAAAGCCTCAATAAATGGCGTTTGCGAGCAGGTTCCGGGTGGTCTTGATACGCGGTGCGGGCATGGAGAATCTGGTGGTTGTGCAAGAATTGGATGTCTCCCGATTGAAAGTCCATGTCCAGACGGAAGGTGTCACTGGCAGCCAGTTGATCGAGCAGATCCATGGCTTCGAGTTGCTGGTCGGTCAACCTGGGAACCTGTTCGAAGCGCTGGGCTGCAGTGATGAAGTCACGGGCGTAGACCGTGGTCAGCAGTCCGGCATGGTGATGAAAGACTGCCAGCTGGTAGGTGGGGTCTTTCCCTGGAGGTATTTCGCCTTTGCGGTCGATGTGAAAAGGCTCTGCCAGTACCGCTGCCAGTTCAGGTCGAGTTTGCACCATGTGATTGTACAGGCTGGGTGAACTGGCGACCGCGCTTTGGCCGCCCTGTTTGGCCGGGTGCAGGCAAAGTAGACCGACGATGTCTGCGCTGTCGGTGTGAAAAAGATGTCGGTAGTTGGTCGCGTAGACACGGTGCAGCGGATTGTGTGGATCGTGTCCGATGTCTTTGACGTGTCCCAACAGGTGCCCCGCTGCATTTTGTGGTACTGCGTCTCCCAACCAGCAACCGATTCCAAAATACATACGAGCAATGGTCTCACGATCGAATTGGTTGACCGGCAACCCGCGCAGCAACGTAAAGCCTCGACCGAGGATGATTTCACGTTGCAGCGCCTGCAACTTGGGACCGAGTGTTGGCAGCTGGATGTCCTGTTGGGTTAACGCTACAAGAGGTACATGTCGCGTCGACATCACGGCTGTTTCCAACTCGCCCACATCACGCGTATCGAGACAGGTGATCCAGTCTTCGCAGCCACGCATTGTCTCGGCGGTCCACGCCTGGGGTCCGCAGTAGCGTGTCGTCGTTTTCCAGGACATGGTTTTTCGCTGGCGTATTCTCTGCTGTCCGGACCGGTCACGCGCCGAACTCGGTGGTGGAGGATATCCTATCGCCTGTTCGTTCAGTCGTCCTGCTCGGTTGGTTGGTCGCAAGGACGATTGGGTTTGCCCGGGGTTGGCTTGAGTGGTCTGAGCGGACTCGTGAGTTCCGGAAACCGGCCCTGTGAGACGTCGGGGACCTGTTCTGCAAACTCGATGCGGTCGACCAGCATCCGGCCAGCGGTGAGCGTAATCACCTCTCCGCTTCGCGATAACTTGAAATTGGCGTG
>PAQH01000073.1 GCA_002709225.1 Planctomycetaceae bacterium
CGGGATCAGGGGCGGATCACGGGTAGCTTTTCGAAGGAAGATGTTAATCTGATTGTCGGCGTGTTGCAGTCGGGGCGGTTGCAGACCACTCTGCAGGAAAACCCGATCAGTGAAGACAAGATCGGTGCGACCCTGGGGGGGGATACAATCCGTCGTGGCAAGCATGCGATCGGCTGGTCCTTGGCGTTGGTATTGGTGTTTATTGTCTTTTATTACCGGTTCGCAGGAATTGTTGCCTGCTTGGCGCTACTCTTAAACTTGGTGCTTATTCTGGCCCTGATGATCCTGCTCAAAGCGGCGGTGACGCTTCCCGGTTTGGCAGGTCTGGTGCTCACGGTCGGTATGTCGGTCGATGCCAATGTGCTGATCTTTGAACGTATTCGGGAAGAGCTGAAGAAAGGGGCTGCCTTGCGGCTGGCGATTCGCAATGGCTTCGCGCGGGCCACGACGACGATCGTGGATGCCAATGTCACGACCTTAATTACCGCCATCATTCTCTACGCGATTGGCACCGACCAGGTCCGTGGATTTGCGGTCACGTTGATTCTGGGAATCATGATGAGTATGTACACGGCGATTTTCTGTTCTCGTGTCGTATTCAACCTCTGGGAACGCAAGCGTTATCTGACGAAACTCAATATGGTTCAGATTCTGGGCGCGACGGAGATCGACTTTATTGGCAAACGGAGTCTGGCGGCCGCTTTCTCTGTGCTCGTGATTGTCGTCGGATTAGGAGCCGTCGCAGCACGACGTTCGTCGATCTTTGATATCGACTTTCTGGGTGGCACTTCAGTGACCATGTTCCTGGACAAGAAGGCTGGAAAGTATGACAACTCGGCCAACGTGCGCAAGATTGTCCGGGAGTTGCTCGGTAAGGTAACCGTAGACGGTGCCAAAGTGACGTACTCGCTCTCCAAGGTGGAGATAGCAGACAAGCCCGGCAACGTGGCCTGGAAGTTGGACACGACGATCCCCAGTGAGTCGGTGAAGTCGGTGAAACAAACGGCGGACAACGGTGCCGAGACGCTGTTGGTCCCCATCAAGGAAGGGAACCGACCAGCTGGCAACGCAAACGTGGTCGATGGGGTTAGCTTTCTCAAGCAACAGCTACAAGAGGCGGCCGGTTTTGGTGGAGGGGAGAACGGGCAATCCGCGTTTGTGCATTACCAGGTGACCGTAAAGGAAAGCACGTTCGAACAAGTTGAACGGGTATCGAGCGAGGGGGTGTCAGAGGCTCCTGTCGCCGGTGAGGCGACTGCGGAACCGACTACCACGGACGTGCCGAGTTCGGCGGATTCCGAGCCCGCAGCACCAGCGGCTGCCGATGAACAGGACGCCACCAAGCCAGCCAGTGGGGACGGCGCGCTGCGAGATCAATCCCAGCAACGTATTGCCAGTTTGCGCCGTCAAGGATTCGTCGTTGCTCCGGCGGTGGCCCAGGAGGAAACGCCCTCAGCCGCGGCGGCGGAGGAGACAGCCCCAGCCAAGGACGCGTCCACAACAGATGCAGCCGCTCCGGCGGCGAATGTGGAGCAGCCGGTAGCGAGTCCGGCGTTGCCAGCAGGCAATGTGGATACTGTTGGTGTTCTCGAATTTGACAAAGAATATCCGATTAACGGCATTATCCTGAAGCAGGAATTAAGCAACGCCGCCGAGGCGGTCAATATTCCGTTGACGGTGTTTGACGGTGAGCTCCTCGACGAAGGGAATATTCAACTCGCCAAAGCCGCTGAGGATGGCTCGACGGGTGTGGATCCGAACTGGCGTGCCAGTGACCCCAATTCACAGTCGCGCTGGCGGGTGACGTTGGTTGGTTTGCCCAGAGACCAGGCTTTGACTGTGGTACGTCAGCTCAAGAAGAGTTTTGCCGAGGAACCCATCTGGCTGTCATCGAGTACGATTGGTGGTCGCGTGGCGGGCGACATGCAGGCTACCGCGGTGGCGGCCTTGTTCGCCAGTTTGCTGGGAATTGTTGGTTATTTGTGGATTCGCTTTCAACGCGTCATTTATGGTCTGGCGGCCGTGGTTGCCTTGCTGCACGATGTGTTGATTACGCTGGGCGCGATCGCGCTGAGTGCTTTTGTGGCCGACTACCTCGGCTGGTTGATGATCGAAGAGTTTAAGATCAGTCTTCCCATGGTGGCTGCCTTCCTGACGATCGTCGGGTATTCGTTGAACGATACCATTGTCGTTTTTGATCGGATTCGCGAGGTCCGAGGAAAGAGTCCCTCGATCACCGAGGTCATGATTAACACGAGTATCAACCAGACTCTCAGACGTACGCTGCTGACCTCCCTGACCACCTTGATTGTGGTGGTGATCCTCTACGCGTTCGGTGGTGCCGGGATCCACGGCTTCGCCTTTGCCCTCGTCGTCGGCGTCATGGTGGGGACGTACAGTTCCATTTTTGTTGCCTCGCCGGCGCTGCTCTGGATGGCGCGGCGGGCGGTTGCCAAGGGAGACACGGTCTGAACCCCGTGAGTTCTCGCTGTCCGACACAGCGGTTGCCTGCGTTGGTCCTGCTGGGCTGGATACGAAGGCGGGCACCCGGCCGCCACAGAGGGCGGTTCACCCCGGGTAGCGGACTGCGGTCCTGGGAAACTGTTGCGCGATCGCAACCGCGCTAGCAAACAGGCCTAGCTGGTAGAGCGGAATACGCGTTTTCATCGCCTGGAAACTGCCCCAGTGTTGGTTATTCGGCTCGCTCTGTCCGCTGGTGTTCGTTCAGTGACGAGCGCCGATTGTAGCTTAGCGAGGGACCCTTGATGAATCTTCCGCCGCGGTCACCGTCAGCCGATACGCTGTTGTAGCTCCGCCAGACAATTATCGAGGGGGATGCGGCACTGCTCCAGCGAATCGCGATCGCGGAGCGTCACCGTCTGGTCTTCCAGCGTTTGTCCATCTACGGTCAGACAATAGGGTGTGCCGATTTCATCCTGCCGTCGATACCGCCTGCCTACCGCTCCCTTTTCATCATAGAAGACCGCCATCTGGGCCTTGAGTGTTCGATATAGGTCGCGCGCCACTTCGGGCAGGCCATCTTTCCGCACCAGCGGAAATACGGCGCATTTAATGGGGGCCAGCCGAGGGTGAAATCGCATCACGGTACGTGTCTGCAGCTTTCCTTTTTCGTCCGGGACTTCATCTTCCGTATAAGCTTCACAGAGAAACGCCAGGGTGGCGCGATCCGCGCCGGCGGAGGGCTCAATCACATGCGGTACGTATTGGAAAGGAGCACCGGGTTGCGGTTCGGATTGACGTTGCTTGACATATTCTTTGAACGACTTGAACCCGAGCTCACTTTTTTCCCGTTCCCAGGCTTCGTCGTCGAAGTACGTCAGATCCTTACCGCTGCCACGCCATTTGGGTTTGCCATCGGGGCCCAAGGCGACCTGCAGGGGATTGGTGTTTTCGTCCAGTTTGCCTTCCATGTGGCTGCGCAGATCGAAGTCGCCGCGATGGGCGATGCCTTCGAGTTCCCCGAATTCACCAGTTGGTAGAAACGGGAAGGCGTACTCGATGTCCGCGGTTCCGGTTGAGTAGTGACTCAATTCGTCCGCGTCGTGTTCACGTAACTGCAAACGCTCGTCGGAAAGTCCCAGCGCCGTGTACCATTGCAGGCGGCGGTCCCGCCAGTACTGATACCACTGGTGGGAGGTGTCCGGGTGGCAAAAAAACTCGATTTCCATTTGTTCGAATTCACGCGACCGGAAGGTAAAGTTGCGCGGTGTAATTTCATTACGGAAACTCTTACCACTTTGGGCGATGCCAAAAGGAATTTTGACGCGCGTACTGTCGAGCACATTCTTGAAGTTGACGAAGATGCCCTGGGCGGTTTCTGGACGCAGGAAGGCCGCATCCTCCTCGCCTCCCAACGCGCCGACCGTCGTCTTGAACATCAGGTTGAACTCGCGGGGCGCGGTTAAGGTATCCAGGGCACGTGCGTCGGGTGCCAGGACCTGGGAGGGTTCGTCGATTTCCGGAAGCGGCCGGAAGTCGCCGTCCCAGTGGATGCTGTCCGCGTCTTTGGATCGCAGGTTGAAGTATTTTAGCGCCCGGCGCTCCACATCCGCCTGTTCTTCAGCGGCGGCGACGGCAGTGGTGACAAAGATGCGTTGTCCCTTGGCTTCTGCCCAGCGGCCGCGTATCTGGTCAAATCGGTAGCGACGCTTTGATTCACGGCAATCCACCATGAAGTCGTGGAAAAGATCGTAATGGCCGGAGCACTTCCAGACCTGGGGGTGCATGATGATGGTGCAATCCAGTCCGGTCATTTCAAAGGATGACGGTCCCCCTTCCGGTACGCTCAAGTCATCATGGCCGGTGACCATGTCTCGCCACCAGGCTTCTTTGACATTGCGTTTGAGCTCGACACCCAAGGGGCCATAATCCCAGAATCCATTGAGTCCGCCGTAGATCTCGCTTGATTGAAACAAGAATCCGCGCCGTTTACAGAGCGCGACGAGTTTGTCCATTTCCATAGCAGCTTTCGTTGCTGATGTGTCAGCGTCGTAGGATCAACTTGCCTGTGGTGAATTGGTTGCGAGCGTGATCACACAGTTTCGGTGGAGCCCGCTCGCGGGCCGCTAGTTTATCTGAGCATGTCTGGAAAGGTCCATGCCATTCACGTCTTCCGCGGCGGCGCTGATCCGTGATACGGGCCCCTGGCCGCCAGGGTTCTACGGCAGGTGCCTGCCAGCGGCTGGCACTTGAAGTTGCGAAATGGCGGGCCCTATACTTGCAACTGTCGGCGGTGTTTTCGTTTCCTGGCCAGTGCGGACTCCTGGCCTGCTCGGCGCGCGTTCATGAGTGTTTCCAGATTGCGGCGACAGATTACCTGGGAGGCCGCCTGCTTGCTGTATCGGCGACAGGAGTCCGAATACCTGCGCGCCAAACTTAAGGCGGCCAGGCGGGTACATAAAGGGTGGGTCAAGCCGGCTGATTTGCCGAGTAATGCCGAGATTCGGGATGAGGTACAAGCTCTGGCGCGACTTTACGAGGGTCGGCAACGTACACAGAACTTGCAGGATATGCGGTTGGAGGCGTTGCGGATGATGCGGCTGTTGCGGCCGTTCAAACCGCGGCTGATAGGTAGCGTGTTGACCGGGCATGTACGGCAGGGATCCGATATCGACCTGCACCTGTTTTCCAACAGTATCGAGGCAGTGGCGCTGGTGCTGCAGGAAGAAGGTTGTGTCCTGGACCTGGAGCGAAAACGGGTGCATCAACGCGGCCAGACGCGTGTGTTTACCCACTTGCACGTCCGCGGTCGGTTTCCGTTTGAAATGACTATCTACGCGGCGGACCAGGCGCATTATGTTTCCAAGAGTTCAATTACTGGCAAACCGATGGAGCGTGCCAGCATTGCTGAGCTGGAACAATTGCTCAAACAGGACTATGAAGGTCTTGAGCTGGAGCAAGAATTGGCCGATCTCAATGACCAGCTCGACCCGTATCAGGTTTTTGAAGCGTTGTTGTTACCGCTGGAAAACGTGCAGCAAAGTCGCCAGCATCATCCGGAAGGGGATGCCCTCTACCACAGTCTGCAGGTCTTTGATCTGGCTTGCGATGAGTTGCCTTACGATGAGGAGTTTCTGCTGGCCGCTCTGTTGCACGATGTGGGCAAGGGGATCGATCGAGCGGATCACGTGGCGGTAGCTCTGGACGCCCTGCAGGGCCTGATTACCGACCGCACCTCGTGGCTCATCGAATACCACATGGTGGCGCATCAGGTGTTGGATGGGACGATTGGAAAACGCGCCCATCGCCGTTTGCGGGAGTCGGAAAACTACGAAGAGCTGATGCTGCTTGCCCGCTGTGATCGTGACGGTCGGCAGACGGGCGTGGAGGCGAGCGAACTGGAGGAGGCGCTGGACTACCTGCGGGATTTGTCGGAAACTTTTGGCGAATAATGGCCGAGCGGGGTTGCGGATGGACCTGCAAGCTGGGTAGTTTCTGGGGCGTGTTGAGGCGCCGCGAGAGCGATTTCCTGGGTTTGTGGAGGATGGAGTTCAGATGGGCGACCGGTTAACAAGAGCGGTGATTCTGGGAACGTTGATGGCCGGCCTGATTTGGTGCGGCGCCAGTGAGGCCCAGGAGCCACCGGCAGACAAGCCTGAGCCGCGGCCCACCGCGCTGGTCTACCCGATTTCGATCGCGGTTACACCACAGCAGGGGATCTTTGTGGCCGATTTGAACGGCCATTGCGTATGGCAGATCAAAGAGCAGAAATTGTCTTTGTTCTCGTTTGGTTCGCGCCGTTTTCGCACGCCCCTCAATCGGGTCCGCTGTGTCGAGATCGACGCTCAGGGAAAGGTGCTGGCGGGTGACACCGGTGCGCGGGAGGTTTATCGGCTGGATGACGCTGGCAAGACCACTGGGTTGACCCGCCAGAAGAAAGAGGATTTTGGCATCGGTATGCCGATGGACATGGTGATTGACCGTGAGGGCAATGTGTTGGTGGCTGATTTGGAACGCCCCGGCCATATCTGGAAAGTACCCGCGACAGGTGGTGCTCCTGAACGTCTGGTGCGCGTCAATGCGCCGCGCGGATTGGCCCTGGATGCCGAGCAACGGCTGTGGGTGATATCGGGTCGCAAGTTGTTGCGGTTTGACGCCGAATACAAACCGCAGACGATTGTCGACGAGGGAACGTTCAGTTTTCCGCATACCGTCGTACTCGATCCAGCGGGCACCGCCTACGTCGCCGACGGCTACAAAAAAACGATCTGGAAAGTTCCCGCCGATGGCAAGCCGCAAGCTTGGGTACAGGGTAAACCGCTAGTCAACCCGGTCGGTCTGGCCTGGCAGGGAAAACAACTACTGGTCGTGGATCCGCGCGCCAAAGCGATCTTTCAGGTTTCGGGCGATGGAAAACTCAGCCCGCTGGAATTGAAAACAGGCCCTTAGTAGGCGCCCTGATCAGGTCTGTGGGGCCCCTCCCAGTGGCGATTGTTTACAGTCCGTTGGCAGCCAGCCAGCGTTCTGCGTCGAGGGCCGCCATGCAACCCGTACCCGAAGAAGTAATTGCCTGGCGGTAATAGTCGTCCGCCACGTCGCCCGCTGCGAACACACCATCCACACTGGTAGACGTGCGGAAGGCCTGCGACCACTGGATGTAACCTTCCTCGTTCATTTCCAGTTGCCCTTTGAGAAAATCGGTGTTGGGGGTGTGGCCGATCGCCAGAAACATGCCGCCAGCCGGTAGTTCCCGGCTGGTCTCATCGACCGTGCTCTTGAGCCGTACCGCGGTGACTCCGTCGCTATCGCTGCCCAGCACCTCGTCGACGGTGTGGTTCCAGACGATGTCGATTTTCGGGTCCTCCATGGCTCGCTGTTGCATGATCTGGGAGGCTCTCAGCTGGTCGCGGCGGTGGACCAGGTGTACGGTGCTGGCGAACTTGGCCAGGTAGGTGGCCTCCTCGACAGCCGAATCACCCCCTCCGACGACCACCAATGGCTGATCTCGAAACCGTGGCAGGGCACCATCGCAGACCGCACAGGCGCTGACGCCGCGATTCTTGAAGTTTTCTTCCGAGGGCAGTCCCAGGTAGTTGGCACGTGCCCCTGTGGCCACGATCACGGTATGGCTTTCCACGGTTTCGCCACCCGCGGTCATCACTTTCAGCGGTTTTCCGGAGAAGTCAACTTCCGCAATGTCCTCACCGACTACGCGGGTGCCAAAGTTGAGCGCCTGTTGCTTCATCAGTTCCATCAGCTCGACCCCCTGGACCGCGTAGTGCGGTTGGCCGTCGCGTTCGTGTTCTGCCGCTGGGGGCAGGTTCCAGTGGCGGTCCTGATCGACCGCGCTTTCCACAAACGCGCGTATATTGCCCGCCGGAAAACCGGCGTAGTTTTCCACTTCCGTGGTGAAGGCCAATTGTCCCAAGGGGATCATCTCAGGAGTTGCCGTCCCTTCGAACAGCAGGGGGTTGAGACTAGCGCGGGCAGCGTAGATGGCTGCCGAGAAACCGGCGGGACCACTTCCAATGATGACAACGTTTTCTGGCACTTCCCGTTTCCCCTCAACTGAGTTGCTGACGCGTGCTTCCGCGGGAAACCTCGCGCGATGTTTGGCAGGTCGCAGGAGCCGCCGACACCTGGCGAACCCTGTTTACGTGATCACAATGGCGGCCATTATAGGATGGCGCAGGGGGAAGTCCACCGCGCTGGCGGCTGTCGCGTCCTCTGGCATGGCGTATACAATAGGACCACCATTGTCTGGGCGAGTGTTGCCTCCAAGTTGCCCCCAAGACGCCAAGGTTCGCTCATGATTACGCTCCTAGTCGCGGTGTTGTCTTTTGTCGGATTTATTGTCGCCTACCACACCTATGGGCGTTGGCTAGCTCGGCGGATTTTCGGTTTGGATGCCGACGCGCTCGTGCCCAGTCAGCAGCTGCGGGACGATGTCGATTTCATTCCCACCAAGAAAGAGGTCATCTTTGGCCACCACTTCACCAGCATCGCGGGCACGGGACCGATTGTGGGTCCGGCGATTGCCGTGTTCTGGGGTTGGTTGCCGGCGCTATTGTGGGTTGTGTTGGGATCGATTTTCTTTGGCGCGGTCCACGATTTTGGTGCGTTGGTGGTCAGTTTGCGAAACCGAGGGCAGACGATCGGTGAAGTAGCCGGGCGGTTGATCTCGCCGCGGGCGCGGATCATGTTTCTGATGATTCTGGCGCTCGCCCTGACGGTTGTGCTGGCCATCTTTGGACTGGTTATCGCCACCATTTTCAAGCTGTATCCGGAGTCCGTGCTTTCGGTCTGGATTGAGATTCCGATTGCGGTTGCAGTCGGTTTCTGGGTGTACCGTAAAGGGGGGGGCCTGTTGATACCCTCGTTGGTCGCTTTGACGCTGCTTTACCTGGGCATTTACCTGGGAGTTTATTATCTGCCGCTCTCCTTACCGGTCGGCAATCCGGTGGTGGTCTGGACACTTGTCCTGATGACCTATTGCTTTATCGCCTCGGTCCTGCCGGTCTGGACGCTGCTGCAACCGCGCGACTTTATCAACAGCCACCAATTGATGGTTGCCCTGGTATTGTTGGTCGGTGGATTACTGGTCGCTGGGGTAAGTGGGAAAGCGGATCTGGTGACCAGTGCGCCGATGGTCGCTGAACAGCCCCCGGCGGGAGCCCCCCCGATCATGCCGTTCTTGTTTATCACGATTGCCTGCGGTGCGATCAGCGGGTTTCATTGCCTGGTTAGTAGCGGGACTTCCAGCAAGCAGGTGTCAATGGAGACCGATGCCCAATACGTTGGTTACGGCGCGATGCTGCTGGAAGGGGCGCTGGCGGTAATCGTAATTTTGGCCTGTTGTGCGGGGGTGGGCATGGGTGTGCCCAACGGCGCCGCAGAGGGTGAAACGTTGACTGGGCTGGCGGCGTGGCACACCAAGTACGATCCGAGTGGTTCCTGGGCTACGTTTGGTCTGGGGCAAAAGGTGGGCGCATTTGTCGATGGCGGAGCCAATTTTGTCAGTTCGCTAGGTATTGCCCGCGAGTTGGCGGTAGGGATCATCGCGGTGCTGGTCGCCAGTTTTGCCGCGACCACGCTCGATACGGCGACGCGTCTGCAGCGTTATGTGTTGCAAGAGCTGGGCGCGACGCTGAAAATCACTCCCCTTGCTAACAAGTACGCAGCCACCGGTTTGGCGGTCGCACTGGGTGCGGCAATGGCCATGGTGCCGGGTCCCAAAGGGGTGGGGACGGGGGGATTGATCTTGTGGCCGCTGTTTGGTGCCACCAACCAGTTGTTGGCCGGTCTGGCGTTTATGGTGATCGTGTTCTATCTCTGGCGGCGCAACTTACCTGTCTGGTTTGCCGCCGGCCCAATGGCCGTGATGTTGCTGATGCCCGCTTGGGCCCTCGGCTGGCAATTGTTCAACGCCAACAGTGGTTGGCTGGCCGCAGAGCAAAAAAACTACCTGCTGGGTACGATCGGACTAGGTAACCTGGCGCTGCAGGCCTGGATGATGGTCGAGGGCCTGTTGTTGTGGCGTCGTGCACGCGGTGTGCTAGAGGAAGGGCTACCACCGCTGCCGGAGCCAGCGGCGACCTTACAGGCGGCCACCGATCGCTGACCGATTGTGGGTACTGGCGAAACCACCCCGGTTAGGCACCCACCGCGATCCATTCAAACTTGATGGCCAGCGTCAGTAGAATCCCGCCCGGTGAGATGACCGCCAGCCCCAGGCCACAAATCCACAGCCAGGCTGTTGTCCAGCTGCCGGGGGCAATACGGGGATCGACGCGTCGGTAACGTAAATAGAGGGCGCCCAGGCCGAGGATGGGGTACATCACGGCGGCGATCAGGCTGCTGGTGACGGCTAGCATCTGGGGTGGGTTTTCGAATAGCCAGTAAGCGATCGAGAACATCACCAACATCACCACTGTAAAGATGCGGATAAATCGCAGGCGGGTGGGATAGTGTTCCGCGTTCACCACGCCGACAATGCCCAACGCGTCGGTCAGCAGACGTGAAAAGCCAGCGGTGCCGGCCAGCACGGTGCTGAACAGGACGAAGAAGCCACCCACCACGAACAGGGTGGCGGCCCAGTCGGCCATGCTCTCGGTGTACATGTCACGCAAAATCACCAGCGTCTCGAGGCCATCCGGAGGCGGGCCGTTGCGGTACAAAATGGCCGCCCCCAGCAGATAGAAACAGATGGTGCTCGCGGTATAAACCACCATGGTTAACAGCACATCGGTGTACATCACGCGGATCCAGCCCCGGGCGCGTTGCGGCCACTCGGTTCCCGGCTGGACCTTGCCCACATTGCGCGCGTACCCTTTTTCCACGCACCAGTACGTATAGCTCCACATCTCGCCGTAGGCGACACCTGTCGCCGCGTACGCGGCCAGGGCGATGAGTACGACATCGCGGTAAGCGTCTGCAGTCATCGTGCTGGCCGACGGCGTACTCATGGACAGGCCGTGCTGCAGCTGCTGCCAGCTGATGGCATAGTCGGTCCACTGCAGCATCACCGTGCAAACGACGGTCAACAGGGTGAAGGTGGCGACCATCACCACCAGGGTTTTTTCCAGTGAGCGGTAACTGCCACTGAGCAGCAACACCGCCGCTACGATGGCTACCAGCATTGCCCAGATTCGAGCACCGTGTTCGCCGAACAGCGGAAATGCGATTTGCACCGCCTGACCGGCGGCCCCTAGAATCGCACCCGAGTTGACGAAGGTCAGCAGCATCGAGGCCAACCACAGCCAGACAAACCAGTTGACCTGAGGTTGGTGGAATTGGCCCGCTTGCAGCTGGCGCCGCGAGGCGGTGCGGAACATCAACGCCGCGATGCAGACGGTGATCAGTGCGCCGCCAACTAGTAGCAGGCCTGTTCCGAGTGTCTGCGAGTCGGTGGGCAACTGTATGTAGACAGCGACGGCCGTTACGCTGGCGATGGCTACGGTGGTCAACCAGGGTAGCGTTAGCCACAGCGGACGCGGGCTGCTTGGGCCCGGCAAGGTGCTGAACACTTGCAAGAATGTCTGGCCACTGGAAATGGTGTGCCGGGCCACTTCTGCCTGAACGACGAATTTGATGAAACAGGAGAGCAGGATAAACCACAACAGCGTGAACCCGGCGACCGCGCCCAACTTGGTGGTCATCAACAGTTCACCCGATCCGACCACGGACCCAACCAGGATCATTCCTGGACCCAGGTGTCGCAGTGTCTCTCGCCAGCCGCGCGGCGGCGGCACAAACGATGCATCGGTTTGTGCGTAGGGGTCGGATGTTTGACTCATGACGCCTGAGTGTGGCCGATTGTCGCGGCAGACGCAATGTGAAAATGGACGCCTCAGGCTGTTCCGCCGCGTGGACGCTCGTAACACTTGCGGAGCACGACAAACGTCTGCACCACGCGGAACTGAAAATGACCCAGCTCCAGGTTCAGAATCGCGTAGTTGCGTCCCGAATGGTGTGTGCGTATCCGGCGCAAACCCTGCTCCAGAAAATCATTGAACACGAAATAGTTGAGAATGGTTCCCAGGCCACCTCCTTTGTAACGCGCAGCGATACCCGCCAGCAGCAACTGCACCCGGGAGCCGTCCAGCCGGCGCGCTGAATTGAAGCCCACGATTTCTCCCGTCTGTGGGTTGGTCAGTTTGTGCAGGTATTCGTCCTCGCGTTGCCAGGAGGCTTCCAGGTAACGGCGATAACGAGCTTGGCTGCTCGCCGCATTGACGTGAGGGTCAACGGTCCAGCGGTCGTCGACAAAAGTCTCGGCGGCGATTGCCTGGACGGTCTGCAGTTCGTCGTCGTTCGCCACGGGTTCGTAGCGATACGGGAATGCGGCGACTGGGTACCGTTTCTTCAACCGCAATTCGCTCCGTAATTGGAACTCCACAAAACGGAACCCGTGGGATTCGAGTTGGCTGCTGGTGGCCAGGTCTTCCACGGGTACCCGACAGAAGACATATCCCGGTCGGTGGTTTTGCAGGTAGTCCGCTTCGACGGCCGACAGGTCGTGGATGCCGTCGGAGACGTCGAGTTGCAGGACACTCGCGCCCAAGACGTCTGAGTCGATAGGCAGGCGATCTACGTTCATGCGCCGTTAGCTCCCGGGCCACTCTGGCCGGTTTGCACCTGTTGCCAGAGTTCGCCGACCGTGGAGAGCCGCGCGAGTTCTTCCGACAGGACAGTCACGCCGTAATCCTCATCGATCATACTGACCACGGTCAACGCACCCAGTGAATCCCATTCGTCGAAGGAGTCCAGGACGCTCTCGGCCTGGACTTCGCCGGCTTCGACCCCTAACAACTCGGCAAGCTTTTCGAAGAACGATTGCAACGCGTTGGCTCCTCTGCGGTGATCTGGACTAGCTGGTGCACGCGCGGTATGTGGTGATCGGTGTGGGGACGCTCGCTGGGTGAATTCTCGTGACCTCAGGCGGTCTCCTGCTGTGCTGACGGATAATCCATCATCTCGCAAAAACGCAGGCCACCGATTTGCAACAACAGCGAACTGCAGGTCAAACCGACGCCAAATCCGCAGAGGCACATCTTGTAAGTGTTCTCGGTCAAACCGGCTCCTAGTGTATGCGTGATGGCTGTGGGAATCGTTACGCTGCTGGCATTACCGTAATGCTCGACTACATCATTGGGAAGTTTTTTTCTGGGGACGCCCAGCTTATCGGCAAGCTTCTCCAGCATGAAGCGATTGGGTTGATGAAACATGAACCAGTCCACCTCGTCCAGTCTGGTCGCCGCAGTGGACAGCAGGTTCTCGATCAAAGGTGGAATCTGATTCTGGACAAAATTGAGTACCGCGATCCCATCCATGTGGTAGTGGTCCTGGCCGCGGTAGTTGCCGTCACTGGCCAGTTCGACTTGCGCGGTGTCGGGAGTGGATGGTAGGCGGAAGCCTCCAGCGGGGATCATGATCTTTTCGTGTTGCGCGCCATCCATTTGCAGATTCGCGTGGATGGTTGCGGGATCCGCGGATGGTTCCAGGATGGCGATCGAGGCGGCATCCCCCAACAGTGGATAGGCGTTGCGATCCTGGGGGGAGCAAGTGCGCGTGAGTGTATCCGCGTTGACCAGGACGACGCGGTTGATCGACTCCTGCTGCAGCATCATGAAGCCCTGAATCAAGCCGACGGCAAAACCGGCACACCCCTGGTTGAGGTCCAGACACCACATATCCTGGGATAGGCCCAGTTTGCCTTGAATCACACTGCTGGTAGGTGGCATGAAGTAGTCGGGCGTCTCGGTGACCAGGATCAAACCATCAATTTCGTCCGGCTGGAGGTCGCCGCGGTCGATCAAATGCCGCAAGCCAAACAGTGCCAGATCGGACGCACACGTTCCCTCGGTGACCAGGCGGTGCCGATCGATGCCAATCACGTTCTGCAGTTTTCGTGAATTGGCGACAGGAAAATTGTAGTTGTCCCATTCATCGGCATAACGCGATTCGTTTTCCGGCACGACTACCAGCAGGCCCCCGATGCGCATGTTCCGGAAGGTGAAGTTCACGAGGCAACTCCGTATTTGCCGAGGAGACGGGCGATCGTCGCCACGCTGGTGAAATGTTCTGGCAGGATGTCAGTTCCCTCGATCGAAATGCCATAGCGGGCGTCCAGAGACGCCACCAGTGATACGATGTCAGTCGAATCGAGCAGACCGTCGGTCAAATAGTCGACGGACATCGAAAAATCGGCTTCCGGCCTCAATTCCGCGAGGATCGAGTGAATGGTTTGAGTGAGTTCCGTCATGCCATCCCATTGGGCGTGGTGGTTTGAGACAGGTAGTGGGATTGCAGTTGTTGGCGATCGACTTTGCCATTGGGGTTGAGGGGAAAGGTTGGCATGTGCAGCAGCACGCGGGGCAACATGTAAGCGGGCAGCGTTTCTGCCAGTTCTTTACGAAGTGCGCCGCGATCGAGTTCACGGCCGGATTCATAGCACAGGATCAGCTGTTGACGGGAGGCGTCGTACAGCACGCAAGCACGGTGAATCTCGACAACTCGACTGGCGGCAGATTCGATTTCTCCCAATTCAATCCGATAGCCCAGGTGCTTGATTTGGGTGTCGAGTCGACCGACGAACATGAGTTCGCCACGTTCGTTCCAATAACCCAGGTCCCCGGTTCGGTACATTTTTTCGGGGTAGTGCTTGCGATGGACGATCTCTGGAAAGGCGTGGGCTGTTTTTTCGGGGTCGTTCCAGTATCCCAGGGCCAGACTGCTGCCGCGGATACAGATTTCTCCCGTTTGCTGATCGCTTACGGGGAGTTGTTGTTCGTCGAGAATCAAGATTTCGGTGTTGCGGCAGGCGGTGCCGATGGGAAGTGGCTGATCGTCTTCAAAGGCACGGTCGAGTACATAATACGTCGATGCGATGGCCGTTTCGGTGGGACCGTAGGTGTTGACGAGTGTGGCGGTGGGACAATGAGCCGCCCAGTATTGGAAGTGTCGGGTTGGCATCACCTCACCCAGCACGGTGATCCACCGCAGTTGCGGCAAGTCGACCCCGGCCAGCAAATTGAGTTTGGACACACTGACCAGCACTGAGGGTACCCAGCAGAAGTAGCTGATTTTGTGCGTGCTGAGGTAGTCCACCAGATTGGCCGGAAACGAGAAATGGGATTCCGGTATCAGATACAAAGGAGCGCCGGTTTTGAGACACAGATAGATGTCCTGGACAGAGACATCAAAGGTGAAGGCTGCCTGGTTGCCGATCGCGTCGTCGGGACCGAGCTGGTACGTCGCCGCGGCCCATTCGATGTAGTCGGTGACCGCTCGGTGGGGCAGCACAACTCCCTTGGGATGACCTGTCGACCCCGAGGTGTACTTGAGATAAACGGGGTCGGTATCGATGGTCTGTTCCATCCGTAACTGGATCGTCTTACGGATATCGGTCGGTGCGGACAACAAGGTCGCTTCGAGTTCGATCACACTGGTGTGGGGCGGCAGTATCGGGGCCAGATGTAAGTGGTCTTGCTGCGAGAGGACCACAGCCAGGGGTGACAGGTCGGTGAGGATCTTGCCCAGCCGTTCGCGGGGTGACTGCGGGTCGAGCGGCACGTAAAAATGGCCGCTCCAGAGAACACCCTGAAATACGGCGACGGTAGCAGGTGCACGCGGCAGGAGCACCGCGATCGGGCATTTGGTCAAGGGGCTCACGTCGATCAGCGCGGCGGCGATTTGGTTCGCCTGTTCCGCCAGTTGGCCAAACGTTACGCTGGTTTCCGCGCCAATGATGGCCGGCGCAGCGGGCCAGCGGGCGCTCGTTTCCTGCAGATATTGGCCGACATGAGCGATCATGCGTCGTCGAGTGGAATTGAGGATAGAACGAGAGGTACCACCGGCGGTAGCCCGAGTTGTTGCCGCGCGTGCGCGTACTCTTGATTCACTCGGCTGCAAGAAAACGCCACCTTGAACGCGATTGCTCGGGTGTCGGCCGCAACGCCAGCGGGACCCAGATAATCCGTTCGACCGCTTGAATCGGCGCCTGCGTGGCCCCGGCAGCGGCCTCGCGGCTTCGTTCAGGGGTCGGCTGAAGCTGCAACTGGGACCGCGTCACTGGCCGGTAGAGCCGGCCACGCTGTCCAGCGGTTACTCGTAGTTCCACTTCAAAATCCATGGATCCGCTGTGCGCTTCTGGAACCTGCGCAGGGATTGTTTCATCTCGGTCAGGATCGCGGCATGTTGCTTGCTGGCTGCCAGATTGGAGCCTTCGTGCGGATCGTTTTCCAGATCATACAGTTCAAACTCAGGGCGCTGAATGTAGCTGCCGACGGTCTTGGCACCATAGGGAGCTTGTTGCCCGAGTTGGAACTGGGCCTGCCAGGTCGGCGCGGCCCACAAGTCGGAGGCAAAGGGAAAGGGGAGTGGATAGGCCAGGTTCCAGATGAGTTTGAATTTTTTCCCGCGGACGACGCGCATCGGATAGTACATGGTGATTTCGTGGAAGGTGTGAGAGGCGTAGACGCGGTCCCATTCGGGCGGTTGTTCACGCTCCAGAACCTCCAGAAAGGAGCGGCCGTGAAAAGTGCCCCGGGCGGTGGCCTTGGATTGCTGGCTACCAGCAGGGGCCTTTGGTAGGTGCGTCAGCAGGGCGGTCGGCAGAGCACCCGTCTGGCGGTTCAGCTGTCCGGCGAAGTCGAGAATGGTTGGCGTCAGGTCGACCCAGCTCACCATCGCCTGGGTTTGCACGCCGCGACGCTGGTTGTACGGATTCCGCACAACGCAGGGTGATCTCATACCGCCTTCATAGAGCGTAGTCTTGGCGCCCGGCATGGCGATGCCGTGATCCGAAATGTAGATAACGAGCGTATCGTTCCAATGTCCGTTCGCTTTGAGCAATTCCACCAGACGGCCCAGTCCCTGGTCAATTCGCGAAATCGACTGGTAGTATTGAGCGAGTTCAGCACGGCAGGTAGGTGTGTCGGGAAGAAAGCCAGGGACAATGACAGTGGCCGGATCGTAACGCATCTCCTGGACACCTGGGTATCCTTTGCTTTGTGGAGCGGGGTTCCCGAAGCGATTGGGTTGGTGTGCCAGTTCGGTCGCGGTGCCACCACCACGATGAGGATCGGACGTGCAAAAGTAGAGAAAGAAAGGCCGTTCGCTTTGTTGTTTGAGAAAGGTTTGACAACGGTTGGCCATTACTACGGGGCTACGAGTGGGGCCGGGGATGACCTCTTCAAACGCGTAGACCGACTCAGGCGCGACATGATACTTTCCGCACCGCGCCGTACGGTAACCGGCTTTTGTCAGGTAAACCGGCAGACTGCCGATATTCGCAAAGCTGCTGAATTTGTGATAACGATGCTGGTGTCCGTAATGCCCGTTGGCATGATTGTGCAGACCGGTCAGAATCACCGAGCGACTGGCGGAACAGCTGGCGGTCGTGCAGAACGCGTTGTGAAAGAGAGTGCCATCACGTGCCAAGGCGTCCAAGTGGGGCGTTTGTATCACCGCGTTCCCGTAACAACCGGCATCCAGACCCTGGTCATCGGTTACGAACAGCACAATGTTGCGCGGCGCCGCGTGGGCTACCAGGGTAGTCCCCATCAGAGCGACCAAGAGGCCACGAGTCAGCCAGCAACGGACCATAGTTTTCTCCTTGCCAAGGGGCGCCGGTAAAGGCGACGCGGTCTGTGGGAATCAAACGCGAGGCGGGCCGCCAGACACACGGGGAATGGCGGACACCGGACAGCGGGCCAGGTACTCTGTGGCTGGAAGGCTTTTCTGCTTCACCCTGCCGCTACCATACCAGCCTGGCCATCATACACTACGATGGTCTCGGCAGTGCCCTACGGTGTTGCGACCCTGCGGTCGGAGAGCGGCCGGGCGGTCCGCGGCGGGGCGATATCCGAGTGGCGTTCTGTGAGCTACAGTGAGTGGCCGGCTGTGGCGGTTTGACAGGGAATCGGCCACAATAACCGACGCGATGGTGAAGTCCCTGGGGGACGCCCGTTTTTCATCAGAAAGCCAGGTCCTTATGCAATATCGAACGTTAGGTAACAGCGGTTTGTTGGTCTCGCCCATTTGCCTGGGGACGATGACATTTGGTGAGCCGGTTCCTGAGTCCGCGGCGATTGAACTCGTCCATGGCGCGCTTGACCTGGGAATTAACTTTATCGACACGGCGAACGTCTACGAAGGGTATCAGCGCGTCTTGGGAAGTGCCGGTGGTGTGGCGGAGGAGATCACTGGAAAGGCCTTACGGGATCGCCGCGATGGAGTTGTGTTGGCGACGAAAGTGGGTGCTCCGGTGGGACCGGGTCCACAGGATCGTGGGTTGTCGAAAACACACATCTTGCATCAGTTGGAGCGTAGCCTGCGCTTACTGCAGACGGATTACATCGATCTCTACATTATCCACTGGCCTGACAAACACACGCCGCTGGAGACGACCCTGGAGGCGATGGACGTGGCGGTTCGCCAGGGGAAAGTACGCTATTTTGGCGCTTCGAATCACGATGCGGGACAGCTGTGTGAGTTGCTCTGGTTAGCCGATCGATCGGGTGGTCCCCGGGTAGTTTCTTCCCAGATTCCCTACAGTTTGCTACGTCGTGAACTCCACTACGATTTGGAGTTCTGCGCGCGGCATGCGATTGGAGTGACACCCTATCAGTCACTGCAGGGTGGTTTGCTGACCGGGAAATATCGCCGGGATGCGGAGCCACCCGCTGACTCGCGGGCGGCGGAAAAACCGCAGTGGGTCTGGGATCGTGACGCCGCGTTATACGATCAGCTGGAAGTGCTGGAAGGCCTGGCTCGTGAAGCTGATATTCCGATGGTTCAATATACGTTGGCCTGGACTTTGGCGCAGCCGGCGATGAGTTCGTTGGTGGTGGGTGCCAAGCGATTGGAACAGGTTGCCCAGGCGGTCGGCACGCTTGAAGTCACCATTCCGGCGGACCACTTCACACGCGTTGATCAGACTTGTCCACTTCCTTGGAAGCAGGCGGATCCCATCCGTAGCGAATAATAAGCGGATTTCATCGGCGTTGAATAAATAACAGTACATCTTGATTTTCACCCGCTGCCTTAGGTGACGGGCATTGTGTTGCCGGCGGCAGGTTCCCTGTTGGAAGAATAATTATGCGGATTTCAACCGGTGGTTGTTGGATCCAGGTCGCGCTCTGGGCAGGCCTGGTTTGTCAGATTGCGACGGTTTCCGAGACCGGCGCCGCGGCAGAAGGAGACGGTCAATGGAAACTGGAAGAAGTACCGGCCTCCTGGAAACGCCTGACCTCGGGACGCTACGTTTCCCAGGGTGGGTTTTCCTGGTTTCGTTGCCTGGTGGAGATTCCCGAGGATTGGGAAGGGACGTCGGCGGAACTCTTTGTCGAGGCCGTTGATGACGCCCGCGAAATTTACTTTAACGGACAGCGCGTGGGTAGCCTGGGAACGTTCCCACCCGAATACCGCAGCGGCTTGGGCCGCAGCGAACGATTTGCCTTGAAAGCGGGACTCGTGCTTTACGGGCAGGCGAACCTGGTGGCGATACGCATTCACCAGAACCAGAGCCGTGCTAATTTCAACGTGGCGGCACCAGTCCTGTTTGTTGGCAAGAAGGCGATTCGTTTACAGGGAAAATGGGAGGCGACACCCGGCGACGACCTCGGCTGGGCACGTTTGTCCGAGCGTTCTCGAGTGGCCGCGGTAACGCGGTTTCGTCGTAGTGAAGATGCGCAAGTTGTCCTCGATTCGCTCAAACGTTTGAATCCCGAGGACCGTCCGCTGCCGCCGACCGAGTCGATGGGTCGCATGGACGTTCCCGACGACTTGGCGCTGGAACTTGCTGTGGGTGAACCGGCTGTCCGCCAACCATTGTCGATGAAGTGGGATGCGCTGGGGCGGTTGTGGGTACTTCAGTATCTCCAGTACCCAGATCCCGCAGGTCTCAAGATGGTCAGCCGCGACAAGTACTTGCGCGCCGTCTACGATAAGGTCCCTCCTCCACCTCCGCACCATTATCCCGGCCGCGACAAAGTGACGATCCACGAGGATACCAATGGGGATGGTCATTACGATCAGCACAAGACGTTTGTGGAGGGTCTCAGCCTGGCGACGTCGTTTGCCATTGGACGCGGAGGGGTGTTCGTTTTGAATCCTCCGTACTTGCTGTTCTACCCGGACCGTGATCGAGATGATGTTCCCGACTCCGATCCGCAGGTTTTATTAGAAGGGTTTGGTCTGGAAGACTCCCACTCGATCGCCAATAGTCTCCAGTGGGGGCCCGATGGCTGGTTGTACGGTTGTCAGGGAAGTACCGTCAGTGCTGCGATTCGTAAATACGGTTCCCAGGATCCGCCGGTTCGCTCGCTGGGACAGTTGATCTGGCGTTACCACCCAGAGAGTCAGCGCTACGAGATCTTTGCCGAAGGTGGTGGCAATTCATTCGGGCTGGAGATCGATTCCAAGGGGCGCGCCTACTCCGGCCACAACGGCGGGAACACGCGCGGATTCCACTACGTCCAAGGTGGCTACTTTCAGAAGGGATTTGGTAAGCATGGACAGCTATCGAACCCCTACACGTTTGGTTACTTTCCCTGGATGACGCACCACGCCGTGCAGCGTTTTACGCACGTGTTCGTAATTTACGAAGGTGGCGCACTGCCGGCGAATTACCATGGCAAGTTGTTTGGAGTCGGCCCCTTGCAGGGCCATGTGGTGTATAGTCAGGTGGAACCGCAGGGGTCTTCCTATCAAACGCGTGACTTGGGGCACCCCTTGAAAAGCCGTGATCCCTGGTGTCGACCGGTCGATATCAAGGTGGGTCCCGACGGTGCGCTCTATGTGGCGGATCTCTACGAACAACGCATCGACCATGCGAGCCACTATCAGGGCCGCATTCATCGAGAGACGGGACGGATCTATCGATTACGTGGCAAAACAACCAGGCGGCTGACGCGTCCCGTAATCGCCTTACTCGATTCCCAGGCTTTGGTCGGACTGCTTGCGGACGAGCATCCCAACAAATGGGTCCGGCAGACGGTACTTCGCGTATTGGCCGACCGGCGTGATCGTTCGATTGTGCCCCTGCTCATGGAGATCCTCGCTCAGCGCACAGGCCAGGCATCTCTCGATGCGCTCTGGGCACTACACCTCTCTGGTGGGTTGAACGGCCCCACCGCATTGGCACTGTTGGAGCATCAAAATCCGCATGTCCGCTTGTGGACAGTACGTCTGTTGGCCGATGACGGTCGGGTCACGACCGTAGAGGCGGCTCAATTAGAGAAACTGGCCGCGACGGAATCCCATGTCCAGGTGCGCAGCCAGCTGGCGTGTTCCGCCCGGCGACTGCCAGCATCACACGGTTTACCGATTGTCGCGCAGCTGGCTACCCGTAGCGCCGATGTCGACGACATTCATATCCCGTTACTGTTGTGGTGGGCCATTGAGGCACATGCCGAGTCCAGTCGCGATCAGGTGCTGCAACTTTTTCAGAATACGACATTCTGGCGGCAACCCCTCGTGGTAAAACATTTGCTGGAACGTGTTATGCGGCGTTACGCCCGCGCTGGAAAGCGAGCCGATTTGTTGGCCTGTGCGAAATTGCTCGGTTTTGCGCCCGACGGGGCCGCCGCGAAACAACTCTTGACCGCGTTGGAGACCGCGTTTCAAGGGAGATCGCTGGGAGCCTGGCCGTCAGAACTTGTCGATGCGGTGATTGATTCGGGTGGAGCATCGCTCGGTCTACGCCTGAGACAGAGAAATCCAACGGCGCTGCAGGAAGCGTTGAGCCGGATCGCGAGTTCCCAGACCCCGCTGGAGGAACGACGCGAACTGGTCACAATCCTCGGAGAGATCCGGCAACCTCAGGTCGAGTCCTTGCTACTGCAGTTGGTTGGCGGTACGAACGATCCGTCGTTGAAGATTACCGCCCTGACCGCCCTGCAGGCGTTTCAAGCACCGCAAATTGCTGAACGTGTGATTGCCCTTTATCCCGACCTCAAGCCGGCTGTGCGGCCGGCAGCCCAATCTCTATTAAGTAGCCGCCGTGGCTGGGCACTGCAACTGCTCGCCGCTGTCGAAACCCAGCGGATCAAGGCTGACACCATTCCCGCGGCGATGGTACGCAAGATGATGTTGCATGAGGATGAGCAGCTGCGGGCGCTCGTCATCAAGCACTTTGGTAAGGTGCAGGGTGCGACGACTTCACAAATGCTGTCGGAGATCAAACGTCTGACTAAGGTAATCGGGACGGGTTCAGGAGTGCCGCATAACGGCAAGCAACTATACATGCAAAGTTGCGGTAAATGCCACAAGCTCTTCACTGTAGGCGGGGAGATTGGCCCCAATCTAACCTCGTTTCAGCGTCAAGATTTACAACGCGTGCTCGTCAATGTGGTCAATCCCAGCCTGGAGATTCGCGAGGGGTATGAGAATTACCGAGTGATTACCGAGGATGGTCGCGTGTTGACCGGATTTGTTGTCGACCAGGATGACCAGCTGGTTGTTTTGCGGGGAGCGGATGGCCAAACCACGATTCTGCCCCGCGACACGATCGAAGAGCTTGCGGCCACCCGTCAGTCACTGATGCCGGAGGAACTTCTCAAACGTCTGAATGATCAGCAGGTCCGCGATCTGTTTGCATTTTTGCGGTCTTCGCAACCGGTTCCCTGATCGTGGGCCTCCGGGCGGTTGCAACTCAATCAGCCTTCAGGACCAGGCGGGTAATTTCCGGTGGGCAGTTCCAGCGGATCGGAAACAGCCCTGATATACCCCGGCTGACGTGCAATAGGGTCGGTGGCTGAAAAAATGTGCCGCCAGCGTATTTCACACCTGATTGACTGGGGGCGATGACTGGACCCAATAGCGGAAAACGTATCTGCCCACCGTGGGTGTGCCCGGCAAGCATCAGGTCGAAGCCCTGTTGGCGGGCCCAGTTCACCTGATCAGGGGAGTGCGACAGCAGGATCGAGAAATCGGCATCGGCCGGCGCCGGCATGCTTTCGGCCAAGGGGAACCACGGCCTTTCGTTTCCCGCCAGATAGATTGAGTGTTCATGAATTTGGAGCCGGTGTTGGCCGGCGCCGAGGTAGATCGCGCCTCCCCGAGTGAGCATTTGTTTCAGGGGCGTGACATTTCCAAGTCTGAGGTCGTGATTACCCAGTACAAAGAAACACCCATAACGGCTTGTCAATCGGTTCAGGGTCGTGTCGATCCAGCTCAGGCACTCGGGACGATCTACCAGGTCACCCGTGATTGCTACCAGATCGGCAGACAATGCGTTTGTCTGATCAATAACTTGTTCAAAATAAGCCCGTGGGAGTTTTCCCTCGAAATGCAGATCGGAAAGATGTGCGATGGTCAGGCCGTCCAGGGCTCGCGGCAAGCGCGGCAAACGCAGTTGTTTTACGATTACTTCGAGATGGGTGAACTGATTTCCAGGGATACGCATGAACCAGGGCGGTTCTTCCGGGAACAGAGGAGATTGTTCTGCGGGGTCGGCCAAATCGATAGTGCGGGATTGCATCACGGTCTGCCTGCCGCGGTGTGGTGTGGTCGTTCGCTGAATGAGCCAGTGGCAGAGGATGTAAACGGCTGTCACTTGATAAACGAGGAGTAGTCCGCGGACGAGTATCGGGTGGCTGCTGGAGGACCAGGAGACCAGCCAGCTCGCTCCTGTCAGGTAGCAGTAGCCACACCAGCATGCCGGAAGTAGCAGCGTCGCCACAATGATTACTCGGCTCAACCCTCGTACGAGATGGTGTCGCTGAATGCGCCCGTGGACCTGATTGTAGGCCATTACCCACAAACCGAGGTGGCCGAGTGCGGCGCAGGCGGTTGCCGAGATCACGGCAGGCGATACGTCGAGCGGCAGCTCCATGGAAGTTAATCTACAGCAGTGGGATTCAAGTCGTTCAATGGACCACTGGGGTTGTGGGCGGTGCGTTACCGTACCAGTACTACCCCCGCTGTGTAAACGGAGAACGGGTCAAGGAATGGTGTTTACAGGATCCTGGGCGGGGCGTTACATCACTTGCGAACAGACGGAGAATGGACCCCCGGAACCGTTGCGGGCGTGGCTGAAATCCTCCGACCTGCGGTATACTGTACCCTCTGATGGCCCACGGAATGGAGCCGATCGTGCCTTCATTGTCGATCAGGTACGTTTGCGGGTCGTTGGCGCGCGTTGTCGTTGGCGCGCGTTGTTGTGCGATGGGTCGCTGATTGGTGTAGTTGTCTGGGTTGTTGCTCGGAGTTTTGCAGGAAATTTGCGAGAACTTGATGGCAGTTACAGGTTTTCATCACACCGGTGTGACGGTTCAGGATATGGACCGAATGATACGTTTCTATACCGAGGAACTGGGGCTTGAGGTGTTCCACGATCTCCAGTCGGTTGCATCCGCTAAGGGCGATCACACGGGCATTCCCGGAGCGCGGCGTCGGCTGGTGTTTGTGGGTTTTCCTGGCGATCATCAGATCGAGCTTGTCCAATATTTGGATCCGCCCGCCAGGGAAGGCCATCTGGACCGCCACCAGCTTGGATCGTCGCACGTCTGCTTTCGCGTCGACGACCTGGAGGAGACCTGCGCGACACTACAGCAGCGAGGGGTTGCCTTGCTGACCGAGCCGTACTTTCGTGAAATCGATGGTCGCAGGGTGGGTGTGGTGTACGCGCAGGACCCTGAAATGAACTGGATCGAGTTTATCGAAGGTTTGTAGTTCCTCGAAGGTATGTTAGGCGCAGGTTTATGACGAGAGCGCGCAGGCACTATGAGTAAACGTCCTCGCAAAACAAACAAGATTCGCGCGGACTTGCGCAAAAAGCACCAGAAGCGCAAACGCCAGGGGAATCTTACCCGAGGTTACCATGAGCACGGGTATGCCGAACAAGATCTGGAGTACGGGGAACGTGTCAGTGGCAAGGGGGAATTGACGCGACGTCGGACTGTGACGGGAATCGAGGCCGATGCGGAAGCAACCGGATTTGAAGTGGTTCCCGAAGTGGATCGAGAGCTATGCACTGAAGGTAGAGTACTGGCGGTACATGGCTTGGTCAGTCAGGTTCAGGCTGAAAATGGAGACCTGTACCAGTGTGTGACACGGGGACTGTTGAAGACATTAAGTACCGATCAGCGACACGTGGTGGCTGCCGGTGATCGGGTGTGGTTTCGACCAGGTGAAGACCAGTCCGGTTGGATCGAACGGGTGGAACCGCGGACGGGGATCTTGAGTCGTACCAGCCGAGGCCGGCAGCACATACTGGTTACGAATGTGGACCAGGTGTTGATCGTCGTGAGTGTCGCTGAACCGGCGCTCAAACCGAATTTGATCGATCGTTTTCTGGTGACCGCGGAGAAGACCGACATTGATGCGTTGATCTGTCTCAATAAAGTCGACCTTGTGGATCTGGCCGACCTCCAGCCGTTGGCGGGAGTCTTTGGCCAAATGGGCTATTCGGTGATTTTCACATCGGTGAAGACTGGGTTTGGCGTTGACCGTCTTCGCAACGTGTTGCGCGAGAAAGAAACGGTCGTTGCCGGCCAAAGTGGGGTCGGTAAAAGTTCGCTATTGAACGCCGTTGAGCCCGGATTGGATTTAGCGGTGCGTGAGGTCAGTACGGACAACGACAAAGGAAGACACACGACCACCGTGAGCCGCTTGCTTCCCCTTGCTCGGGGAGGGTATGTCGTCGACACGCCAGGTATTCGCCAGTTCCAGTTATGGGATGTGATTGCCGAAGAAGTCGCCGGTTTTTTTCGTGACCTGCGCCCTTACGTAAACCGGTGTCGGTACCCGGATTGTACGCACACACACGAAGCCGATTGTGCGGTCAAGGATGCTGTTGCCGATGGGCACCTCGACGTCCGGCGTTACGAGAGCTACACCCGTTTGTTTGCGGGTGACGCGGTATAAACGCTGTTTCGTTGCCGGAGTGCGCTAGTTCTGTTCAGTTGAAGGCCCGCAGGAGTTTGTGGCCTTTGTGGACGCCATAGGCATCGACTGCGAGGAGTTGCGGGTCGGTGGGGCCTTGCGGCCGCCAGTAAATTTCCTCGTCCTCCAGCAGTACATAGCCGGGTTCGCCATCGTGGACCGCTTTGGCGACGAATGTCTGATCTCCCAGAAAATAGCCCAGTAGTGATGGAGTGAGCACTTCATAACCCTGACGTTCGATGCGCCCAAGGCACTCTGTGACGGTTGGTGTCGGGTTCGCGGGATCGATTTCCACTTCGTAAATTTCTTCGTGATCGACATGCCACCCCGCGAAACCGGCGTAGACATCTTCGGCAGGGAGGTCACAAAAACTGGTTGCGAAGGCGTGGGTTAATGGACCGGCGATCGCTACGTTGCTGTACCCGGAATCTCCGAACTGATAGGTAAACCGAAAAAGAAAACAGGGTACAGGAGTGTCGTAACCAGGCCAGTACTGGGTGCGTGAATCGACAAGTTCGCAAGTAGTTGGCGGGATTCCCATTTGGGTCGGTTGAGATAGCCACCAGGCGACCTCCGCCTCTGCTTCGGCAACCGGGGTTTTGTACTCCTCGTCAATTTGCTCAAAGAGTTCCAGTTCCTGAGCGTAGGCCAAGGCGCGCAAACGAACGACGGGTTCAGCCGCCAGCTGGATCAACGTCGGTTGCGCTTCCTTTTCTCCCAGTCGGATCAAGCTGGCCGCTGCTTCCAGCCGCAAACGTCGGTGGCGCAATTCCATGGCTTGATAGAGTTGACTCATTGCACTCTTCGAACCCATCAAAGCTAGCGCATCGCAGAGTGAAACCGCCAACGAGACACTTTCTGAGACACGTTCTGCATCGACAGGCCTGGTTTCCGCTGTCGGCGATTTCTGGTCCAGCTGCTCGAGTTCGTGAACGAGTCCGCCCAACAGGCGTGTGAGCTCGGCTTGGCGGTCTCGGGCGGGATGCTGATCGAGTAGTTCCTCACGAACGGTGTAGTTCGCCAGATCCAGGATGAGGACCGCCAGAGACGTATACGACAGCCCATCCAGTAAACGTGGAAACAAGGTTGCCGCGTCGTAATTCTTGGATTGGAACAGGGGCGCCAAGGCAGTCGCGGCATCCACAGGAGGATCGTTGACGAGTAGTTCCGCGAACGTCGTCAGGCTATGGTGGTCGTACTGCAAGGCCAGGCACCGCAGCAACCAGACACGTGTCGCATCGGCTCCCTGCCAATTTCGATAGACTGCCGCCAGGTACTGCGGTGGAATCTGTTCATTGCTATTTGCCATGGCGCTTGCGCGCCGCGCCAACCGCTGCAGCACCGTGGATATCAAATTCTGGGTGACGGCTGTTTGGGGCGCCGGTCGATTGACGAACGCATCCAGCAAAGGGACCAGCTGGTCATTCGTGGCGGTTTCGATCCAGGCAATACAGGCTTTCCAGTCGCGCGGCGGCAGTTGATTTTCTTCGGTAGCGAAATCAATGACTGCCAGCATTTGTTCCAGATCAGTTGACATGCTATGAAACTACGATGATCTGTAGAATAACGAAAGTGGGTAGACAAGAACTTCGTGCTGAAACACCCGTTATCGTGGTGATGCGAGTTGCCTGAACTGGGAGAGGGTGGCCATGGCAGATGGGCTGACGCGGTGCTCTCGACTGCGCGCTGCCAACGGTATGGAAGAAGGGGCACCGGGGCAGCAACCCATGTCACGGCGCAGTTCCTTGCGGCGCATCGCTGCGGCCGCGACTGTCGGCGGGCTGCCGGGTTGTCGGGTCGGGACTGATTCCGAGGTGGTTGTCTACTGTGCCCTGGACAACGATTTTGCCGATCCGATTCTGACTCGATTTCAACAGCAGAGCGGGATTCTGGTACGGAGTAAGTACGATGTGGAGTCCAACAAGACAGTCGGGCTCGTCAATCGCCTCTTGCTTGAGAGGAAGCGTCCTCGGTGTGACGTTTTCTGGAATAATGAGATCGTCCACACGTTGAGGCTGGTGGAGGAAGGGCTCACCGCGAGTTGCTCGGTCCCCCGGACTGAGGGGATTCCAGACAATTATCGGTCAGCGGAAGGGCACTGGTACGGTTTGGCGGCGCGCGCGCGGGTTTTGTTGGTGCACCGCGAGTTGCTTCCCCAGCCACAATGGCCTCGGTCGATCCACGACCTGGTGCGCCCTGAGTGGCGCGGCAAGGTTGGCATAGCAAAACCCCTGTTTGGAACCACCGCTAGTCACGCGACGGCCTTGTTTGCCCACTGGGGCTACCAGAAAGCGACGTCATTCTTTCGCGATCTGAAGCAGAATGTGGTTGTACTACCTGGTAACAAACAAGTGGCTCAAGGTGTCGCTCATGGGAGGTTGGTGTTTGGTCTGACCGATACGGACGATGCGATTATTGAACGAGAACAAGGTGCACCGGTTGAAATCGTGTTTCCTGATCAGCGGTCAGGGGAAATGGGAACGCTGTTCATCCCCAATTCACTCTGTGTCATCGACCGTGGTCCGAATCCCCAAAATGCCCGTCAGCTATTGGAATATCTGCTCTCACCCACGGTTGAAACCAGCTTGGCTGAGGGGCCGAGCGGCCAGTTTCCGGTGAATCAGGACTCGCGGGTGCGCTCTCGTGTGGATCCGGGTGACGGTATCAAGTGGATGGACACGGACTTTAACCGGGTGGCGCAACATTGGAACAAAGTGGCTGGAATTCTCCGTGATCAATTCGCCGTCGCCGAATGAACGAATTACGTCAGCCTCCCGCAGCTAGACTTTCTGACAGGTGTGGCCAACCGAGCAGGGGAACCTCAAGGCTCGGAATCCGTGTCGGTTTTCACTCGGCTTGACGTCATTTTCCACCTGTTGCTAGACTCCGCGACCTCGTGAGAGCGGGTGACGGCGGATTCACGTAGTGCAGGCTCGCGGTTGCGGATCAGATGAGACGTTCCGTCAACGAAAAGGACCAAAGTAATGGACCCAGGCCAGGGAAGGCCACGGTCGGAGGCTAATGCACCAGACACCGCGACGGATGTCCAAGAAACAGGCGGGGCATCTCCCCTGACGGCACTGTTGTTTGACGTTTGTGGCGTTTTTTACGACGACACTGGATGGCGACGCTGGTTGTTTCGCCTAGTAACAAAAATGGGTATCGACACCCGTTACGAGGCGTTCTTTGCGCTCTTTGACCAAGATTATCTGTCGGGTTCGGTAGAAACGGATACGGATTACTGGGAGGCCCTGCGGTCCTATCTGGGCGATATTGGTCTCGCGCGTGGGACGATTGATGAAGTGCTTGCCGCGGGTCGGCCACGGCGCCGAGACTGGGAGACGAGCCTCAGGCCACTGCCGGGAGTACGCGCCACATTAGAGACGCTTGCCACGCGCGGTGTGCCGTTACGAGCCGCCTGTAGTTCCGCTATTCCCGGACGCTCGCTTACACACCGTCTACGACAATTACGTTTGGATACGTTGTTTGATCGATCGGTGACGGAGGATGGTGATCTCGCCCTACCGCAAATGGGACTTTTTGCCCGGCACGCCGAGGCCCTGGGTGTGGCAGCCAATGAAGTCGGTTTTGTTTCCGGTAATGTGCTGGCGCGGCAGCATGCTGCGGGTACGGGTTTGCGGGTTATCTCGATTGCAGCGACGCCACAGGGTGTCGAAGGCGTTCAAATTGGTCGATTTAGCGAACTCGTGAGTCTGGTTCAAGAAACGGGTCGACAACGGTTGGCCGGTTAGCACTGATCGCACTAGCATGGTTTTTGTATCATCGGAACCGGGAACAATTCTTGCCGTCTTCGGTTCGCAGTTCGTCAGCCAGGAAAGTAGACTGGGAGCATATGACACATGTGGTGTTGTCTGGCTTTGATGCGTGACGTGGTCATTAGGCTGTCTGCTATTTTTCAGAGTTCGTGCGCAACAGGGTGAACTTTACCGCGGCGCAACTCGTATCGAGGAAAGCCGCGTGTCAATCTGATGGAAGCCTGGCTGAAACCGGGCGGCAAACCGACGATGCGATGTTTCATCGACAATGCGAAGTTCATCGACAATGCGAAGTTTCCCGGCTGGGTGTCCGTTGGTGGTTTGTGTCTCGTTTTGTGCTGCTGGTTACTGCCGGTGAAAACCAGCCAGGCTGGCTGTGGTGACTATGTGGTGGCGGCAGGCGAGTCGATGGCGGCAGGCGAGTCGATGGTTGAACATCCGCCCGCCGCGACCGAGGAGCCAGTGGACACACCTCCGTGTGAAGGACCACAGTGCAAGCAGGGTCGATCTGACTACCCTGCACCCACCCTGCCCCCAGGTGCCAACCGTGGGCTCGGTGAGGCCTGTCTGGAATTGGCAAACACCTCGCCCCCCAGCGGTCTCTCCGAACGGGTGGAGTGGCCGCGTTTCTTTTCGCGAGTGGGCTTTCCAGGGGCGTTGCTGCGCCCGCCGCGCGTCTGATTTGTGTTTCCATCGGATTGGGCCGATCGGTTGTTTTCTCTAAGGGATGCGCCGATCTGATTCTATGAGATGCTGATCATCGCGCACTGGTCTTTTTCTGTGTTGCCGCGCGCAACTCCAATTCCGGATTGTCACCGGTTCAACCTGGAACGCCCTTATGTCGAAACTGAATCCGGCAGCGTTAGCTGCACCTGTACGTAAATACCGTCGGGCGGTAAGTCCGCGGCTGAAGAAATTGTTGTATGTCGTCTTCGCGCTGGTCGCCGTATTGACTGCCAACTCTCTCTACCTGGCGAGTATTACGGCATTGGGACACCTGCGTGGCGAAAGTTACGAGAATGTGTTCTACATGTACATGTTTGGCTTGCATCTCGTACTCGGATTGACATTGGTGGTCCCGTTTCTGGTCTTTGGGATCTTGCACATGTTGGCTGCCCGACAGCGGCGGAACCGCCGGGCAGTCAAGATCGGCTACCTGTTGTTCGCAATCGGGATTGTGGTCCTGGCGAGTGGCATCGTGTTGGTGCGTATCCCAGGCTTGATTGAACTCAAGCACGAGTTGAGCCGCTCGGCGGTCTATTGGTTACACATCATCTGCCCCGCCGTGTGTCTGTGGATGTACTGGCTGCACCGGCTGTCTGGTCCCCGTATCAAGTGGCGGGTGGGAGCCAGTTACCTGGGAGTGGTCGGTACGATTGTGGTCGCGATGGTCGTATTGCAGTCCCAGGATCCGCGCAGCTGGTATCAAGTGGGTTCGAAAGAGGGGGTCACCTATTTTGAGCCTTCCAAGGTGCGCACGCCCGCAGGTTTGTTCATCCCGGAGCGGGCTTTGCTGAACAACGATTACTGCATGAAATGTCACCCCGACGCGTACGATGGATGGTTTCACAGTGTCCATCACTTCAGTTCGTTCAATAATCCGGCTTATTTGGCGGCCATACGTGAAACGCGTGAAGTGGCGTTAAAGCGGGATGGCGATGTCAAAGCATCCCGTTGGTGCGCTGGCTGCCATGATCCGGTTCCCTTCCTGAGCGGGAAGTTTGATGACCCCGAATACGATCTGGTGAATGATCCCACCTCACAAGCGGGCATCACTTGTACGGTGTGTCACAGCATTACCCACATCAATAATCCACCGATCGGTAACGCCGACTTTGTGATCGAAGAGCCGCTACATTATCCGTTCGCCTACAGTCAGAACTCGATTCTGCAATTCATCAACAATACGCTGGTCAAAGCGAAGCCCGCGTTCCACAAGAAATCGATGCTCAAGCCGTTTCACAAGACGGCGGAGTTTTGCGCCGCCTGTCATAAGGTGCATTTGCCGAAAGAACTCAATCACTATCGGGAGTTCTTGCGAGGACAGAACCACTACGACGCCTATCTGCTTAGTGGTGTTTCTGGCCACGGTGCGAGCAGCTTTTATTACCCTCCCCAGGCGGTGGACAATTGTTCCAAGTGCCACATGCCGCTCCAGGCTTCCAACGATTTCGGAGCACGAACCCGGTCGTTCGAGGGGAGTGAGCAGCCGACAATCCACGGTCACCTCTTTCCTAGTGCCAACACGGGCGTGGCATGGTTGAATTCCCGGCAGTCAGGAGATCGCTTCGACGAGGTGATTCAAGCGCATCAAGATTTCCTGGACGGCTCGATGCGAGTTGACATTTTCGGTGTCAAGGAAGGAGGGGTCGTGGATGGCGTGTTGCATGCGCCACTGCGACCGGTGGTGCCGACACTGACCCCAGGCCGTAATTACCTCTTGGAAACGGTGATCCGTACGATGACGCTCGGCCATCTCTTTACCCAGGGCACCGTCGATTCGAACGAAGTATGGCTGGAGGTGACGGTTTCCAGTGGGGGGCAGGTGATCGGGCGCAATGGTGGGATGGATGGTGACCGGGAAGTCGATCCCTGGGCCCACTTTGTCAATGTGTTTCTGCTCGATCGCGAAGGGAATCGCATTGCCCGTCGTAATCCGCAGGACATTTTCGTGCCGCTCTACAACAACCAGATTCCACCTGGTGCGGGTCAAACTGTGCACTACGAATTGCGGTTGCCACCCCAGCTGCGAGAACCAGTCACGGTTGAAATTAGGCTGAATTACCGGAAGTTTGACAAGCAATACATGGATTTTGTGGCCCGCGCCGCCAAGCCCGGTGACCACCCGATCCGAGGTTTGACACCCGGAGAAAAATATCGCAATGAACTTCCCATCACCGTGTTGGCGACCGATCGTGTGACATTTCCCGTCGCCGGCTCCGCAGCAGAGGTGACCAATGCCGCCAGTGAAATTCCGCCCTGGCAACGCTGGAACGACTACGGGATCGGTTTGCTGTTAAAGGGCAAAGCTGAACTGCGGCAGGCCGCGGGCGCATTTCGTGAGGTTGAGAAGCTGGGGCGGTACGATGGTCCCCTTAATTTGGCCCGCGTGCTGCTCAAAGAGGGACGTAACGATGAAGCAGTGGCGGCGTTGCGCCGCGCCAGTGAGTGTGATGATCCGGCACCGCCGAGTTGGACGCTGGCCTGGTTGACGGGGATGGCCAATCGCCAGCAGGGGCGCTTACCGGAGGCGGCTGAGAATTTTCGCAGTGTGGTCGAAGACATCACTCCAGAGATGCGGCAACGCGGATTCGACTTTGGATTGGATTATCGTGTCGTCAACCTGCTGGGGATTACCCAGTTTGATTTAGCGACCCGAGAATTCGCTCGCGGAGAATCGGGGCTGGCTGACGGTCGTGCCTTGCTGGAAGAAGCAATCAGGACCTTTCACAAGGTGTTGGCGATCGATTCGGAGAACGTGACCGCGCACTACAATTTGCATCGCGCCTACGCCCAGTTAGAGCAGGAGGAAAAAGCGGAGGAACACCGCCTCAAGCACCGGCGTTACAAACCGGATGACAATGCGCGCGACCGCGCTGTCGGGTTGGCTCGCGAGAAATACCCAGCGGCGGATCGCGCCGCGAATTCACTGGTGGTCTATTTGTTGAATCGGAAAGACGCTCCAGAATTGGACGAAGCGTATCAGTTTGTTGACCCGCAAGATCAGGCTCCCTGAATGGCTGCGAGAGTCGGAGTGGGGATAAGGCGAGCCGCGACTGTGAAGGGTTGTGTATTTAAGGGAGAGAGTGAGACGATGACTGATGACCGAGAAGAACTACTTCCCGATGACGAGTACGATCTCGAGGCAGAAGAGCGGGATGACGCCATTATTGGCCAGGCATTTCGCTGGTCGTTGCTGGCGATCGCGATCCTCTTGGTTGCAGGTGGTGGCACCGTTTGGTGGCTAAGTCGACCTGAAGAACAGCCCGCAGCGAAGGAACGTGTGACTGCTCGCGTCGGTTTGCGGGCTCGCACCAGAGTGGAAATACCCACTGTGATATTTGCCGATGTCACGACGCAAGCTGGGGTCAATTTCACACATCAGAACGGTGCCGCTGGCCAGAAGTTGCTGCCGGAAACGATGGGCGGCGGATGTGCGTTCATCGACTACGATGGCGATGGAGATCAGGACTTGTTGCTGGTCAATTCGCAGCGGTGGCCCTGGGATCAGGATCCGCAGCAGGCTCCCGCGACGATGCGGTTTTACCGCAACGATGGCAGTGGGGAATTCGCTGATGTCACGTCTGAAGTCGGTTTGGCGCACTCATTTTACGGAATGGGGTCCGCGGTCGGCGACTACGATAACGATGGCGACCCCGATCTTTTCTTGACCGCAGTGGGGGCCAATCGCCTGTATCGCAATGACGGTGGGAAATTTACCGAGGTGACCGCAGCAGCGGGCGTGGCTGGCGATGACAAGGAGTGGAGTACCAGCTGTACTTTTTTTGATTACAACAATGATGGTCTGCTGGACCTCTTCGTCTGCAACTACCTCTTGTGGTCTCGCGAAATCGATTTGGCACAAGACTTCAAGCTGACAGGCACGGACCGGCGGGCATACGGTAAACCGCAGTCGTTTGGAAGTCGCTTTCCGTTCCTGTACCGCAATGACGGGGGGGGTAAGTTCAGCGATGTTTCCCAGGAGATGGGAGTGCATACGGTGAACTCGGACCAGGGAGTTCCGCTGGCGAAGTCACTCGGGGTCGTGGCCGCCGATTTGGACCAGGATGGCTGGATTGATCTGCTGGTCTCTAATGACACAGTGGAAAATCAGTTGTTCCATAACCAGGGTGGCCAGAAGTTTACAGACATCGGAGGTAATTCGGGTGTCTCGGTAGATAGTCGAGGTCAATCGACTGGTGCCATGGGCATCGACGTGGCGCCGTTCCGCAACAACCACATGCTGGGGGTGGCTGTGGGTAACTTCGCGGACGAAATGACTTCGCTCTACATCGCCCAAAAGAAAGATGCTCCGCTCCAGTTTTTTGACGCGGCGGTGCCTACCGGCTTGGGGCCACAGACTCAGATCGAATTGACGTTTGGGCTGTTTTTCTTTGATTACGACTTGGATGGGAGGCTGGATTTACTGGCTGCCAATGGTCACCTGGAAGATGAGATCAATAAAGTCATTGAGAGCCAGACCTATGCCCAGCCCGTACAGTTGTTTTACAACGCGGGCACTGACGGCGCGACGGAGTTTGTTCCTGTGCGCGCGGCGAAGGCAGGTGCCGACCTGGTCCGTCCGATGGTGGGACGTGGTGCGGCGTACGCGGATATCGACAATGATGGAGATCTGGACGTGCTCGTGACTGCCACAGGCGCTGCACCGCGCCTGTTGCGTAACGACCAGGACCTGGGACATCATTGGATTCGCTTTCAGCTTTCAGGAAGCCGTAGTAATCGGAGCGGGATAGGTGCGCGTATTGAGGTGCACACGGCGGGACGTGTGTTACCGCGCCTGGTTACGGCCACACGCAGTTACTTGTCGCAATCCGAGCTGCCTGTCACCTTTGGCTTGGGGAGTGCGTCCGAGGTGGAAAAAGTGATAATTCACTGGCCTTCCGGCCAGGTCCAGGAGTTGTTGACGCCGGCAGTGGATCAGCTCCATCGGGTGAACGAACCCGAGTGATGGTGTGATCGAATGTGCTCGGTCACCTCTGCCCTGAAACTCAATGTTGTTTGCGAGGAGCGGAAAATAGTGAGGATCTTGGCGTTGGAGACTTCCTGCAAGCCAGGGGGCATTGCGCTATTGGAGGATGCCACCCTCGTCTGTGAGGTGGAGCTTCCCGAGGAGACGGGGCCCGGTCGTTCGTTGGCACCGCTGATTGACGCGCGGCTTCGAGCGGCCGACTGGGCCGCCGCGGATCTGGATCTTGTTACCTGTACCATTGGTCCCGGTTCGTTCACCGGATTGCGGATTGGTGTGACGACCGCTAAGACGCTAGCGTACGCTGCGGGTTCCCAGATCTTGGGGATTCCGACCTTGGATGTGGTTGCGGAACAGGCGCCGGACGCGATAACGACACTGACGACCGTGATCGATGCCCAGCGGGGTGAGCTATTTTCGGCTCGGTACGACCGCGGTACCGACCAGCGGTGGCAGGCCGCGGGCGAGCCTCAAATCGTCGACCAGGCGGTGTGGCTGTCACAGTTAAGCGTACCCTCCTGGGTGAGTGGTAGTGGTTTGCGGCGGCCGCTGGCGGGGGAGTTGCCGGCAGGCCTCCAGGTGGTAGCGGCCACCCAGTGGGAGCCGCGTGCTGCGACCGTCGCGAAAATCGCCCTGAGGCGTTACCAGGCGGGCCAACGGGACGACTTCTGGCAGCTGACTCCCCGCTACTACCGTAAGAGCGCTGCCGAAGAAAAGTGGGAGAGCCAGCAGTAAACGCGTGGGGGACCGTGTGAGCTGGCCAGGGAAAACGCCTGGGGATCGGGTAGGTTGGACAGACCTCTTCTCAAAACGGACAAAATCTGGCATATTCTGTGACTGCTCGAGGGGGCCTGCCGTGGTGGCGTGGCTTTTTGCGGGCTGCGACAAGCGAAAAGGGGCCGTAGCTCAATTGGTTAGAGTACCGGACTGTCGATCCGGTGGTTGGGGGTTCGAGTCCCCTCGGCCTCGCTTGGTAAAA